>JAGRKN010000314.1 GCA_020442275.1 Rhodoblastus sp. | reverse complement strand
CGAATGGGTGGCGATCGAAAGCCCGACGCCGGATGTGGAGGGCGTCAACCGCGTCGGCGCGCTCGCGGCGCGGCTGATCGCCGCCTTGGGCGGCAGCGTCGAGCGGATTTCCGGCGCGCCCGATTTCGGCGACATCGTCATCGGCCGCCTGGCGGGCGAAGCGGAGGGCCCCGGCATCCTGCTGCTGGGTCACATGGACACGGTGCATCCCGTCGGCACGCTCGCCGGCCCGCTGCCGATGCGGGTCGAAGGCGACCGCGCCTTCGGGCCGGGCATCTACGACATGAAAGGCGGCAACGCCATGGCCTTCGCGGCGCTGGCGCATCTGCACGCGTTGGGCAGGCGGCCGCGCCTGCCCGTGACCATGATGATGATTCCGGACGAGGAAGTCGGCAGCCCCTTTTCGCGCGAACACATCGAGCGCGAGGCGCGCAGGCATCGAATTGCGCTCGTGGTCGAACCTTCGGGCGAAGGCGGCAAACTGACCATCGCGCGACACGGCATCGCGCGCTATTTCCTGAAGACGACGGGCATACCCGCGCATGCCGGCGCCTATCATTCGAAAGGCCGCAGCGCGATCCGCGAGATGGCGCGGCAAGTCGTCGCAATCGAGGACATGACGGACTATGCCCGCAACGTGACGCTGAACGTCGGCACGATCTCCGGCGGCACGCACGAGAACATGGTGCCGCTGCATGCGGAGGCGCATGTGTATTGCCTCGTGCCGCTGCCTGAACACGAGAAGGAAGTGCGCGAGCGGTTGATGGCGCTGAAGTCTGTAGACCCCGACGTGAAGCTGGAGGTCACGCCCGGCCTCTACCGCCCGTCTTTCGTGAAGACTCCCGCTATTCAGAATCTCTACGATCACGCCGCCGCGCTCGCGCGGGAGATCGGCTATCCCGTCGCTGGCGAGCGGATCGCGGGCGGCGGCAGCGACGGCAATTTCACCGGCGCGCTCGGCGTACCCACTCTCGATGGGCTCGGCGTTCTCGGCGACGGGCCGCATACGCATCACGAACATCTTCTCCTCTCCTGCCTGGTTCCGCGCACGAAACTGCTGGCGCGCCTGTTCGAGACCCTGCCAGTCTGAAGAGCCCGGCCGAAAATTCGCTATCGACCCACTTCCCTCATGCTGAGGAGCGCTGCGAAGCAGCGCGTCTCGAAGCATGCTCCGGCGTTTCGAGCCTCGGCCATCCTTCGAGACGCGCCTTTCAGGCGCTCCTCAGGATGAAGATTCGAGTTTTCCGTCAGGCTCAGAAGGCTCGCGCCGCGCCGCAATTCATGCGAGAAGGCGCGGATAGACGGGGTTGCGATGGTCGGCGCATACGGCTTCGAGCCACATGAATTGCGGGCGGCGGCGCTCGGAGAGATCCATGCGCGGCCCTTCACACGCGCGGAAACGCCGAGCCGCATGCTGCTGTTCGCATTCACCACGGACGCCGCCGGCGCCACGGCCGCGGTCGAAGCGCTGGTCGAGCTCGCCCGCTCGCGCGGCGTCGCGCCGCCCGACACGGGCGCCAAGCAGATCCGGCTCGATTTCTCGCCCGCGCGGCTGGTGTTCGAACGGCACGGCGAATTCGTCACCTACAGCTGGAGTTTTCCAGGCGGCGCGGAACCGTTCCGGCCGGCGGCGGACGAGTTGCAGAGCGTGATGCGGCTGCTGCCACAGCCTGGCCCGCTGCTGGTCGCCGCCGACCTGCACATGATCGCGGCCGCCGACGCGCCGCAAGACTTCATGGGCCTGTTCGCCGGCCCCGCGGTCGCCGCCTCCTCGATCGACGAGGGGCGAGCGACCATCGCCAGCGATTTCTCCGCCGACGCATTCGGCTTCGTGCGCTTTCTCGTCATCGATCGTTCTCTGTCGCCGGAAAGCGCCGGCGCGCTGACGCAGCGGCTGCTCGAGATCGAGACTTACCGGATGCTCGCTCTGCTCGGCCTGCCCGTCGCGCAGCGGCTATCGCAGCCGATCCGGCGGATCGAGGAGGAATTGCCGCAACTGCTGCTGGCGGTCGAGAAGGGGCGCGGAATCGAGGCTGATCGCGCCCTGCTCCATCGCCTGACGGCGATCGCCACGGAACTCGAGACGGGCTCGTCGGAAAGCCTGTTCCGGCTCGGCGCGACGCGCGCCTATCACGAACTGGTGCGCGCGCGGCTCGAGTCGATCCGCGAGAGCCGCATGCCGCATTACTCGACCTTCGCCTCCTTCCTGTCGCGGCGGCTTTCGCCGGCCATGCGCACCTGTGCGACCATCGAACAGCGTCAGGCGAGCCTGTCGTCCAAGATCGCGCGCATCGCGGAATTGTTGCGCACGCGCGTGGACATTGAACTGGAGAGCCAGAACGCCGACCAGATCCGGCAGATGGCGGAACGCGTGCGTCTGCAATTGCGCCTGCAGCAGACGGTCGAAGGCCTGTCGATCGCCGCCATCACCTATTACGTGTCGAGCGTGCTGCACCTTCTGTTCGAGGGGGCGCACGCCGGCGGCGTGCATGTCGATCCGAATGTCGCAACCGGCGCCTCGGTGCCGGTAGTCCTCGCCGCGGTCGCCTTCGTCGTCTGGCGCATTCGGCACGCGCACAAGGAGTGACGCGGTTCGGTTGACCTGTGTCGTCTTAGCTTTACATTTCCGGGCCAAGAGGAAGCGCGCTCTCGCGCGCCGCGGGACGACCAAGGGGCGGGACACATGATGATCAACGGCGGCTGGCGACGCGGAATGCGCGCAGCTCTGACGGCGAGCACTGCCGTCGGATGTCTGGCGACGGCGCAGGCCGCCGATCTCTCGAAGATCAAGAACATCGTCGTGATCTATGCGGAGAACCGCAGCTTCGACAATCTCTACGGTCTGTTTCCCGGCGCAAACGGCATCGCGAACGCCAAGCCGAAGGATTATCTGCAGCGCGACCACGACGGCTCGGTGCTGCCCTATCTGCGCGTGTGGAATTCCAAGGGCGAGGCGGATCCGAATTATCCGCAAATGCCGAACAAGCCGTTCCGGATCGACGCGCCGCCCGTCGACAAAAAGGCCTCGGATGTCCTGCTGAGCCCGATCCACGCCTATTACCACAACATCGAGCAGATCAACGGCGGCAAGAACGACATGTTCGCCGCCATGTCGACCGTCGGCGGCTACACGATGGGCTATTTCGACGGCTCGCAGATGAAAATGTGGAAGTGGGCGAAGGAGTATACGCTCGCCGACAATTTCTTCATGGGCGCCTATGGCGGCTCCTATCTCAACCACCAGTATCTCGTGTGCCTGTGCGCGCCCGAGCACAAGGATGCGCCGGACTCCATGCGCGCGATCCTCGACGACAAGGGCAAGCTGAAAAAGAAGCCGGACTCGCCATCGGCCAAGGACGGCGCGGTCAAGACATTTACGGTCGGCCTCGGCGGGCAGGTGACGCCCGACGGCTATTCGGTGAACACGACGCAGCCGCCCTATCAGCCGAGCGGCCTGCCTCCGGCCGACGGCGGCGCGCTCGACATGGCCGATCCCAAGGGCAGCGAACGCATCGGTCTGCCGTTGCCGGCCTCGAAGATGAAGACGATCGGCGACACGATGTCGGCGAAGGGCGTGAGCTGGATCTGGTATTCCGGCGGCTGGAACGCCGCGCTGAAGGACGGCATGCGGCCGCGCGCCGAGAAACGGTCGGTCATCTACACGCGCCACGACGGTTCGCTGAATTTCCAGCCGCACCATCAGCCCTTCAATTATTACGCGCGCTTCGCGCCGGGCACGAAAGACCGTGAAGAGCATCTCAAGGACGGCGACGATTTCGTGAAGGCGATCGAGAGCGGAACGCTGCCTCAGGTGAGCTTCTACAAGCCCGCCGGCGTCTATACCGAACATCCCGCCTATACCGACATCATGACGGGCGACGCGCATATCGCCGATCTCGTCGAGAAATTGTCGAAGTCGCCACAATGGAAGGACATGGTCGTCATCGTCACCTATGACGAGAACGGCGGCTTCTGGGATCATGCCAGGCGCCAGCGCGGACCGGGCTGGAGCGACCGCTGGGGGCCGGGCTCGCGTATTCCCGCGCTCATCATCTCGCCCTTCGCGCGGCGCGGCCATGTCGATCACACGCCCTACGACACCGGCTCGATCGCCAAGCTCATCACCGCGCGCTTCGGCCTCGAGCATCTCAAGGGCGAGCGGAAGAATGTCGGCGATCTCACGAAGGCGCTGAAGCTGAAGTAGCAACGGTTCAAGCCGTCATTGCGAGGAGGCCTGCAAGGCCGACGCGGCAATCCATCCGCCGAAGCTGGAGCAGGATGCGGCGATGGATTGCTTCGTCGCTTCGCTCCTCGCAATGACAGCGCCGCGAACGGAGCTATCGCCGCCCGAACAGTTTCTCGATATCCGCGAGCTTGAGTTCGACATAGGTCGGACGACCGTGGTTGCACTGGCCCGAGCCCGGCGTCGCCTCCATCTCGCGCAGCAGCGCGTTCATTTCGTCCGGCGTCAGCCTGCGTCCCGCACGCACCGAATTGTGGCAGGCCATGGTCGCCAGCACGTGATCGAGCCGGCGCTCGGCGCCCTGCAGTCCGGCATCCTCGGCGAGCGTATCGGCGATGTCCGCGATCAACTGGCGTATGTCGACGCGTCCGAGCAGCGCCGGCGTCTCGCGAACCAGAATTGCGCCAGGCCCGAAGGCTTCGACCGACAGGCCGAGCTTGTCGAGCTCGGGCGCGGCGTCGGCGACGCGCGCGGCGGAGGCTTCGTCGAGTTCGACGACTTCAGGCGCGAGCAGGCCCTGCCGCGCAACGCCGTGCTCCTCGCGCTGACGCTTCAATCTCTCATAGACGAGACGTTCGTGCGCGGCGTGCTGATCGACGATCACCATGCCGTCGCGCGTCTGCGCGACGATGTAGGTCTCGTGCACCTGCGCCCGCGCGGCGCCGAGCGGCGCGGCGACATCTTCCGCGCGCGTCTCCGCATGCGCGCGCGCATCGGCCGAGGGCGCGACATCGCCGACATCGAAGGCGGCCTGCCGCGCCTCGCCTAACCCCGAGGGCGCGGCGGGTGAGGCGCGCCAGTCCCAGTCGGCGGACGGACGCGGCGGCGGCGACTGGAATACACCCGCCCTGCCCTGCATGGCGGCAATTGCGGCGCGCGCCGAATCCGCCGCGCGATGGCCGGCGTTCGTGATCGCGCTCTTCAAGCCGCCGACGACGAGACCGCGCACCAGGCCCGGATCGCGAAAGCGCACTTCGGCCTTGGCGGGATGCACGTTGACGTCGACCTCGCGCGGATCGCATTCGAGATAGAGCGCGAGCGCGGCGTGACGGCCCGCCGGCAGGAAGTCGATATAGGCGCCGCGCACCGCCCCGGCGAGCAGCTTGTCGCGCACCGGCCTGCCGTTGACGAAGACATATTGCATGGCCGCGGTCGCGCGATGCCAGGTCGGGAGCCCAGCGAACCCGGTCAGCCGCATGTCCTCGCGTTCGGCCTCGATGAGAAGCGAATTATCGATGAAGTCGCGCCCGAGCACCTGGGCGACGCGATCGGAAAAACCCTTGGCGTCGTCGCTGGTCGCGCGAAAAGCGAGCGTCGTCAGGTGATCGCCCGACAGCGTGAAGGAGACGTCGTGATGGGCGAGCGCGATGCGCCGCACGATATCGGCGACGGCCTGCGCCTCCGCGCGTGGAGACTTCAGAAACTTGAGACGCGCCGGCGTCGCGGCGAAGAGATCGCGCACCTCGATACGCGCGCCGCGCGGCCAGGCCGACGGCTGAACGGCGCGCTTCGTTCCCGCCTCCACGCGAATTGAATGGCCGATCGCGGCGCCCTGTTCGCGCGCATCGATCGACAATTGCGCGACCGAGCCGATCGAGGGCAAGGCTTCGCCGCGAAAGCCGAGCGTCGCGATATTGGAGAGATCGCCGTCGGGCAGTTTCGAGGTCGCGTGGCGTTCGACGGAAAGCGCGAGATCTTCGGCGCTCATGCCCGCGCCATTGTCGATCACGCGGATGAGCTTGCGGCCGCCATCCTCGATGACGATGTCGATCTGCGTGGCGCCGGCGTCGAGCGCATTCTCGACGAGCTCCTTCACGGCGGAAGCCGGGCGTTCGACGACCTCGCCCGCGGCGATTCGGTCGACCGTGACGGGATCGAGCAGGCGCACCGCCATCAGGCGGCGCTCCCGAATTGCCGCAACGTCATGGAATCGCCGACATGCATAGAACGAGCCTAACACGTTCGCCCCGGCGCTTCAGGCGCCCGCGCGCGCCTCTTATGGTTTATCCCGCCTTAACCGACCGGACGAAACGCCCGCCCGTTAAGGCAAATGCCGAAAGTTCGATCCAAGACCCCGCCCGATGCGTTGGCGCAAGGCCAAGCCGACGCCATGTTCGCGGCAATCTCTTGTCTGGAGCCCGACCATGTCGCTCGCGTTCGACCCGCACCACCGCCCTCTCCTCGGCGCGCTGGCCGATGCGATGCGGCTCGCCAAACACAAAATCGAGGATATGACGTTCCAGACCCGGGTCGAGACGCATGTCTTCGCCGGACGCCCGCTGCACGTGACCATCGCCGACCGGACGGCGGCGGAATGGTACGGCGTCGATTGTCCGCGCCTGCGCGATTTCGACCTGCTGGCGGGGCGTGGGCTGAATGCGGGCGGCCTCGTGTTCGACATCGGCGCGCATCAGGGCGTCGTCGCCATGATGCTGGCGGGCGAAGTCGGCCCGACCGGCCGCGTGATCGCCATCGAGGCGACCGAGCGCAACGCGGAAATCGCGCGCCGCAACGCCGCCCTGAACGGCGTCGCGAATGTCGAGATTTCACACGCGGCGATCGCGCGGGTCGACGGCCCCGTGCTGTTCAGCCAGAAGCGCAACGGCTCGGTGGCGCTGGCCTCCGGCGCGGGGGTCAAGAGCGTCGAGGGAATCTCTATCGACACGCTGTCGGCCCGACACGGCTTTCCCGCGCTCGTCTATCTCGATGTGGAGGGCTATGAATTCGAGGCGCTGAAGGGCGCGCAGCAAACGCTCGG
The DNA here is from genome assembly GCA_020442275.1 of Rhodoblastus sp. Taxonomy (GTDB): domain Bacteria; phylum Pseudomonadota; class Alphaproteobacteria; order Rhizobiales; family Beijerinckiaceae; genus JAJXWB01. The sequence goes on along the minus strand of JAGRKN010000314.1, from coordinate 11,012 downwards.
ATCGCGCGCCTCGTGGTTCATCGAGACCCACGGCGATGGCGAACTCGGCAAGTTCGGCGCTTGCAACGCGGATGTCGTCTCGGCCTTCGATGCGAGCTTCGATCTCTACTGGTCGCCCGACAATGCGACGACCGATTTCGCACCAATGTCGCGCGACATGGCGCTGCCGACGGACAGGTTCTTCCTGGTCGCGATCAAGAAGAGCTGAACGGACAGGGCGGGCTCACATCCCCGTCGGCCGGCCCGCCAGCGCTACCAACAACTTCCCGTCGCCGAGCAGCTTCTTCGCCGCGCGTTTGGCGGCCTCGAGATCGACGGCCGCGACCAGCTTGTTGCGCTGGTCGAGATAGGCGGTCGGTCGGCCCTCGAGCTGCAATTGCATGAGATTGCCGGCGATTTTGGTCGAGGTGTCGAAGCGCAGCGCGTAGGAGCCGATCAGGAATTTGCGCGCCTTTGCCAGTTCTTCCTCGCTCGGGCCGCTGGCCGCGAGATCGGCGATCTGCTCCTCGATCACCGCGAGCGATTCAGCGGCGCGCTCGTTCTTGGTCGAGGTCGCGCCGACCAGCATCGCGGCGTGATCGTAGTTCTGCATGTGCGAATAGACGGAATAGGCGAGGCCGCGCTTCTCGCGCACTTCGCGGAAGAGCCGCGCGGTGAAGGCGCCGCCGCCGAGGATGTGGTTGACCACGACGGCCGCCATGAAGTCGGGATCGTCGCGCTCGACGCCCGGCCGGCCGAACCGGATCGTCGCCTGCGGTACGTCGATATCGGTGATGATGCGCGTACCGACGCCGCTCATGACGGCGGGGGGCACGGTCAGAAGCGACGCGTGCGCGGGCAGCGCGCCGAAGACCTCATCGAGCTTTGCGGCGAGCGTTGCGGCGTCGATCGCGCCCACGGCGGCGATCGCCAGATTGTCACGCGCCATCATTTTCGCGCGCATGGCGACGAGGTCGTCGCGCGAAATCTTCGACAGCGTCTCGATCTCGCCGCGCGCGGCGCGCCCGTAGGCGTGGCCGGGGAAGGCGGCGGCGCGGAAGGTGCGCGAGGCGACCGCGTCCGGGTCCTTCAGTTCGCGCTTGAGGCTGGCGACGAGTTGCGAGACGACGCGATCAATCGGCCCCTGTTCGAGCCGCGCCTCGTTGACCGCCAGGCGCATCAGTTCGAAGGCGGGATCGAGATTACGCGTCAGCGTCTGGAAATGGCCGGCGAGATGATCCCGGTCGACGGAGAAATGCAGATGGACGGCGAGATCGTCCATCGCCTCGTGAAAGCCGCCGGAATCATAGGGGCCCGCGCCTTCGTCGAGCAGGCCGCCGAGCAGCGTGGCGAGCCCCGGCTGTTCGACCGGATCCTGCGAGGCGCCGCCGCGAAAGGCGAACTGCACCGCGACCAGCGGGACGGCGTAGTCCTCGACGAGCCAGACTTTCAGCCCGCCGGGGGTGACGATTTCCTGAACAGCGGCGGCGCGGGACGTCTCGGGGATAGGCGACAGATCGGTCACGCGGCGGCCTCGGGCAGAAGATATCCAGTGACGGCGCGACGCTTGTCGAGCCATTTGCGGGCGACGGCGACGACCGCTTCGGGCGTCACAGCCTCGATGCGGGCCGACCAGCCGGACACGTCCTCGATGGTCTCGCCGATGGCGAGAGCCGCGCCATACCAGCGGGCGAGCGCGACCTGGCTGTCCTGCGCGTAGACGGCGTCGGCGACGAGGCGCGTCTTGGCGCGTTCGAATTCCTTGTCGCCGGGCGGATTGGCGATGAAATCCGCGATCACGCCGTCGATGGCCGTGTCGAATTCGTCGAGCGAGACGTCGTCGGCCGGCACGCCGTAAACCCACAGCCGCGTCGCATCGAGCGAGGAGGACATGTAGTAGGCGCCGGCGGCCACCGCCACGGGCTTTTCGATCACGAGCTGCTTATAGAGGCGGCTCGACTGGCCGACGCCGAGGAGATGCGTCATCACTTCGAGCGCCTCGGCTTCGCCGGTCTCCGCCGTGCGCGCGGAGGGCACGACATAGACGCGCTCGTATGTCGGCTGCTCGACCTTTTCGTCGGCCAGCGAGACATGGCGGCGCGCGCGGGCCGGCGGCTCCTGCGGACGGCGGCGCACAGGCGGGGCGCCGCGCGCGGGAATCCTGCCGTAGGTGTCGCGGGCGAGTTTTTCGACGTCGGCCGGCTGCACGTCGCCGGCGACGACGAGAATGGCGTTTTCGGGCGTGTAGAAGCGCTCGTAATAGGCGAGCGCGTCCTCGCGGCCGAGCGTCTCGATCTCGTGGCCCCAGCCGATGATGGGCGTGCCGTAGGGATGATGGGCGAACAGCGCGGCCTGCACGGCCTCGCTCAATTCGGCGCCGGGGTCGCTGTCGGTGCGCATGCGGCGCTCCTCCAGAACCACATCGCGCTCGGGCGCGACCACCTCGTCGGTCAGGACGAGATTGGTCATGCGATCGGCCTCGTATTCCATCATGGTCGCGAGATGTTCACGCGGCACGCGCTGGAAATAGGACGTGTAATCATGGCCTGTGAAGGCGTTCTCCTGGCCGCCGAGATCGGAGACCAGCGAGGAAAATTCGCCCTGCGGATGGTTCTTCGTGCCCTTGAACATCAGATGCTCGAGGAAATGCGCGATGCCGGATTTCAGCGGCGGATCGTCGGCAGAGCCGTTGCGATACCAGACCATGTGCGTGACGACAGGCGCGCGATGGTCGGGAATGACCACCACTTCCATGCCGTTGTCGAGCCGGGAATGGGCGATGTGCGGTCCGGCATGCGCGCCGCTTGCGGCTGGTTGGGGCGATGCGACGGCTTGGGGAAGGGTCATGAACGGTCCTGCTCGACGGCGTGAAAAACGCCTGCCGCGCGAGGATTCGGGCGGCGCAATCGTTCGGACCAATATAGGGAATCTGCGCGACGCCTCAACCGGCGCCGCAGCATCCAGCGATCAGTCGTCGGCGCCCTTGTTCGGATTGATGCCGCGCGCATAGTCGCCGGCCGACGGCGCCTCGTAGCGGCGAACAGGGCCGCTCTGGGTCGCCTTCACGACATTCTTGGGCGCGCGATAGCCGGTCGGCGGCTCGGTCAGATAATCGCGCGACGGCTCGACGCCGGGCTTCACCTCGTCGTCCTTGGAGCCGAGCGAGAAGACCTTCTTGATGTTGTAGGCCGATTCCTCGACGCCGCAGTCCGGCATGCCGTTGCGGCGCTGCGGACAGACCTCCGGGCTGTTGCTGCGTGTCGCCGTACGGCCCTGCATCAGCTCCGTGGGCGTCAGGGCCGGGTTGGCCTTGAACTCGGCGTTGATGTCGCGCGGCGCGCGGGCGGCGGCGGCGGCCTCGCGGCGGCGGCGGACGTCGGGATCCTGCGGCCAGTTGGCGGCCTTGTTGTGACCAGCGACCGGCGGCGGCAGTTCGTTGCCCTTGGGCACGACCAGCTTGGGACGCTCGCGGAAATCGATGTCGGGCTTGTCGTCGGCGTCCTTGCCGAGACCCACCATGTTGAGAATGGGGTCGAAGCTCGAGGGCCGATCATCGAAGGCGCGGGCGGCGGTCGAGGCGGCAAGCGCCGCCGTCCAGATCATGGCCGCTCCGGCCGCAGCCATCGCGAATTTGCCGGCGATTTCGCGTGTCACGTGCAAAACCCTCATCAAAACGCCCCCAACGCCGCCCGATGCCGCTCGGGCAAGCGGCGGCCGATGCGCTTATCCCTTCCATTCGCGGCGAATTGTGGGCGCCGCATCAGGAGGCGGGTCCGCAGGCCTCGGGCGGAGGGACTCATACAGGAGGACCGCCACGCCGGCAACGATCGCCGCGTCGGCGACATTGAACACGTAATTGGCCAGCGGCCCGACCGGCAGGGTGGTGTGGAGATGGAGAAAATCGGCGACCGCGCCATAGCGGGCCCTGTCCAGCGCATTGCCGAGCGCCCCGCCCAGGACGAGTCCGAGCGCGAGCGCGGTCAACCGGTCGGTGGTCGTCCAAAGCCAGGCGCCGAGCAGGCCGACGGCCAGAGCCGCCAAAGCCAGCAGGCCGAGCATGCCCAGCGTCGTGTCCGCTCGCAGCAGCGAATAGGAAATGCCTGGATTCCAGGCAAGTACGATATCGAGAAAGGGCGTCAACCTGATCGGCGGGCGATCCTCGATGCCGAGAATATCGATCATCCAGAATTTCGAGATCTGGTCGGCCGCGAAGGCGACGCCCGCCGCCGCGGCCGCAACGAGGCGCACGTGGGTCTTCAGGCCCACTAGGCCGCGCCCCATCTGCCCTGCGCCTTCAGTTCACGCAGCGCCGCGGCGTCGCGCGGCGTCACATCCGGGAATTCGGGATCGGAACCGACCAGCGGCGAGATTTTCCAGGAGCGCGCGCATTTGCGGCCCTGCGCTTTCGCCGGCGCGACGGCGACGCCGGGCGTGTCGGGCAGGACGAAGGCGCCTTCCGGCACATCGCCGGTCGGCTCGATCGTGACGTCCGAGGTGATGCAGATTTCCGCCATGTCGACGCCGACGACGGCGTCGCGCAGCTGCGCATCCGAGATGAACACGACCGGCGCGGCCTCGAGCGACGAGCCGATCGCCTTGTTGGCGCGCTCGATCTCCAGCGCGCCGGTGACGACGGAGCGCACGCGGCGGATTTTTCGCCAGCGCTCGGCGAGCGCATCGTCGCGGAACTGTCCAAGGCCCGCGGGGAATATTTCCAGATGGACCGAGGGCGCGCCATTCGGGCGGAACATCGCCCAGGCCTCGTCGGTCGTGAAGACGAGGATCGGCGCCAGCCACTTCAGCACCGCGTCGCAGATGGCGTCGACGACCGTCAGCGCGGACTTGCGCAGATGGCTCGAGGGCGCCTCGCAATAGAGCGCGTCCTTGCGGATATCGAAATAGAAGGCCGAGCAATCGCCGGTCATGAACGGCGTCACCGTTGCGACGACCTTCTTGTAGTCGAAGTCCGCATAGGCCTGCTGCACGACCGCATCGACCTCGGCGAGGCGATGCAGCATGAGCCGTTCGAGCTCCGGCATACCCTTCCAGTCGACACGGTCGCCTTCGGAGAAATGCGCGAGACTGCCCAGCATCCAGCGGATGGTGTTGCGCAGCTTGCGGTAATTGTCGGTCGTGAACTTGAGGATTTCCGGACCGAGACGCTGGTCGTCGGAATAATCGACGCTGGCGGCCCACAGGCGCAGGATATCGGCGCCGAGCTCGTTGATGAGCTTGTCCGGCGCCAGCGCATTGAACTGCGACTTCGACATCTTGCGGCCGTGTTCGTCCAGCGTGAAGCCGTGCGTCAATACCACGTCGTAGGGCGCGCGGCCGCGCGTGCCACAGCTTTCCAGCAGCGAGGAATGGAACCAGCCGCGGTGCTGGTCCGAACCTTCGAGATACATGACCTCGTCGGCGCCGCCGTCGCGGATGCGATGCACGCCCTGCAGACCGGGGAAGTGCTTCGCGTCCTCCAGCACGAAAGCGTGGGTGGAGCCGGAGTCGAACCAGACGTCGAGCACGTCGTCGACCTTGTCGAAGTCGTCCGGGTTGTGGTCGGGCGCGAGGAAGCGCGCCTTGGCGCCTTCCGCGAACCAGGCATCCGCGCCTTCCGCCTCGAAGGCGTCGCCGATGCGCTTGTTGACTGCGGCGTCGACCAGCGGCGTGTGCTCGCCTTTCCTGACGAAGACGGCGATCGGGACGCCCCAGGCGCGCTGGCGCGACATGACCCAGTCGGGCTTGGCGGCGATCATGCCGGTGATGCGGTTCTGCCCGGAGGCCGGCTCCCACCGGACTCTTGTGATCTCTTCGAGCGCGACGGCGCGGAGGGAGGAGCGCATTCCCTCCCTCTCCCCGCTTGCGGGGAGAGGGCCGGGGTGAGGGGCAGCCGGTGACGATTGCTGGGCGGCCTGCCCCTCATCCGTCCTTCGGACACCTTCTCCCCGCTCGCGGGGAGAAGGGGAGCCGGCATCATTCGGCACGAATGGCTTGTCCATCGCGACAAACCATTGCGGCGTGTTGCGGAAGATGACCGGCTTCTTGGAGCGCCAGGAGTGCGGATACTGGTGCTTGAGCCGGCCGCGCGCGATCAGCGCGCCGCGCTCGACCAGCGCCTTGATGACGGCGTCGTTGGCGTCGCCCTTGTCGCCCTTGTCCGTGATGACGCGCTTGCTGTCGAAGCCCGGCGCTTCCTTCGTGTAGAAGCTGTCTTCGTCCACCGTGTAGGGGATGCGCGTCTCGATCTTGCGCTCGGTCAGCATGCGGCCGGACGCCATCCAGATCTCGAAGTCCTCGCGGCCGTGGCCGGGCGCGGTGTGGACGAAGCCCGTGCCGGTGTCGTCGGTGACGTGATCGCCCGAAAGCAGCGGCACGCGGAAGTCGTAGCCGCCGCCGAGGCCGGCGAGCGGATGGGCGCATTCCATGCCGGCCATCGTCTCTGCCGAGATGTTGGAGAGCCTCTCCCAAGCCTCGACCTTGGCCGACTTGAAGACCTCTTCGGCGAGTTTGTCGGCCAAGACATACTTCGCGCCGACCTTCGCCCAATTGTCTTCGGGCGCGGCGGTCACGCGGTAGAGGCCATAGGAGATTTTCGAACTGAAACAGATCGCGCGATTGCCAGGCAGCGTCCAGGGCGTGGTCGTCCAGATGACGACCGAAGCGTCGGAAGCCGCCTCTTCCGTCGAGGCCTCGCCGAGATAGCCGCCGAGCGTCGTGATCGGGAAAGCGACCCAGACCGTATCCGACGTATGATCCTCGTATTCGACCTCGGCCTCGGCCAGCGCGGTCTTCTCCACCACCGACCACATGACCGGCTTGGAGCCCCGATAGAGCAGCCCGTTCTCCGCGAATTTCAACAATTCGCGCGCAATCTGGGCCTCCGCCGGATAAGTCATGGTGAGATAGGGATTGTCCCAGTCGCCGACGACGCCGAGCCGCTTGAACTCCTCGCGCTGCACGTTGACCCAGTGATCGGCGTAGGCGCGGCATTCGCGGCGGAAGGCGATCATGGCGGCGCTGTCGCGCAGGTCCGGCTTCGCCTTGCCCTTGGAGCGATAATTCTCTTCCTCGATCTTCCACTCGATCGGCAGGCCGTGGCAGTCCCAACCCGGAACGTAGTTGGAATCCTTGTTCAGCATCTGCTGCGAGCGGGTGACGAGGTCCTTCAGCGTCTTGTTGAGCGCGTGGCCGATGTGGATCGCGCCATTGGCGTAGGGCGGGCCGTCGTGCAGGACGAATTTCTTGCGGCCCTTGCCCGCCTCGCGCAGGCGCTTGTAGAGGTCGATCTCGTTCCAGCGGGCGAGGATTTCCGGCTCTTTCTTCGGCAGGCCGGCGCGCATCGGAAATTCCGTCTGCGGCAGAAAGAGGCTTGCGGAATAGTCGGGACCGGTCTTGTCGGCCTTCGCGGCCTTGGGCATGTCGTTCATGTCGAACCGAAATCTGGGGCGCGCCGGAGCCGGCGGCCGAATGGGATGACGAAGCGGAGCGAACCCGGCGCCGCGCGAGCTCAGGCTCGAGCGCGGCCCGGGCGGATAATTCGCTGGGATATGAGGGCTTCGATCATGGCGCTGCTATAGCACGTTTGGCCGGGGCGGGAAGGGGCGGCCGCCAACCCGCTTCCCCCGGCCGCGGACGGCGCTATTCTCTGCTGCGTCGCCGGAGGCCGCCATGCGCCCTGTCCTGTCCGCCCTCGCCCTGCTCATCGGCCTGTTTTTGCTCCTTGCCGCCCCGGCCCGCGCGGCGGAAGTCGAAAAATGTCCCGACATGATCGCGGGCGGACCGACCATCATGAAGGCCGCGCTGGCCGCCGACCATGTGCGGCTGACCTTCGTCGGACACGCGACCTTCCTGCTCGAGACGCCGGGCGGAACCACGGCGGTGACCGACTACAATGATTATGTCCGCGCGCCCGTCGTTCCCGACATCGCGACCATGAACAAGGCGCATTCGACGCACAACAGCCTGAGCCCCCAACCCGGCATCAAGCATCTGCTCAAGGGCTGGGGCGACGACGGCAAACCCGCCAATTGGGACGTGACCGAAGGCGACTTGCGGGTGCGCAACGTGCCAACCAACATTCGCGACTGGGCCGGCGGCACGGAATATGACGGCAATTCCATTTTCGTATTCGAGGCGGCGGGCCTATGCATCGCCCATCTCGGCCACCTGCACCACCGCCTCACGCCCGAACATCTGCAACAGCTGCGCCACGTGGATGTGCTGCTCGCCCCGGTCGACGGCTCCTACACGCTCGGCGCCGCCGGCATGATCGAGACGATTTCGACGATCCGCGCGCCGCTGACGATCCCGATGCACATTTTCGGGCCCTCGACGCTCGAACGCTTTCTGGCGCTGGCGCGTGAAAAATTCGAGGTGAAGTTCGAAGGCGCGCGTTTCGTCGAGGTTTCGCGCGCGAGCCTGCCGCGCAAACAGACGGTGCTGGTGCTGGAGGGGCGATAGAATATCGCGGCTGCTGCGAGCTTCAGGACTTCCGGAGGTTGCAGGTTTCCCTGCCGCCGTAGAGCCGCCCCTCCTGCCAACATCCCGTGGACCGGCATTCCTGGAGCTTGGGCGTGCAGTGGTCGGAGACGCAATTGGCGTCGCCGGGCGCGCGCTGCTTGCAGCGCTTGGCGCACATGGACTGGAAGCCGCTGCACGATGTCTGCGCAGAGGACGTGTCCGCTCCGGTAGCGATCGCGAAAGCAAGAAATCCGAGGATCAGAAATAGACGCATGAAATGCCTCCCGCCACGGCGACCCGCGGCCGGGCTGAAGCTATCTGCGATGTTTGCGGCTGTCACCAGACGGGCGCGCAACCCGGCCCGTCGCTATCACAGATCGCGCGCGCCGGGATGCGCTATCTGCTCGCGCCGCAAGCGCTCCGCGCGCGCTTTCTCCTTGGCGTTGTGGCGGCCGACGATACAGCCGCCGATCGCGCCGATGACGCCGTGATGGACGACATGGCCGGCGATGCCGCCGACGATCGCGCCCTTGATGCAGCCCTTGGCGCTCGCTTCGCTCGCGGCGAGCGGCAGCGCGAGCGCAGGCAGGAACGCGAGGGCGAGCAGACGGGGGCTGAGCGGAATGCGCATCATGAAACTCCTTCATCCCACCGCAGCGGCGACCGCACCAATCGACACGTGATGAACGATCGGGTTCACCGCCCGAACAATTGCCTGAGCTTGTTGCGCAGGATGAAGCCGGCGACCACCGCGATCGCGATCGTCACGACGACCGCCAGAAAGCCCGCGACGAAAACGAAAAGCCCGCTGGCGATCACCGCGGCGAAGACGAGGCCGAGGAAGCCGCTGAGCTTTGTCTGGAACGTGTAGGTGCGCTGCGCCGAGGCGCCTTCGAAATCGAAGGGGTTGCGGCGGCGCATGCGGTCGGACGAATCCTGTCCCGGCGCGATGATCTCGATCTCGCCGCGGGGATATTCGATATCGACGCGCTCATTGTTCCTGGGGGCCATCAGCAGGTCTCCATCGCCGGGAGATATGGGGCGGCACGCCTGAACGCAATATGAGCCCGTCACAAAACCTGCGCCAGCACCCGCCGCGCTTCCGCGACGTCCTCGTTCATGCGGACGACAAGGGCCTCGACCGAATCGAATTTCGCCTCCGGCCGGATGAAGCCGATGAAGGCCACTTCCACCATCTTTCCGTAAAGATCGCCCTCGAAATCCAGCACGTAGACCTCGAGCAGCGGCGGGCCGTCGTCGAAAGTCGGGCGTTTGCCGAAATTGGCGGCGCCGCCAAAAGTCTTGCCGTCGACCGTCAGCGTGACGGCGTAGATGCCGTGGCGGAGCTTGCAGGACGGGTCGAGCGCGATATTGGCGGTCGGAAAGCCGATGGTGCGGCCCCGTTTGGCGCCGTGAATCACCTCGCCCTCTACGAACCAGGGATGGCCGAGCAGGCGGGCGGCCAGCGCGACATCGCCGGCTTCCAGAGCGGCGCGGGTGGCGGTGGAGGAGACGGCGTCGAGCGAGCCCTCCTCATCCTGCGAAATGCGCTCGACGATGTCGACCGCGAACCCCTGCCGCGCGCCTTCCGATTGCAGGAACTCCGGCGTGCCCTGACGCTTGGCGCCGAAATGGAAGTCATAGCCCGCCACCACGCCGGAGACGCCGAGACGGCGAATCAGGACATCGTCGACGAAGGCCTGCGCCGAAAGCCCGGACAGCGCGGCGTCGAAGGTGAGCACGATCATGCCGTCGAGGCCGAGGCGCCGCAGGAAGGCGGCCTTGGCCTCGTGCGAGGTCAGGCGGAAGATCACACTTCTCTTCGCGAAAAAGTCGGCGGGGTGCGGCTCGAACGTCAGGACGGCGCAGGGCTTGCCGAGCCTGGCGGCAAGGGCCTTGGCGCGGGCGATGACGCCGCGATGTCCACGATGCAGGCCGTCGAAATTGCCGATCGCCACGACAGCGCCCTCCAGCCCCGGGGGCGGGGATTGCGGGTCGATCGCGTCGGTGAAGCGGGAGGATGGGGTCAAGGCGTCAATGCAGTATTGCGGCCCAGGGCCGGCGCGCGCGGCGCAAAAAGCCACGCGACGGCGTAAGGGTCAAGTCGGAAGGCGGCGCGCGTGCTTCCCGGCTCGCGGGGAGCGAAGCGCCCTGCTCTCACGCCTCGGCCTTGGCGGCGGGGCGCGGCGTCGGGTTCCTGGAGGGCGCCATGACCATCGCCTCGCCGTCGAGAACGACCTTGCCATCGACCAGGCATTCGCAGTGCAGGCGGACGCGGCGGCCCTTTTCCGTCAGCTCGACCACCTCGACCACGACATTGATGACGTCGCCAATCTTGACCGGGCCTTTGAAATTGAGGGTCTGCGACATGTAGACCGCGCCGGGGCCCGGCAGGTACATGCCGATCACGGTCGAGATCAGGCTCGCCGTATAGAGGCCGTGGACGATGCGCTCGCCGAACCGGGTCTTGCGGGCGAAATGGTCGGAGAGGTGGACCGGATTGCGGTCGCCGGACAGGTCGGCGAAGGCGATGACGTCGTCATCCATGACCGTCTTCATCAGCGTCTCGCGCTGAC
>JAGRKN010000313.1:7100-7669 GCA_020442275.1 Rhodoblastus sp. | reverse complement strand
GGCATCGCCCTGCTCGACGGCCCCGGCCTCGGCCACACGCCCGGTCTGCTGCAAGCCCTGTTCGAGCAGCAGGAGCGCAAACGCCAGCAACGCGACGGCGCCAATCGCGACAAGCTCGCGATGGCTCTTCAGATGGTCGAGAGCTCGGGCGCGTCGCCCGCCGAGCCGCAGATGGCCGCGCCGGCAGCCAAGCCCCCGCCGACGATCGAGCAGCAGGCCTATCGCGCGGAGGCCCTCGTTCGCTTCCAGCGCGCGACATCCGCGCGCGCCGGTTTCGTCGAACGTCTCGTCTGCTTCTGGTCGAACCATTTCTGCGTGTCGGTCGCCAAAGGCGGCTTCGTACGCGCCATCGCCGGCGCCTACGAGCGCGAGGCGATCCGCCCGCACGTACTCGGCCGCTTCGCCGACATGCTGGCGGCGGTCGAGCAGCATCCGGCCATGATCTTCTATCTCGACAACCAGCAGTCGATCGGACCGAACTCCCGCGCCGGCCAGAACCGCAGGCGCGGCCTCAACGAAAATCTCGCGCGAGAGATTCTGGAGTTGCACACGCTCGGCGTCGGCGGCGG
>JAGRKN010000313.1:4063-6966 GCA_020442275.1 Rhodoblastus sp. | reverse complement strand
GGCGCGCAGACCGTGCTCGGCAGGATCTATGCGCAGCCCGATCGGGCGCAAGGTCTCGCCGCGCTCGAGGAACTTGCGCGACATCCCTCGACCGCGCGACATATCGCAACGAAATTCGCCCGGCATTTCGTCGCGGACGAACCGCCGCCAGCGCTGGTCGAAAGGCTCGCAAGAAGTTTTCGCGACACCGGCGGCGACCTGAAGGCGCTCGCCGAAACCCTGGTCGCCAGCCCCGAGGCTTGGTCCGCGCCGCCGACCAAGCTGCGAACGCCCTATGAATTTCTGATCGCGACGGCGCGTATGACCGGACGCGCGCCCATCAACGCGGGTCCCATCCTCGGCGGCCTCGCTTCGCTGGGCCAGCCGCTTTGGGCGCCTGCCGGGCCCAACGGCTTTGCCGATACGGCGGCCGCCTGGGTCTCGCCGGAAGGCATGAAGGCGCGGCTCGATCTCTCCTGGCAGGTGGCGAGCCGCATCCAGGACATGTCCGATCCCGCGGAGCTTCTCGACAAGGTCGCGGGCGCGGCGGCCTCGCCCGTCACGCGTCAGGCGCTGGAGCGAGCGGAGTCGCGCCAGCAGGCGCTGGCCATGCTGCTGATGTCGCCGGAGGCGCAGAGGAGATGACCAACATGCGCGCCACCTTCTGCGAATCCGCGCCGCTCTCCCGCCGCGCCATGCTCACCGGCGCCGGCGCGCTTTTCGCATGGGCGCATGCGCCGCGCATCGCGAGCGCGGCCGGCGCGCGCGATCCGCGTCTGGTCGTCATCATCCTGCGCGGGGCGCTGGACGGACTGTCGGCAGTCGGGCCGGTCGGCGATCCCGACTATATCGGCCTGCACGGCGAGATCGCCTTGTCCGCGACCGGCCCGGACGCCGCCCGACCACTCGATTCCTTCTTCGCGCTCAACCCGGGCATGCCGACCCTTCATCGTCTGTTCGCGACGAAACAGGCGACGATCTTTCATGCTGTCGCCACGCCCTATCGCGAGCGCTCGCATTTCGACGGGCAGGACGTCCTGGAAAGCGGCCTGCCCGGCGTCGGCCGGACGACCTCGGGCTGGCTCAATCGCGCGCTCGCCGCGCTGCCCGCCGGCCAGCCGATCCGAAGTCGCGGCGGCCTCGGCGTCGGCGTGGCGACGCCGCTGGCGCTGCGCGGCCCGGCGCCGGTCGTGGGCTGGGCGCCGCAGGCCCTGCAACCGGCGGGCGAGGACCTTGGCCGCCGCATGATCGACCTCTATCGCCATACCGATCCCGCGCTCGCCGAAGCGCTCGCGCGGGGGCTCGAGATCGACAGGCTCGCCAGTCGCGAAATGGGCGACGAAAAAGGCTCGCGCGGCGGCATGAATTCGGTCGCCGGCATGGCGCAGGCCGCACGCGGCGCGGCGCGCCTGCTGGCTGCGCCCGATGGACCCCGCGTGGCGGCGCTCGCCTTCGACGGTTGGGACACACACGCCAACGAAGGCGGCCCGCGCGGACGACTGGCGCAGCTCCTGTCCGGTCTCGACGGCGCCTTTGGCGAATTCGAGAAGGGGCTCGGCGACAAGTGGCGCGACACCGTCATCGTCACGATCACGGAATTCGGCAGGACGGCGCGCATCAACGGCACGACCGGCACCGACCACGGCACGGCGACCGTGGCGTTTCTGGCGGGAGGAGCGGTCGCAGGCGGCCGCGTGATCGCGGATTGGCCGGGCCTGAAGTCGCATCAGCTTCATGAAAATCGCGATCTTCGGCCGACGACCGATCTACGCGCGATGTTGAAGGGCGTTCTGGGGGATCATCTCGGCCTTGGCGCGGCAACTCTGGCGGGAAGCGTCTTCCCGGAATCCGCGACGGTCAAACCTGTGACCGGGCTGCTGACCTAACGACCGCGAGGCGCGCCAAAGAAAACGCCCGACCCCCGAAGTTCTGGCTTCGGAAGGATCCGCGCGGCCAAGAAAGCGCGGACCCGGGTCGGGCGATTCCGGACGGAGGCAGTCGGCCCGCTCAGGGCCGAACCAACGCTCCATAAATCGTCGTGTGGGGCTCGACGTGCTCGATTGCCGCGAACACGGAACGCTTGGGCGCGCTGCGCATCGAATAGGCGACGACGCCGATCCCAAACGCCAGCGCCGCGATGAGCGCGAGCGAAACATTGAACTGGCGGCGAGCGGCTTCCGCATCCCAACCGCGGGTGAAACCGGCTTCAGGCGCCTTGTCGAAATGATCTACGACCGACATGTCAGCCATCCCCAGAGCTTCTGTTGTTCGAAACCGCGACCGGCTTCGAAAATCACCCTATCGACCCAACCCCGTTCCCGATGTGCGTTTTGGCGCCTCACGAACACCAGCCGCATCTGTTACTCATTTACAACACTCAAGCGAATAATCGCCTATGTCCATTAAATGGATGCGATCCATCGAGAGTCAATCGGCGTTGCGTCGTCTCACAGGGATGTGAACGGCCGAAAGGCGGATTGGTTTCGCGAATCCGCGAAATAATTTGCTCTCGCGCTGCGAAGGATTATGGTGCGCCGCCCTCGCGTCCCGCGCGCGGCTTTTTCGAAATGGAGTGACAGACCCATGGCGTTTCTCGCCGATGCCCTTTCTCGCGTGAAGCCTTCCGCCACCATCGCGGTGACGCAGAAAGCCCGCGATCTGAAAGGCCAGGGTCGCGACATCATCTCGCTGTCCGTCGGCGAGCCGGATTTCGACACGCCCGACAACATCAAGGAAGCGGCGATCGCCGCGATTCGTCGCGGCGAGACGAAGTATCCACCGGTCTCCGGCATCAACCCGCTGCGCGAGGCGATCGCGGGCAAGTTCAAGCGCGAGAACAATCTCGACTACAAGCCTTCCCAGGTCATCGTCGGCACCGGCGGCAAGCACATCCTGTTCAACGCCTTCATGGCGACGCTGAACCC
>JAGRKN010000313.1:1367-4004 GCA_020442275.1 Rhodoblastus sp. | reverse complement strand
CGGCCGTGGTCGTGCAGACGAAAATGGAGCACGGCTTCAAGCTGCAGCCGGAGGACCTCGAGCGGGCCATCACGCCGAAGACCAAGTGGGTCGTGCTCAACTCGCCGTCGAACCCGTCCGGCGCCGCTTATACGCGCGAGGAACTGAAGAAGGTGACCGATGTGCTGGTGCGCCATCCCCATGTCTGGGTTCTGCCCGATGACATGTACGAGCACCTGACCTACGGCGACTTCAAATTCGTCACGCCCGCCGAGATCGAGCCCGCGCTCTACGACCGCACGCTCACCATGAACGGNNGTGTCGAAGGCCTATGCGATGACCGGCTGGCGCATCGGCTACGCGGCAGGTCCCGAGCAGCTGATCAAGGCCATGGACATGATCCAGGGCCAGCAGACGTCCGGCGCCTGCACGATCGCGCAATGGGCCTCCGTCGAGGCGCTGAACGGGCCGCAGGACTTCATCGCGACCTCGCGCAAGGCCTTCCAGGCTCGCCGTGATCTCGTGGTGTCGATGCTCGGCCAGGCCAAGCACCTCAAGTGCCCGAGCCCCGAAGGCGCCTTCTATGTCTTCCCGTCCTGCGCGGACGCGATGGGCAGGAAGACGCCGGGCGGCAAGGTCCTGCAGACCGATCAGGACTTCGTCACGGAACTGCTCGAGGCCGAGGGCGTCGCGACCGTGCAGGGTTCGGCCTTTGGCACAGGCCCGAACTTCCGCGTCTCCTACGCGACCTCGGACAAGGTGCTCGAAGACGCCTGCACCCGCATCCAGCGCTTCTGCGCCAGCCTGACCTGACGTAGTTCCGCTTTCGCTCTGTGCGTTTTGGCGCCGCCCGTTTTCGGGCGGCGTTTTCTTTTGGGCGCGGCCTAAGTCCACCAAGCGCAGGGGAGCGCCTCATGAAACGCGTCTCGAAAACCATCTACGCCGCCATTCTCGTCGCCAGCACGCTGCCGGCCCTGCCCGCATCCGCCGCCCAGACGACGCGCGTCGGCGCGCTCGAATGCGATGTCTCCGCCGGCGTCGGCATGGTCATCACCTCGAACAAGGCGCTCGACTGCTGGTTCTTCCGCGAGGACGGCAATGCCGAGCACTATGTCGGCACCATCTCGCGCTTTGGCGTCGCGCTTGGCGTGACCGGCCCTGGCCATCTCGACTGGGCGGTTTTCGCGCCGACGGTTGGCCTGCATTCCGGCGAGCTCGGCGGCGACTACGGAGGAGTCGGCGCTTCCGCGACGGCGGGCGTCGGCCTCGGCGCCAATGCGCTGATCGGCGGCTCCAATCGCGCGATCAATCTGCAGCCTTTCTCGGTCCAGGCGCAGACCGGCGTCGATGTCGCGGCCGGCGTGACGGCGATGACGCTCGAATATGCGCCTCCGCCGCCGGCCGGAAAGCCGCGCGCGCGGCGCCACCGGCGGTGATGCGGCCGCCGCATATGTAATTGATCCAGAGTCTTGCCAACCCGCCGCGTCGGTGAAACGATCCTCACCGACGGCGCCAAACGCCGCAGCTTCCGGCGCCGTCAAGGTCACGGGAGTTTATGATGAGCGACACGCCGGCCAAAGGCGGCAGAAGATCGATGGGGCCCCGGCTGATTGCGCTGGTCGGCCCCTTCCAGAGCGGGAAGACGACGCTCCTCGAGAGCATCATGGCGCGCGCCGGCGCCATATCGCGCCAAGGCAATGTGCGCGACGGCTCGTCGGTCGGCGATTCCAGCGCCGAGGCGCGCGCCCACGCCATGAGCGTGGAGGCCAATGTCGCCACCGCCGATTATCTCGGCGACCGCTACACTTTCATCGACTGCCCTGGCTCGATCGAATTCTCCAACGAAATGCGCGACGTCCTGCCGATGTGTGACGCGGCGATCGTCGTCTGCGAGGCCGATCCGCGCAAGATTCCCGCGCTGCAACTCATCCTGCGCGAACTCGAGGAACTCGGCGTCCCGCGCCTCATCTTCCTCAACAAGATCGACGCCGCCACGCAGCGCGTGCACGAGACGCTGGGGCTGCTGCAGCCCGCCTCGCGCGCGCCGCTGCTGCTGCGTCAGATACCGATCTGGCAGAACGGCATCGCCACCGGCTTCATCGACCTCGCGCTCGAACGCGCCTTCGTCTACCGCGAGCACGCGCCGTCCACCATCATCGACGTTCCGGCAGGCGATCTCCCGCGTGAAAAGGAAGCGCGCTACACGATGCTGGAGAAGCTCGCCGATTACGACGACGCGCTGATGGAGGAACTGATCTCCGACATCGAGCCGCCGCGCGATCAGGTCTTCGACGACCTCGCGCGCGAATTGCGCGACGGCCATGTCGTGCCGATGCTGATCGGCTCGGCCGAACGCGGCAATGGCGTCACGCGCCTGCTGAAGGCCCTGCGGCACGAGGCCCCGACCATCGCGCAGACCCGCGCGCGCCTCGGCGTCGCCGATACGGGCCCGGCGATCGGCCAGTCCATGCGCACGGTGCACACGGCGCACGGCGGCAAGCTGTCGATCGTGCGCGTTCTGCGAGGGGCCTTCACGGACGGATCGACGGTCATCGGCGCCAATGGCGGCGAAGACCGCATCGCCTCGCTGTCGCGCATGATCGGCTCGGCCTCCACCAAGGTCGGCAAGGCCGAGGAAGGCGACACGCTCGCCTTCGG
>JAGRKN010000313.1:1015-1269 GCA_020442275.1 Rhodoblastus sp. | reverse complement strand
CGCCGCAACCCGTGCATGCGCTGTCGCTCGCGATCAGGGATCGCAAGGACGAGGTGAAGCTGGCCGCCGCCATGGCGAAACTCACGGAAGAAGATCCCTCGCTCGTCTTTACGCAGGATCAGGAATCCGGCGAGATGAAACTCTCGGGCCAGGGCGAGATGCATCTGCGCGTCGCGCTCGAACGCTTGGCCGCGCGCTTCGGCGTAACCGTGGAGTCGAAGAAAGGCGGGGTCGCCTATCGCGAGACGATCCGC
>JAGRKN010000313.1:0-984 GCA_020442275.1 Rhodoblastus sp. | reverse complement strand
AAGCAGTCCGGCGGCCACGGCCAGTTCGGCGACGTCGTGATCGACGTGCGGCCGCAGGAGCGCGGCGCGGGCTTCGTGTTCGAGGAGAAGGTGCACGGCGGCTCGGTGCCCCGGCAATATTTCTCGTCGGTGGAAGCGGGCTGCCGCGACGCCTGCGCACAGGGGCCGCTCGGCTTCCCCGTGGTGGACGTCGCCGTCACGCTGGTCGACGGCTCCTATCACACCGTCGATTCCTCCGACATGGCGTTCCGCACGGCGGCCCGCATCGGCATGCAGGAAGCGCTGGAGAAATGCGGGCCGGCCCTGCTGGAGCCGATCCTCGCGGTGTCCATCGCCGTGCCGAGCGAGGCCATGTCGCGCGCGACCGCCATCGTGTCGGGACGGCGCGGCCAGATTCTCGGCTTCGACGGCCGCCCCGGCTGGGAAGGCTGGGACGTGCTGGAGGCCCAGATTCCGGAAGCCGAAATGGGCGGCCTGATCGTCGACCTGCGCTCGGCGACCTCGGGCGTCGGCTCGTATACGAGCAAGTTCGATCACCTCGCGGAAGTCGTCGGCAAACACGCCGACGCCATCGTCGCAGCGCGGGCGAGCGAGAAGGTGAACGGGCACTAGACGCCCAGACGTCATGGCCGGGCGTAGCCGTCGAAGACGGCGTCGCTTCGCTCGCCTGTGTCCCGGCCATCTATGTCAATGGATTGGGGTAGCGACAGAAAGCGCCGCGAAACGCCACAGCATCGATGCGCGCGACAATCGCGCGCACGACGGCCTGCCCTCATTACCAAAATTTCATCCATCCGCCCCTAGACGCCTACCCAATGTAAATGTAAATTACATTCATATCGGCGGCCATTGGGGCCGGGCCGATGGAGAGGAACATGAGCGTCTATCAAGGAACTTTCGATGGTTCGGCCAATGCCGGCGAGCGCCGTTCGCGGCGGGTGCGCTGGCGGGGCGCCGAGCTCTTCGCGATGATCCTCGGCTTCA
>JAGRKN010000312.1 GCA_020442275.1 Rhodoblastus sp. | reverse complement strand
GCCTGTCGGGCCAGGCGGGCGCCGTGCGCCACGGTCTCGCCAAGGCGCTGACCAACTTCGAGCCGGAGCTGCGCTCCGCGCTGAAGAAGGAAGGCTTCCTCCCCCGCGACAGCCGCGTGGTCGAGCGCAAGAAGTACGGCAAGCGCAAGGCGCGCCGGAGCTTCCAGTTCTCGAAGCGCTGATCCGGCGTTCCGGTTTTGGAAAAGCCGCCCCTACGGGGGCGGCTTTTTTTTCGTCTTGCGCCGCGCGCCGGCTCACGGCGACACGTCCACTTCGTCCAGGCGCGGACTTCGGCTAGAGGCGGGTCACGGCTCCTTGCCGAACGTCGCCGTGAACGTCACGTTACACCCCGGCTCGGTCCACATGTTGTTGAGCGTGCCCGTCATCACCACGTAGCCGGAACTGGCGTAAACCGTCGCCGGACTTGTCGTGATATTGGAGAAGGTTGTCTGATAGGCGTAGGGCTTGCCTCTTTTGTTCATCGCTTTGACGTAGGCGGTGCCGTTGCCGCGCAACTGCCGGTTATTGGCTTCGTCGGCGTTCTGGAAATTGATGGCCGATCTCGTGAAGATGATGCTCATCGACGATATATCGGTTGCAGTCTGACCGGCCCGGTAGACCGCGACGTTGGTGTCGCCGACTGAGGTTCCCCCGATCCCGGCGCAGGCGGCGGTTGTCCCGGTGACGGTGAAGAAACCCTGCCAAGCCACGTGCGTATCCGCGGCAAGCGCCGGCGAGGCAAAGCCGACCGACATACCGACCAACAGTGCAAACTTCCTCATAATTGCCCCCTAGTTTCGTCGCGGCTTCATTGCCGTGACTCGATGCGCTCTGACGAACTCAGCCCCGGTCTGCGCTTATCCCAAATCGCCCCAACAGAATCTCGCTCGCCCGGCTCGGGCCTATGTCCGACAGACCCTAAACTCAATAATGCGTCGCTCAAGGTGAAATAACCGACCGAATATGAGTATTTCCCGGTCCGCGTCCGGGGTCGCCATGCAGATTCCGGCTACAGGCAATTGTTGTGGCGCTTCCAGGTCTCTTCGTGGCCGATCGCACGCGCGAATGCTGGCGGCGTGCAGCGCGCGGCTTCTTCGGCCGCGCTCGCGCCAGCCTTGGGCGCGACATAGAAGACCGAGCGCACCGGCCGGCGGTCGAGCAGGGCGACCACCGCGATCATCGCCACAGCGAAGGCCGCCAGCACGGCGCCCCTGCGGACGTCGATCGCCGGCGGCGCATTCACCGGGATTTCGCAGGCGCCGCCGGGGCAGAGCTGCGCCCGCGCGCCCGGCAGCATGTTGTAGATCTTGCAGCCAATGCAGATGCCGAACGAGGTCTCGAAGAACAGGAGCAGCAGGCAGGTCCCGCAGACCAGCATGTTGATGGGACCGACGACATGGCCGATCACCATCAGGAAGAACATGGCTATCGCAAGCGCGAAGCCGATGCCCCAGGCGAAGCGCTTTTGCGGCGCGCCGACCCATTCGGGTTGCTGTCCGTTCACGATCCATTGGCCGAGGATCATCGTCGGCGCGAGGAGCGGGTTGACGAAGAGCCGGATCGTGAAGTCGATCAGGAAGGCGATGACGAAGATGCGGGTCGGCTGGAAATTGCCGTTCTGCAACGCCTGCATGAAGGTGAGGAGCGCGGGCGCGAACAGAATGCCGGCCGCCGCGCGCACCGCGCGCTCGTTGAGGACGGGAACATCATATTCCGGCAGCCGCTCGCCGAACTGAAACAAGGCCACCCGCATCGCATTGCCCCCATCTCTCGCGCGACGCTTTTCGCGCGCAAACTACCAGGCTCGAGCGCGACCTTAGCTCATTCGCACGGCGCATGCCGTGACAATGTCACTGAAAGGCATGGGCGCATCTGATCGGCTGCGTGTCCAGATGCGACAGCTCGAGTCGCCCGGGAATGAAACCGGCATTGTTGCGCCCACGAGCGACAATTTCGGCATCAGCGACGCACTGGATCGCCGCGCCGCAATCACAACAGTCTCCAAACCCGATTCGACAGGCCGTTTCGGCGCTCGCCCCCCGCTGAAGGTTGTCGACAGCCGCGGCTTCGAGATGGACTTGCGCCCGGTCGCGGATGACGTCGCGGGTTCGCGATTTCCGGCTTGTGTCTCGATCGCGTCCACGTCGGTAAATCGAACCGATCTGGCCGACATGGTTTTCAAAGTCTAAACGGCGTCTCGACAGTATGCGTGTGTCAGCACATGGCCAGAGCATCGGCAATCCCGGCATTTCTCTTTGTGATACAAAGAAAAAAACGTGATCGCTCATATCGCATGTCGCCGCGTGAACATTGCGTCGTCACGATCTCGGCGCGCATCTTGGTTAAACAAGAAAATCCTCCCCCGACGCTGACGTTTACCTTTCCTCAGAGCCTTGCCGCTAGATTGTGTCTCGTCGGTATCAATTGCAAACGAGGGTGCTCCTATGACCACGATGTTTTCCAAATTCCTGAAGGACGAGAGCGGCGCGACGGCCATCGAATACAGCCTGATCGCGGCTCTCATCGGCGTCGCCGTCATCGCGGCCGTCAAGAAGCTGGACGTTTCTAGAAACCTCGCCA
>JAGRKN010000311.1:302-2339 GCA_020442275.1 Rhodoblastus sp. | reverse complement strand
TCGCCAAGGGCCAGACGATGCGCGCAAAGCAGTTCAACGACATTCTCGCGAAAGTGCGCGAGACCGAGCACGAGCATGTCGTCAACGAAGTCGTGCTGCGCAGCCAGGCGCAGGCCGAATATACCGCGCAGAACTACGGCCATTTCGGCCTCAACCTGCGCCGCTACGCGCATTTCACCTCGCCCATCCGCCGCTATGCCGATCTCATCGTGCATCGCGCGCTGATCCGCGCGCTGCATCTGGGCCCCGGCGCCCTGCCTGATACGCCGCTCGACGAACTCGCCGAAATCGCGGCCCGCATTTCCGCCGCCGAGCGCCGCGCCATGACGGCGGAGCGCGAGACGATCGACCGTCTCATCGCCGGCTTTCTCGCGGGCCAGGTCGGCGCGAGCTTCGCCGGCAAGATTTCCGGCGTCACGCGCTCCGGCCTGTTCGTGAAGCTGAGCGAAAGCGGCGCCGACGGCTTTGTCCCGGCCTCGACCATCGGCGACGAATATTTTCGTCATGATGAAGCGCATGCCGCGCTCGTCGGCTCGCGTTCCGGAACGGCCTTCAGGCTCGGCGACAACGTCGACGTGCGCCTGCTCGAAGTTGCGCCAATGGCCGGCGCCCTGCGGTTCGAAATCCTCAGCGAAGGCCGCAGCCTGCGCGGCGCGGGCCTGCGGAGCCGCAAGATCAAGGGCCCCCGCGACAACAAGTCCCCTTCCCGAAAAGCGACCAAAGGCTACAAGGGGCGCAGGAAGTGAAGCACGGAGACGAAATGAACGCGCCCGCCACCATCGTCGCCGCAAAGCCCGCCGACCGCGACGTCTGGCTGGCCATGAAGCGCGGCCTCATGTGCCGCTGCCCGGCCTGCGGCGAGGGCAAGCTCTATTCGTCCTATCTCAAGGTCGTCGACAAATGCGAGGCGTGCGGGACGGAGCTGCACCACCATCGCGCCGACGACGCCCCACCCTATTTCACCATTTTCATCGTAGGCCACGCCGTCGTCGCCGCCCTGCTCGCCTTCGACGAGGTCTGGCCGGACGCGCCCTACTGGCTGCACGCCATTCTCTGGTCGGCCTTCATCATCCTCTCCTCGCTCTGGCTGCTGCCGCTCGTGAAGGGCGCGCTGATCGGCTACCAATGGGCCCTGCGGATGCACGGGTTCGGCGGAGAGAGCGACTTGCCGGAGCCTGTCAGGCCCAAGATTGGCGCGACCGACGGTTCCGCGTAAGATCGTCCGACAAGATCGACATATCAAAGCGGGCGGAAAATGACGGACAAGGCGGCAGTCGCGAGCAAGGAACACGACAACGCGAAATTCATGACGGCGCACGACCGCGAGCGCAAATGGCCGAACGTGCGGCCGAAGCTCGCCGCGACCCTCATCCTGCTCGACCGCTCCGGCGACGCGCCGAAAGTGCTGATGGGCAAGCGCCATGCGGGACACAAGTTCATGGCCGGCAAGTTCGTCTTCCCCGGCGGGCGCATCGAGGCCGCCGACCGCAAGGCGCAAGCGCTGGCGCCCTTGCCCGCGATCGTCGAGGAAAAGCTCGCCAAACGTCGCGTGAAACCGTCGAAGACGACCGGCCGCGCGCTCGCGCTTGCCGCCATCCGCGAGACCTTCGAGGAAACGGGCCTCGTGCTCGGCCGCCCCGGCGCGATGGAAAATCCACCCGAGGGCGACTGGGCCGATTACGCCAAGCACGGCTTCGCGCCGGACCTCTCCGAAGTGCGCTTCATCGCCCGCGCCATCACCCCGCCCAAGCGCCCCAAGCGTTTCGACACGACGTTTCTTTGCCTCGACGCCAAATGGATCGCCCATCGCATCGAGGGCGTGGTGACAGCGGATACGGAACTCGTCGAACTCGTCTGGGTGCCGCTGAAGGAGGCGCAAGCCCTCGACCTGCCGCACATCACCAGCGTCGTGCTGAAGGAACTCGAAGGCCGCATCGCCGACGGCATGAAACACGAGCACCCGACGCCGTTCTATTATGAGAAGCAGCGGGTGTGGTTCCGCGAGGAATTGTAGCCTCGACCGTCATTGCGAGAAGC
>JAGRKN010000311.1:0-213 GCA_020442275.1 Rhodoblastus sp. | reverse complement strand
CGCCATGCCTCGCCTCCTCCCCCTCATCGCGGCCATTGCCGCCATCTCCATCGTCGGCGTCGGCCTGTCGATGACGATCCCGCTCATCGCCGTGCGCATGGAGGCGGCCGGCTACAGCGCCAGCGCCAACGGTTGGGGCGTGGCCATGTCGGGACTGGCGACCATCCTCGTCTCGCCCTTCATGCCGACGCTGGTGCGCAGGCTCGGCGTGCG
>JAGRKN010000310.1 GCA_020442275.1 Rhodoblastus sp. | reverse complement strand
GGGCGGACCATGGCCGAAAGAGGGCGGACGCCGCTCCGCGCGCGTTAAAAATCCGTAACCTTTTGGCGGCTTTAGGGTTACCGCTCAGCCTGCGCCTCCGCCAGGACCCCGAGGACTTTGGCGAAATCGGCTGGCGCGGGGCTTTCGAAGGCGAGGTCGTCACCGCTGACGGGATGCGGAAATTCCAGCCGCGCGGCATGCAGCGCCTGTCGGCCGAGCGCGGCAATGGCGGCGCGCGCATCTTCCGGGAGCAGCTTCTCCTTGGTGCGGAACCCCGTCGCATAGGCGGGATCGCCGACCAAGGGATGGCCGATATGGGCCATGTGGACGCGGATCTGGTGGGTGCGCCCGGTCTCGAGCTGGCAGGCGACGAGCGAGGCCACAGGCTTTCCATTCTTGTCCGCCCCAAACGTTTCCAGCACGCGCCAGTGCGTGACCGCCTCCTTGCCCTTGTCGCCGTGCACGACCGTCATCTTCTCGCGCTGCGTCTGGTGGCGGCCGATTGCCGCGTCGACAAACCCGGTCTTGCGGTCGGGCGCCCCCCAGACGATCGCCAGATATTCGCGCAGGAAGGGCATGGAGCGCCCGTGGTCGGCGAACAGGGCGGCGAGCTTGCGATGCGCCCGGTCCGTCTTGGCGACGACCAGCAGCCCGGACGTGTCCTTGTCGAGCCGATGCACGATGCCCGGCCGCCTGACGCCGCCGATCCCCGACAGGCTCGCCCCGCAATGGGCGATCAGCGCATTGACCAGCGTGCCGCTTTCGTGGCCGGCGGCGGGATGGACGACGAGCCCCGCCGGCTTGTCGATGACAATCAGCTGGTCGTCCTCGTAGACGACGTTCAACGGGATGTTTTCGGCGTCAGGCTCGGCGGGCGCGGCAGCCGGGATGTCGACGGAGACGGTGGCGCCCGCGGCGACCTTGACCGAGACCGCCCGCGCCGGCGCGCCATCGACCGCCACACGCCCGTCCTCCACCAGCGTCTTCACGCGCGTGCGGGAAATGTGGGCCTCGACCAATTCCGGCTGTTCGGCGAGGAACCGGTCAAGCCGCTGCCCAGCCTGCTCAGCGGCGACTTCGAAGATATGGCGGACGGGTTCGGTCATGGCGCGGAGATACAGGGGTGGGGCGGCAGGGGCAAATGGCGACGGGCGCGCTCCGCCAATCTTGCGCGGGCTCCATCCGCGCGCACGAAGGCGCACGTCCGCTTCCCGCCCAGAAGCGCGAGCGCATGTCGGGCTGATCGCGGACTTGTTATCGCGAGCGGCGGTGCGAGCGCGGCGCGCGGTCAAAATTGAGAGCGTCGGGAGCTCCGATGCATATGCTTAAGATTTTGCGACGGGTCGTGGTTGGCGAGCGCCGTTCGAATTGCACCTTGCTTAAGAGCTTCCAGCTTATACAGCAGAGGGCGCTCGCCGGCTTGGAAGATGAAACATCCAAAAGACCAGCTCTTGAAAACATTGCGTTTCCTGGGAGGCCTCGCACGCGAGACCGCGGGCAACGTCGTCATCGTATTCGCCCTGTCAGCCCCGATCGTCATGCTGGGCGTCGGCGGCGCAGTCGACTATGCGCGGATCGTAAAAGCCAGAGGCATCGCTCAGTCCGTCGCCGACGGCGCTGCGTTGGCTGGCGCGCGCGCCTTTTCCCTGTCGAACGCAAACCCTCAGGTGATCGAGGGACAGGTCAAGGCTTACGTCGCGGCCAATCTGGCGACGGCCTCCGCGCAGACCGACGTGCAGATGTCCAGAAAGGTCGTTTCCGTCAGTCTCCGGAACACAACGCACTTACAATTCCTGGGGATGGTTGGCGTCGGCGGCGCGCCCGTCGAGGCTTCTGCGACGGCGCGGGTGCGCAGCCAGCAGGTTCCAAATTGCGTGATCACTCTGGATACCTTCGGAAATTCGACGCTCGAGATTCAAAAGGGCGGCCTTCTCGGACCGAATTGCATGCTCTATGCGAACTCCTCGGCGCCGAAAGCAATCGACATCAAGCAGGGAGCGCAGATTTCCGCGGGCGCCATATGCTCGCACGGCGGAGTCAATCACGACGCGGCTTCTTCTTTGTCGCCTGCGCCCAGAACGGATTGTCCTGCGTTGCCGGACCCTCTCGCCGAGCTGCCGTCGCCCGCCTACGGCGCCTGTACGGCTACGAAAATGCAGATCCAAAACCAGACGACGAGCCTCGCGCCGGGCGTCTATTGCGGCGGCCTGACGATTTCAGGAAATTCCGTCGTCACGCTCCTGCCCGGCTTGTACGTCGTCAAGGATGGATCGCTGCAAATCAAGGACAAGGCGTCCCTGACCGGCTCAGGCGTCACGTTCTTTCTCACGGGAACAGGCTCCGTGCTGAACGTGACCAAGGATACGAGCCTGAACCTGGGCGCGCCAGCGGCTGGGCCGATGTCCGGCATGCTCATTTACGAAGATCGGCTCAACGTCGCGGGCCAGAAACATGTCATCCAAAGCCGCAACGCGCCCAACATGCTCGGGACGATCTATTTCCCGCGAGGCAAGCTCAATATCGGCCTGCAATACGGCGGCGGCGGCGCTGGCGTCGCGGTCGCTCAATCCTCGGCATGGACGGTCGTCATCGCTCAGAAAGTGGCGATCCATGATGACATGCAGATATTGTTCAACACCTATTACGACGCGACTATGGTCAAGCCGCCGGCCGGCCTCGGCGAAAAGATGCCTGAAGTTGCGCTGACAGATTGAGCGCGCCAGAGAAGCGGCGACGCCTATATTCGCCATGCGCTCCCTTTTGGTCCATCGCGCGCGCTCCTTCGGTCCTGTTTCCGGTCGTCCGGCGTCCGTCAGTGAGATCAGCGTGAGTCCATCCCCTACCGAAACGCCAACCCCTCGTACCGCCCGGACTCCCGCCAGCCCGCCAGATACTTGAAATAAGCTGACGCCCCCGCCGGATAGCCCATGTTCAGCCGCGCCGCCGGTCCCGGGTCCTGCCCCTCGTTGTTGTAATAACCCGGCGTACAGTCGGGCGAGCCGATCATCCGGCCCATGCCCTTGAGCAGCAGCGCCACCCAGGCGTCCTGCGCTTGGCGGCTCACCTCCACTTCTTTCGCGCCCGTCTGACGTGCATGGGCAATGATCTGCGCGATCGTGCGGCCGGCCTCGGTCAGATTGTGCGGAATGTTGGAGATCAGGTTCGCGCCCTGCGTCGGCTGCACGAAAAAGGCGTTGGGGAAATCGTGGACGTGGATGCCGTGCAGGCTTTGCATCCCCTCCGCCCACGCTTCCGACAACTTCCTGCCGTTTCGCCCGACGAGATCGAAGCCCGCGCGCCGCTTGTATTCCGTGCCGACCTCGAAGCCCGAGGCGTAGATGATGCAGTCGACCTCGTATTCGTGGCCCGCGACGACGAAACCATTTCCGGTGATGCGCTCGACGCCCTTGCCGTCGGTGTCTATCAGCGCAACGCCCGGTTTGTTGAAGGACTGCAGATATTCGTCGTGAAAGCACGGCCGCTTGCACAACTGGCGATACCACGCCTTCAGCTTTTGCGCGGTCTCCTTGTCCTTCACGACAGCTTCGGCGCGTGCGCGAATCTCCTCCATCTTCTCGAAATCAGCGTCCTCGTAGGCCGCCAGCATGTTCGCGGGCGTGCGCTCGGCCGGCGGCAGGGTGACGATCTTCTCGCGGATTCTTCGCGCGAGATCCGTCCAGCCGTCCTGCACGAGATCTTCCTTCGCGTTTCCGCCCGCCTGGTTGTCGGTGAAATTTTCCAGCCAGCGCTGCTGCCAGCCAGGCGTCGCTACTTCCGCGAACCAGGCGGGATCGAGCGGCGCATTGGCGCGCACGTCGACCGACGACGGCGTGCGCTGCACGACGTAGAGCTGTTTGCAAGCGCCGGCGAGGTGAGGGACGACCTGCACCGCTGTCGCGCCCGTGCCGATGATCGCCACGCGCTTGTCGGCCAAATTGTCGAGCGGCGCGCCCTTTGGATCGCCGCCGGTATAGCCATAGTCCCAGCGGCTGGTGTGGAACGCCTTGCCGGCAAAAGTCTCGATGCCGGGAATGCCCGGCAGTTTCGGCACATGCAGCGGCCCGGTGCCGAGCCCGATGAAATCGGCGGTGAAGCGGTCGCCGCGACTGGTCTCGATAATCCAGCGCGAGCCCGCCGCGTCCCACGTCAGGCTTTTGACCTCGGTATGGAACAGCGCATTGTCGTAAAGCCCATACTTTTCGCCGATGCGGCGGCATTGCGCCAGAATTTCCGGCGCATGCGCGTATTTCTCGGTCGGGACATGGCCCGTCTCTTCCAGCAGCGGCATGTAGACCATGGAGGCCGTGTCGCATTGCGCGCCGGGATAGCGATTCCAGTACCAGGTGCCACCGAAATCGCCGCCCTTCTCGATGATGCGCACATCGCGCACGCCGGCTTCAACCAGCCGTGCGCAGGTGACGAGGCCCGCAAAGCCGCCGCCGACAAAGGCGAAGGCGACGTGGTCCGTCTTTGGCGCGCGCGCGACGACCGGCGTGTAGGGATCGTCGAGATAATCCGCGAACCGACCGGTCAGTTGCAGATATTGCGCATTGCCGTCCGGCCGAAGCCGCTTGTCGCGCTCGGCGATGTATCTGGCGAGCAGCGCCTTCTTGTCGATCGGCGGTTTGGTCAGCGGGCTGGACGTCATGTGCGAGTATCTCAGGTAGGCGAGCAAGCTGCCTTGCAGGAGCCAACCTTACAAGCCGACGGGCGCAACACTCTATCCCTAGCCCCCACCGCGTGATTATTGGCGATGGCTCCAAAACCCCGAATCGCCGTGATCGGCGCCGGCCCGGCCGGGCTGATGGCCGCCGAAACCGCTGCGCGTGAAAATTGCGCGGTGACGATCTGCGACGCCATGCCGACGCCCGCGCGCAAATTTCTGATGGCCGGGCGCAGCGGCCTCAACATCACGCATTCCGAGGATTTCGAGCGTTTCGCCGCGCGCTACGGCCCTGCCTCTGATTGGCTACGGCCGATGCTCGAATCCTTTTCGCCGACCGACATGCGGGACTTCTGCGCCGGCCTCGGCGTCGAGACCTTCGTCGGGACGAGCGGCCGGGTGTTTCCGAAGGCGATGAAGGCCTCGCCGCTGCTGCGCGCCTGGCTGGCGCGACTGGCGACGCTGGGCGTCGAGTTGCGCACGCGCACAAGACTGGTGGATTTCGACGGCGGCGCGCCGATCGTCGAAATCGAGGGCCGACGCGAGACGATTACGGCGAACGCGACGGTCCTCGCCCTGGGAGGAGCAAGCTGGCCGCGCCTCGGCTCGGACGGCGGTTGGACCCGTCTGCTGGAACGGCGCGGCGTCGCGCTCGCGCCCTTCCGCCCCTCCAATTGTGGGCTGGAAATCGCCTGGTCCCATCCGTTCCGGCAAAAATTCGAGGGGCAGGCGATCAAGACTGCGCGCTTTGTCCACGCCGGTCGCCGCGTCGCGGGCGAAGCCGTCGTCACCCGGCGCGGCCTCGAAGGCGGCCCGGTCTATGCGCTGTCGGCTGATATCGCTACGACATTGCGTGAAAGAGGCGTGGCGACGGTCGAGATCGACCTGAAGCCGGACATGACCGAAAGCGCGCTGACGGCGCGTCTGGCGCAAAGGCGCGGCAAGGACAGTTTCGCCAACGCCCTGCGCAAGACGATTGGCCTTACGCCGATTGCCGTAGGCCTGTTGCGCGAGAGCGACCCGGCGGTCGCGGCGCGCGATCCCGCTGCGCTCGCGGCGCTCGCCAAGGCCTGCGCCCTGCCCGTGACCGCCACGGCCGGGCTCGAGCGGGCGATTTCATCCGCCGGCGGGATCCTTCGCGCGGCGGTCGACGACGCCCTCATGCTGCGCAAGGCGCCGGGCCTGTTCGTCGCAGGCGAAATGCTGGACTGGGACGCGCCGACGGGCGGCTATCTGCTACAGGCCTGTTTTGCGACGGGCCGCTGGGCCGGCAACGGCGCCGCCGCCCATGCGCGCGGAAAAAGCGTCGACGGCTAGGCGACAGTCAGTCGCTAATTTAGTCCGCGCCTTCCCCTGCCTGAACGGACGCAGACGCCTCGACGCTCACTGGCGGAGTCGAATCGGCGAGTTCCTCTGTTGCGACAAGCCCGGTCACCTCCAGCGCCGCGGCCGTGCGCGAGAGGCCGAGCGCCACGGCCTGCTTTTGCAGGTCCTGAATGAGGCCGAGCAACATCAAACGATTGGGCATTGAATTCATGGCGCGGCCGGGAAACAACCTGAAAAAATTCTCTTGAAGCTCATGATAGCAGAATACGCGAACAAACAACCTGCTCATTTCGTACAATTCTCAAGAACACAATGTGTTCCGAGGCCGCATCAAGCTTTTACGCGCCGAGCCGCCCCGGACATGCGGCATTTCCACTGGCCATCTGGCGACTTCTAGAGAGTGAATTCGCCCTTGCGCATGACCGGCGTCCGCCCGCCATCTGTATCCAGGCCGTCCACATCGATCTCGGACGAACCAATCATCCAGTCGATATGAATGAGACTGCGATTGGCGCCGCGCGCGCGCAATTCGTCTTCGCTCATCTTGCCGCCATCGACGAAACACTTGCTGTAGGCCTGTCCCAGCGCGATATGGCTCGCCGCGTTCTCGTCGAACAACGTATTGAAGAACAGAAGGCCGCTCTGCGAGATCGGCGATGAAAACGGCACGAGCGCGACTTCGCCGAGACGCGCTGCGCCTTCGTCGGTTTCCAGAACGCGCCTGAGCACGTCTTGGCCCGTGCGCGCCCGCGCATCGACGATCCGGCTATTCTCGAACCGCACCTCGATATCCTGGATCAGCGCGCCATTGTACGAGAGAGGTTTGGTCGCGCGCACGAAACCGGAGACGCGGTCCTTGTGTGGCGTGGTGAACACCTCCTCGGTGGGAATGTTCGCATTGCAGACGATGCCGTTCTTGGCCTCCGAGGCGCCGCCGACCCA
Source organism: Rhodoblastus sp. (assembly GCA_020442275.1). Taxonomy (GTDB): domain Bacteria; phylum Pseudomonadota; class Alphaproteobacteria; order Rhizobiales; family Beijerinckiaceae; genus JAJXWB01. Next base: position 9,784 of record JAGRKN010000310.1, on the reverse strand, counting down.
TTCGTGGCCATCGGCGAGCCCGACCGTGAGATCCGTGCCCGGCCCCTTGAAATGCAGCGCATGAAAGCGCCGCGCATTGAGCGCGCCCGTGCGTTCGGCGAGCTTCGCATTATGCGCGGCCCATTCGCCGGCGGGATCGGGGCCGATCACTCGCGAAGCGGAGAAGATCGCGTCCCACAGTTTTTCCAGCGCGCGATCGGCGGGCTCGTCCGGATAGACACAGCGCGCCCAGGCGGGCGTCGCGGCGCCGAGAATCGTCCAGTTGATGTCGAAGCCCGCGATCAGTTCGAGCGCGGGGCTATAGGCTTTCGAGCGCGCGCGATTGGCGCGCGCGACTTTTTCCGGGTCCTCGCCCGCGAGCAGCATGGGGTCTTCGCCATAAATCGCCATGCGCGCGGCGCCCGCCTTGAACGCTTTCGCCATGCCTTCGTAGAGCCAGCCCGGCGCCGTATCGAAGGAATCGTCGGCGCCGTAACGATAGCGCGCCAGCGCCTGCTGCTCGTCGCCGAGAATGACCGTCACCAGAGAGGCGCCGGCGCGATAGGCGTGTTCCGTCACGCGCCGCGCCAGATCGAGCGCCTCGACCGGCGCGGTCAACACGACCTCCTGTCCCTTGCGCAGATTGAGTCCGACGCGCACGGCGGTTTCGGCGAGACGATCGAGCTTGACCGCATGGTCGACGGGAAGAAGCGAGGCGGGCTTGTTCATGGCGGCTCCGGGAACGCGCAAAAGAGCGCGACAATGGACGAATCTCGAATGAATCTAGCGCGCGCTCACGCGGACGGAAACGCCGGCCTCATTTGGACGGGCGCGTGAACGTCACGACAAAGGCCTGCCGGAACTGAATCGCGCTCCCGAACTTGACGATCGTCTCGCAGGCTTCCCCCACATGGTCGCCGACCGCGGCGCCGCTTTCGACGAAGGCGCGATAGGCCGCTCCAATTTCGCCGCGCGCGATATTTCCGGTCTCGCGGATGCGGATGGGCGTCCAGAGATCGCCCGCCTCGACCGGCGCCCATTCCGCGATGGGCGCGCCGTCCTGCGACACCCTGCACGTGACGACGCCCTCCGCGAGCACGCCGCGCCAGTCGTCCCGCTCGGACGCGCCCGTCATGCCGCATCGCCCGACAAAATGCGCTTGCGCTCGGCGATGGCGGATCGCGCGAGATCGAATGTCATCCGGAACGCTTCGAATCCGTCATAGGAAACCGAGCCCTCGCGCAAGCCGGCGAGCGTCCTGGTCAGCAAACGATTGACCTCGATCTCGATCGCCGCGACCTCCGCCTCATCCGTCGCTTCGCCGGCGCGTGTCGCCAGGCATTCGAACGTGCTCGACAATTGTCCCGCCTCGATCGGCGTCACACGCGTGACCTGCGAATAGAGCCACAGGAAGCCGGAGCCGACGAGGCTGCCGATCCACAGCACGAGAAACAGAATGTCGCTGTAGCGCTCGACCAATGTCTTGGTCTGGTCCTCGAAATAGGCGGCCGCCGCGGGATGCGCCAGGATAGAGGCCTCTTTCTCGGTATTGGGCGGCTGGATGTTCATCCCATAGCGGCCGGGAATTCCGAGTTGCTCCTTGTTCTCGAAAATCGCCGTGACCAGGGCGCGGCCCACGCTATCCGGCAGTCCGAGTCGCGCGATCAAGAGATCGTCGACGGCGATCGAATCCGTCTCCTCCTCGGGAACCTGCGGCGATGGAAGGATTTCGCCGGCCTCGATCGACTCGTTCTCGACCCCGTGCAGGCGGTCCGCGATGCCCTTGGCGCCGTCGAGATCGATCAGCTTGAAATTGAGCTTCTGGCTCTTGCCGATCCAGAACCGGTCCGCCGCCAGGCCGGACTTGCGCGCCATGAAGAAGACGGCGCCCGGCCCGCCGGGCTCGAACAGGGTCGCCCATTCCTCCGGCTTGCGCTGCTCGATCGGCGTAGTCTCGGGAATATCGAAGCGCGAGAGAACATTGCGCATGAGCGCCAGATCGCGGGCGTCTGTTCCGATGATGGCGAGCTTCCTGCCCTTCAGCGCGCCGATCGATTTCGGCGCGCCGACCTTCGGCACGGCGATCAGCAGGATCGAATGTTCGAGCTGCGCGACCGCGCGGGCGCGCGGCGGCGTCTTCGTGTCGGAACGGATGATGGCGATATCGGCGCGGCGCTGCGAAAACTGCTGGGCGGCGGCCGTCGGCGTATCGAAATTCCGCACCACGATCCGCACGCCGCGACTACGCGAGACGATCTCCTGGAGATTGCGCGCGACCAGGTCGCTCGAAGAGCCCTTCTGGGCGGCCGCGAAAACGAGATGGCGCTCGGCGACGAACATGCGGGCGGCGAAGGCGCCGCCGATGGCGATCATCAGCGTCAGGAGAATGAAGGCCCATCTCTGCCGCCTGTTGCGGCTGCGCGCGCTTGTGGCCTCGGCGAACATTTCCTCGGCCGCGTTGAGCGCCGGCGCGATTGCGGCGGCCTCTTTCACCGTCTTGCCGGTTTTCACGCCGCCTAGCCTCATGCCTTCGCCTGCATCTCGCCGCCTTTCATCGCACGGACGCGACTGTCCGGCAAAGTCCGGCGCCACGGCCGGCCGGCCTTGACCCGCAGGGCCCGGGCGGGCATCTAGCGCGCTTTCCGGAAGAAAGCCCCATGATCCGATCCGCCCTCATGAACGTGATGACCGCCGCCGCCCTCAAGGCCGGGCGCGGTCTGAAGCGCGATTTCGGCGAGGTCGCCAATCTCCAGGTCTCGGTGAAGGGCCCCGGCGACTTCGTCAGCGCCGCCGACCGCCGCGCCGAAAAGATCCTGTTCGAGGAACTGGCCAAGGCCCGCCCGGGCTACGGTTTCGTCATGGAGGAATCCGGTCGCGTCGAGGGCACGGACCAGAGCCACACCTGGATCATCGATCCGCTCGACGGCACAACCAATTTCCTGCACGGCATTCCCGTTTTCGCCATCTCGGTCGCGCTCGAGCGCGAGGGCCAGCTCGTCGCCGGCCTCGTCTACAATCCCGCCGACGACGACATGTTCGCCGCCGAGCGCGGCCAGGGCGCATGGCTCAACAATCGCCGCCTGCGCGTCGCCCAGCGCCGCGAACTCGCCGACAGCCTGATCGCGACCGGCGTGCCGCATCTCGGCAAGGCGAAAGAGCACCCGCGTTTCAAGCAGGAACTCGCGGCGGTGATGACGCGCGTCGGCAATGTCCGCCGTTTCGGCGCTGCCTCGCTCGACCTTGCCTATACTGCGGCCGGCCGTTTCGACGCCTATTGGGAACGCTCGCTGCAGCCCTGGGACATTGCCGCGGGCATCGTACTGGTGCGCGAGGCCGGCGGCTTCGTCAGCGACCTCGCGGGCGACCAGGATATGCTGGCCAAGGGCGAAATTCTCGCCGGCGGCGAAACGATCCAGCGCGCCCTCGGCGATCTCCTGCGCAAGGCGTGACGGAAGCGGCTTGACGTTCGCAACCTCGCCATAGTCCCGCGCCATTGCTACCGAGCGAAGGTTGATGGCATTCTGCCGACGCGGCGGGGCAAGGATCGAGGAATGACATGGCGGCCGACGAGGTTCGCACGGAGCTTTCCAGCCCGCGCATATTTCTCATACGCATGGGCGTCTTTCTGGCGCTGGCGGGCTTCGTCGCCTTCATCCTGCATGAGCAGATCCAGCGCGCCTTCATGGCCAATCCCGGCCTCAATGGCCTGATTCTCGGCGTTCTCGCGGTCGGCGTCGTCTTGGCGGTGGCGACCGTCGCGCGGCTCTTCCGCGAAATCGCCTGGGTCAACGCCTGGGGCGGCCCCAATGCCGCGAATGTCCCGCCCCCGCGCCTGCTCGCGCCGATGGCGCGACTGGCGGGCGACGGACGCGGCATTTCCACCATCACGCTGCGCGCCATTCTCGATTCGGTCGCCACGCGCCTCGACGAGAGCCGAGAAATCCTGCGCTATCTCACGGGGCTCCTGATCTTCCTCGGCCTGCTCGGCACCTTCTGGGGCCTGCTCGAGACCGTCGGTTCGATCGGCGACGTCATCAACGCGATGAAAGGCGGCGCGGAATCCTCGGTCTTGTTCGAGGACCTCAAAGCCGGCATCGCCAAGCCGCTGGCCGGCATGAGCCTGTCGTTCACCGCCTCGTTGTTCGGCCTCGCCGGCTCGCTCGTTCTCGGCTTTCTCGATCTGCAGGCCGGTCAGGCGCAAAACCGCTTCTATGTCGAGCTCGAGGACCGCGTCTCGGCGGCGGCTTCCGCGGATGCGCCCGCCGTGGCCGCGGCCGCGCTTTCGCCCGATCTGCGCGCCACGCTGGAACGCATGTCGACTGCGGCCGATTCCACCGGCCAGCGCGCGGCGTCGGCCGCCATGGCCAACCTCGCCGACGGCGTACAGGCCCTCGTCAAGCACATGCGCGCGGAGCAGCAGATGATCCGCGACTGGGTCGAACAGCAGGCGGGCCAGAACCGCGACATCAAGAAGGCGCTCGAACGTCTCGCCCAAGAGCGGGAGAAATCCTGATGCGGGAGAAATCCTGATGCGCGAGAAATCCTGATGCGCGAGAAATCCTGATGGCGCTGTCCCGCAGCAGGCGTATCCGCTCCGGACCCGACTATTGGCCGGGCTTCGTCGACGCCCTGTCGACGATGTTGCTCTCCTTCGTCTTCCTCATCACCGTCTTCATGGTCGCGCAATTCTTTCTCTCGCGCGATGTGACGGGCAAGGACGCGGCGCTTCAGAAGCTCAACAAGCAGATCGAACAATTGACCGCGCTGCTCGCGCTGGAAAAATCCGGCAAGGAAGAAGCGCAATCCTCGCTCGCCACGCTCGCGGCGACCCTCGACACGACGAAGAAGCAGAATGCCGACCTCTCGGCGAAACTCGGCGCCGCCGAAGGCGCGGCGACCGGCGCCGGCGGCAAGGCCGATGCGCTGGCGCAAAAACTGACCGCCGAGCAGGAGCTCTCCGCCAAGGCGCAGGCGCAGGTCGATCTACTCAACCAGCAGATCGCCGCGCTGCGTCGCCAGCTCGCCGCGATCGAGGAGGCGTTGCAGGCCTCCGAAGCCAAGAACAAGGATTCGGCCGGCCAGATCGCCGATCTCGGCCAACGCCTCAATCTCGCCCTCGCCCAGAAGGCGCAGGAACTGGCGCGCTATCGCTCCGATTTCTTCGGCCGTTTGCGCGAAATCCTCGGCAACAAGCCGGGCATACGCGTCGTCGGCGATCGTTTCGTCTTCCAGTCCGAAGTCCTGTTCGATACGGGCGCCGCCGAGATCAATCCCGCCGGCAAGGCGCAGCTCGACCAGCTCGCCGCCGCCGTGACCGATCTCGAACGCGAGATCCCGCCGTCGATCCCGTGGACGCTGCGCGTCGACGGCCATACCGACATCAGGCCGATCAAGTCGGCGCAATTTCCATCCAACTGGGAATTGTCGTCGGCGCGCGCCATCGCGGTCGTGCAATATCTGATCTCGAAGGGCGTGCAACCCTCTCATCTCGTGGCCGCCGGCTTCGGCGAGTTCCAGCCGCTCGAAGCCGGCGACAGCGAAGAAGCTCTGCGCCGCAACCGCCGCATCGAACTGAAACTGACCGACAGGTGATCTTAAGCTCCCGCCATATCGCCCCGATCCGCGACGACGAACGCGCCGCGCTGCTCGACCTCTGGGTCGCCTCCTGGCGCGCGACCTTCCCTGACATAGATTTCGACGCGCGCCGCGACTGGTTCGTGCGGCATCTCGCCGAACTCGAGGCGAGGGGCGTAAACCTCATCTGCATGTTCCAGGACACGGCCAAACCCGGCGAGAGAAAACTCGTCGGCTTCGTGCTGATCGACCCGGACACCGGCTGGCTCGACCAGATCGCCGTCAAACCCAACGCATTCGGCGCCGGCGTCGGCCGCGAACTTTTGAACGCCGCCAAGCGGGCGTCGCCGGGCAAAATCCGCCTGGACGTCAACGCCGACAATTTTCGCGCCCTGCGCTTCTACAAGCGCGAGGGCTTTGCGCGGGTGGGCGCGGGCGTGAACAAGCTGTCGGGACGCGAGACGGCAGTGCTGGAGTGGGTGCGGGAGGAATAGGGGGCGGCAGCTTGGCCGCTTTCGAGCGCTCTTTTCCGCAAGCCAGCAACCGATCAAACGTCTGCTTTTCACTGCGACTGCCGACCGTGCGCAGTATTTGAGAAACTTGCGCCATGCAAAAGAAGGCTCATCCAGCAGGGGGTTCCCGTACCTTGTGACCTTCCATACCTGAACTTGGCTATTTCAGGAGTGGCCATTTCAAGATTCTTGTGAAACCAGGCGAGCCGGTTCCAAACAACCGCCTAACAGGTGCAGAATTCACGAACAAAATTGTCGGCAGATATTCATCGTGTCTGCCTTAGCGCGGCGCACTCCCGCGCCCTCGGTCAATCGCCGAATTCTGTTTCCCGCCCGCGGAAGACTCTAGCACAGCCTCATCGAGAGGCGTTCGCCCACGGATCGCGAGAACGCCTTCCCTTTGCGCCGACGCTGCTCAACGCAGACCCGCGCGACACCAGCAAGTATCCCCGCGTTGCCGCCCCTCCACCGACCATGCAAATCTCCGCAACAATGCGTGCGACCCGACAACGCGCGTCGCCGGGAGGAGCAAACATGCGTGGACGAACCGTGCTGATGGAACGCCTCGTGGCGCAGGGCGTGCGCTTCATCTTCGGCAATCCCGGCACCACCGAATCCCCACTGCTCGACAGTCTGCCGGCCTATCCGCAGATCGAATATGTGATGGCGCTGCACGAGAGCGTCGCGGTCGGCGCCGCGAGTTTCTACGCACAGGCGTCGGGCGAATGTCCTGTCGTCAACCTGCATGTGGCGCCTGGCCTCGGCAACGCCATGGGCTCGCTCTACAACGCCTTCAAGGCGAATTCGCCGATGGTCGTCACCGCCGGCCAGCAGGACACGCGCCTGCGGCTCGCCAATCCCTTGCTCGGCCACGATCTCGTCGCGATGGCCGAGCCCGTGACCAAGTGGAGCGTACAGGTCGAGCGCGCCGACGAGATCGCGCCAATCCTGCGCCGCGCCTTCAAGGTGGCGACCGACGCGCCGCAAGGCCCGGTGTTCGTTGCTTTGCCGATCGACGTCATGGAGCAGGAGACCGACATCGGCCCGACGACGCCCGATGCGCTGTGGCGCGCCGCGCGCCCCGATCCCGCCGGCGTCGATGCGCTCGCAACCCTCCTTCTCCGCGCCGTGCGCCCCGCGATCGTCGCCGGCGACGATGTCGCGCGCTCGCGCGCCCATGCAGAACTCGTGACTCTGGCGGAAGCGATCGGCGCGCCGGTCTGGTTCGAGGGCCTGCGCCATCACGCCTCCTTTCCGACCGGTCATCCCAGCTACCGGCAATCGCTGCCGCCGGATGCGGCGCAGGTGCGCCGGATGCTCAGCGATTCCGATCTCGTCCTGCTGCTCGGCGGCCCGTTCTTCGAAGACGTGTGGTTCGCGCAAGGGTCCCACTTTCCTGATGGCGCCAAGATCGCGCAGATCGAGGAGACGCCCGAAAGGCTCGCCTTCAACCACCGTCTCGACGCAGGTCTCGTCGGCGCGATGAAACCGAGCCTCGCCGCGCTCGTGGATGCAATCCACGCGAAAGCTTCACCCGATTTTTCGCGCGGTGCCCTCGGGCGCAACAGCGCGCTCGCGGCGCAGCGCGATGCCGAGCGTCAGGCCTATAAGGCGCGGCTCGAAAAAAGCTGGCGCCGCGAGCCGACCTCCATGCCGCGCGCCATGGCCGAATTGCGCAAGGGACTGCCGGAGAATGTCGTCATCGTCGACGAGAGCATCACGGCCAGTCTCGATCTCGCGCGCGCTTTCGACTTCAGCGGCTTCGGCGATTATTTCAGCGGCCGCGGCGGCGGCATCGGCCAGGGGCTCGCCGGCGCCCTCGGCGTCAAGCTCGCCATGCCCGATCGCCCGGTTGTCGCCGTCTCCGGCGACGGATCGGCCATGTACAGCATCCAGGCGCTATGGAGCGCGGCGCATCACGATCTGCCGATCGTCTTCGTCATCCTCGCCAACCGCCAGTACCGCATCCTCAAGCACAACGTGGACGTCTGGCGCGGTGCCTTCGCCGTCGCCTCGCAGCACCCCTACCAGAACATGGACCTCACGGGCCCCGATCTCGATTTCGTGAAACTCGCCGCCGGCATGGGCGTCGAGGGCTTGCGCATCGACAACGCCGACGACATCGCGCCGGCCCTGCGCAAGGCCGTGGCGGCCAACCGGCCGTATCTCGTGGAAGTCTCAATCGAAGGGAAGCGATGAGGAGACGGGGGCTCGCCCCTACTCCGCCGCCTTGTCCCCCGCCAGCGCCGCCGCCCCCGTCTCGAACTGCAACCGCGCGAGACGCGCGTAAATCCCGTTGCGCGCGACCAGCGTCGCATGCGTGCCTTCTTCCACCACGCGGCCGGCTTCCATCACGAGAATACGGTCGGCTTCGAGCACGGTGGCGAGACGATGCGCGATGACCAGCGTCGTGCGGTTTTCCATCACGACATGCAGCGCCTTCTGCACGGAAGCTTCATTCTCGGCGTCGAGCGCGGAGGTCGCTTCGTCCAGCAGCAGGATCGGCGCGTCCTTCAGGATCGCGCGCGCAATCGCGAGGCGCTGGCGTTGTCCGCCGGACAGCGTCACACCACGTTCGCCGATCACGCTGTCGTAACTCTTGTCGAGGTCGCGAATGAAGCCGTCCGCCGCCGCGCGTTTGGCCGCCTCGATCACCTGCTCGCGCGTCGCGTCCGGGCGGCCATAGGCGATGTTTTCGGCGACCGTCGCCGCGAAAATCGAGGCCTCCTGCGGCACGAGCGAGAGTCTCGCGCGCAAGCTGGCGGGATCGACGGTCTTGATGTCGACGCCATCGATCATCACGCGGCCCGCCTGCGGATCGTAGAAGCGCATCATCAACTGGAAGAGCGTCGACTTGCCCGCGCCCGACGCGCCGACGATGGCGACGCGCTCGCCGGGCGCGACCTTGAATGTGAGATCGTCGACGACGCCCGCCTGCGGCGCGGCCGGATAGGAGAAGGTCACGCGATCGAAAGCGACTTCGCCGCGCGCGGGTTTCGGCAGCAGCGCCGGTTGCGGCGGGGCGAAAATCTTCGGCTGCACGGACAGGAGGTCCGCGATGCGCCCGGCGGCGCCCGAGGCCGCCGCGACTTCGCTCCACACCTGGCTGAGTTCGCCGAGCGAACTCGCGCCGAGCACCGCGTAGAGCACGAATTGCGAGAGCATGCCGCCAGTCATCTTGCCTTCCAGCACGTCGTGCGCGCCGTACCACAAGACGCCGATCACGCTGGCGAAGGCCATGAAGATCGCGGTCGCCGTAAGGATCGCGCGCGCCTTGGTCGCGGTGCGCGCGGCGTCGTAGGCCTCTTCCACCTCGCGCGCGAACCGCGCGGTCGTCGCCTTTTCCGCGCCGAAGGCCTGCATGGTGCGCACGGCGCTGAGATTCTCTGCAGCAAAAGCGGAGGCGTCGGCGAGCGTGTCCTGCGCGCGGCGCGAGCGCTTGCGCACCAGCCGGCCCGAGCCGATCAGCGGAAAGACGATGAATGGAATGGCGACGACCACGAGGCCCGACAGTTTGGGGCTCGACAGCACCATCAGCGCGATGGCGCCGACGAACATGAAGAGATTGCGCAACAGGATCGACGCCGAAGCGCCGAAGGCCGATTTCAGCTGCGTCGTATCCGCGGTCAGGCGCGACACGAGTTCGCCGACGCGCGCCGAGTCGTAGAAGGACGCGTCGAGTCGCGCCAGATGCGCGAACACGTCGTCGCGCAGATCGG
>JAGRKN010000309.1:1323-1624 GCA_020442275.1 Rhodoblastus sp. | reverse complement strand
CGATCCTGTCGCCTTTGCCCGAACTGTTGCATTCCTGCACTTGTTCCGCGACGCAACAATTCGCTAAGCATGCGACCGCGTCGGGGGGCGCTGAATCGCGGGTGTGCGAACGCACTGCGATCCAGATCGCGATTTGTGAGTTTCAGGAACGGGCGAGGTCGCCCGAACCGCAAGGTGTTGAGATGACGAAGATCGTTTCTGCTCTGGGCCTTATGATCGCCCTTTCGCTCGGCGCCATCGCGCTGTTCCAGCCGGGCCTGAACGAGGTCATGGCGCAGGGCGCCCAGCCGGACGTCTGCTC
>JAGRKN010000309.1:0-1238 GCA_020442275.1 Rhodoblastus sp. | reverse complement strand
TAGGGCTTTTCATTAAGAACCCTGCCCGAACATGGTCCGTCTTACGCGTTGTGAGACGGCCCGATGCTTGCCTCCCTGCTCATTCCGGCGCTCATTCTTCTGGCGGGCCCTGCGGTCGGCCTTTCCGCCGCTTTGCTGGCGCGGCGTTTCGAGGCCCTGCGCGCGCCCATCCTGCGCATTCCCTTCATCGCGCTGACGGTTACGCTGCTCGTCCACGGCGTCATGTTCACACTCGAGGCGTTGCGCTATAGCGGCGGATGCAGCGGCTGGGGCGAGCGCGGCTCGTATCCCTGCACACGTCTCGAATTCGCTCTTCTGGACTGGGACATCGCCCTGCTCGTCTCCGCGGTCCCGACCCTGGTCGCGATCGCGCTGGCCTTCGTCGCCTTTTCGCAGCTACGTCCGCGCCAATCCGCCTGAAGCGCGCAACGCCTCGCGCGCGAAGGCGTCACGCGACGCCATGGCCTCCGCCAGCCCGCGAGGCTCGAACAGGTCGCGTCGCAGGAAATGGGCGGTCAGCCGCAATCCCGCCTCGAGCTCCGCCGCTGGCGGTTGGACGCCCGCTTCGCGCGAGACGAATTCCGGAAGAATCAGCATCCGGTCCGCCCAGGGCGCGCCGGCATTGCCACTGACCGCGCGACCGCTTTTCGGCGAGACATAGACCAGGTTTTCGCGCGAGCCTGTCGCCGCGCAGCTATCCAGATCGAGGCCGAAACCGAGTTCGGCGAGGATCGCCAGTTCGAAGCGCACGACCAGTTCGGGCGCCAGCGCCGCCTCGTCGAAATGATCGGCGATGGCTTCCGCCATGGCGAACAGGCCGGCGTGCGGATCGCGCTCGGGCAGAAGCCGCAACAGCGCGGCCAACCAGTGCAGGCCCTGCAGGGCCATCGGGCTCGCCATCAGGCGGCCGGCGCGCAAGCGGTCCGCCTCGACGTTGAAGACGCCCATATGCTCCTCGAGCCGCGCCCGCCAGACCAGATTGACTGAATTGCCGGGCTGGAGCGTCGGCTGCATGGAGCGCGACCGGCCGGCGCGCACGACGCCGAGATGACGGCCGTGCGCCTCGGTCATCGCTTCGAGAATGACGCTCGTCTCGCCATGCTTGCGCAGGCCGATGACAATGCCGCGGTCCGACCAGTCCATGCGCCTATATGGGCGCGGCGCGGTCGATGGGTCCAGTCTGCCGTGAGGTTAGCGGCGATGACGCCGCCGCTTGACCTTGCGCTTTTCCTTCAGCC
>JAGRKN010000308.1 GCA_020442275.1 Rhodoblastus sp. | reverse complement strand
TTTCGACGGCTAGGGCCGGTCCCCGAGCGGTTAACGCCAGTTAGTAATCGCACTATGAGTCGATTTACATCAACTTGAGACGTTTCGCGTAGGTATGGCGGCACGCATTTCTCCAGAGCGGTGTTCGTCATGCTGCGGCATGCCAATTTTCTCCACCTTCTCTCGTCGACAGCGCGCTTTCGCGACGACTGTCGCGGTAACATTTCCGTGCTCTTCTCGATCGTGGCCATCCCGGCGCTCGCGCTGGTCGGCGCGTCGATCGACTATACCCGCAGCACGGGCATGTATGCGCAGGCCCAGGCCGCCGCGGACGCCGCCGTTCTTGCGGCCGGCGCCCAGGCGGGCGCCACCCAGGCCGCCCGCCAGACGATCGCCACCAGCACGGCCAACGCCTATTTCGGCGCCGGCGCCTCGAAGCTCAGTATGACGGTCACCGAGACCGACGTGTCGCCCGGTCTCTATCAGGTGACGATCACGGGATCGATGCCCACCCTCGTTTCGAGGGTGATGGGCCAGTCGCGGATGCAGTTCAGCGTGACCTCGCGCGCGACCTCCAACGGCGTCTCCAACACGAAGCCGCTCGAAATGGCGCTCGCGCTCGACAATACCGGCTCCATGTCGAACAACATGGCCGATCTCAAGGCGGCCGCGAACACGCTCGTCGACACGGTGATGGGCTCGGGCGGCGGCGCGGCGCGCGTCAGCGTCGTGCCCTATGTGGCGGCCGTGAACCCCGGGCTGACCGACGCGACGAGCGTCGCCAGCTACATCGACACCGACATGTCCAACCCGTTCAACGGCATCTGGCAGCGCGGCGCCTGGCTGACCTACGGCAAGCCCTGCGGCACGCCCTATTGGGGCCCGCCGAGCGGTGGCGGCGGCGGAGGCGGCGGCGGCGCCGGCACGGGCGGCACGGGCGACGCCCGCGACATCATCGACATTCTCAAGCCCATCCGGCATCTCGCGATGGAGCTTTTCGGCGTTTCGTCCGCGCATGCGGCCGACGTCACGCCGAACACGATTGCGCCATTGACCACCACGACGTGGACTTCGCCACAGTCCGGCAAGACATATACGATTCCGTCCGGCTTCCAGACAGTCGGCAAGGACATCTGGGGGCAGTATTCGACCGGCGGTTGCGACTGGCTCGCCAACCCCGGCACGGTCAGCCACTACGAACTTTTCAAGCGCGTCAAGAATCCGGCCGGCGGCACGGTTAGCTGGAAGGGCTGCGTCGAGGCGCGCCTCAGCAAGACGGAGCAGCAGTGGGTCAATTCCAACTGGGGTTGGGGCCTCACAGCCACCAAGGACTACGACATCAACGAGGATGCGCCGACGACGAGCGACAAGGCGTCTCTTTACGTCCCGTATTTCGCGCCCGACGAGCCGGACTACTCGCCCTACACCTGGGGGTATGTCGCCCCCGGCGCCTTCGTCAGCTCGACGCAAAGCGGCTTCCACAACAATTATCTCAAGGACGGCGGTTATCTGTCGGCGAGCGATCAGGGCTCGATCCCGAGCACCTGGAACTGGACGCAGCTCGGCCAGTTCGACTGGGGCGGCGGTCAGTACCTTCTGAAATACGACGGCAAGACCAACGCCGCCATCATCCAGGAGACGCCGGACGCCAACGGCTATACCTACGGCCCGAACATGGGCTGCCCGGATCCGATCCTGCGCCTGACCAACGTCAAGGCCGACGTCACCGCCAAGATCAACAATCTGAAATACTGGCAGAGCGGCGGCACGATCATTTCCGAGGGCCTTGCCTGGGCGTGGCGCACGCTCTCGCCGAACAAACCTTTCGCCGATGGCAAGGCATACAACACGACCGGCCTGCAGAAGGTGATCGTGCTGATGACCGACGGCGTGAACGAACTGATCGACAACGCCAACAATGCGTCGGGCTACAATTCCGCGCATGTCTCGGACTATTCATCCTACGGCTATCTCGGCGGCGCCCGCCTATGGAGCGCCAACAACATTCAGACCTATTCCGGCTTCCAGACGCTGATGGACAATCGCCTGACTGCGGCCTGCGATGCAGCCAAGAACGCCGGCGTCATCATCTACACGGTCGTATTCAACCACACCGGCTATCTGACGTCGTCGCAGCAATCGGCGGCGCAGAATTTGCTGAAGAGCTGCGCGAGCAAGAGTTCCTATTCCTATGTGGCGACCGATTCCGCGACGCTGCAGAGCGCATTCTCGGCCATCGCGGTCTCGGCGACGTCGGGCACGTTACGGTTGGTGAAATAGAAGAACGATCCGGCGGCAAGCTCAGCGCCGCGGGCCAGGATCCGGAGCGTTTCAATGAGTGACGATTCAATCCGGCGACAGGAGGCAAGGGCGGTTCGACCCGCCCCTCAACCCCTTGCCACGACGACGCGGGAGCAGGCGAGAATGACCTGGCGCGATCAAGACCTTAGCCAATCGCGTGGATTCTGCCCGATACCTGGCGGCGGATCGCGCGGAAGAGGTCGATTTCGGGTCTTATTCGAGCGGCGCCGTTAATTTTTTTCGACTAGCGGTTTGCGCCTAACATCATGAAATTTCGGGGTCTAGTGCAACGTCCCGGGCGGTTAATTCCAGTTAGTAATCGCGCCATGAGTCGATTTACATCAACTTGAGACATTGCCCGTAGGTATGGAGACACGGAATTCTCCAGAGCGGTGTTCGCTATGCTTCGGCATACCAGGTTCACGGACCTTCTCGCGTCGACAGCGCGCTTTCGCGACGACAGTCGCGGCAACCTGTCGGTGATCTTTTCGGTCGTGGCCATACCCGCGCTCGCGCTGGTCGGCGCATCGATCGACTACACGCGCAGCACGGGCGTGATTTCGCAGGCTCAGGCAGCCGCAGACGCCGCCGTCCTTGCGGCCGGCGCCCAGGCCAGCGCGACCCAGTCGGCGCGCCAGACGATCGCCACCAACACAGCGAATGGCTATTTCGGCGCCGGCGCGTCCAAGCTCAACATGACGATTACCGAAACCGATGTTTCGCCCGGCCTCTATGAGGTCACGATCACGGGATCGATGCCCACCGTTGTGTCGAAGGTCTTGGGCAAGTCGAGAATGCAGTTCAGCGTGACCTCGCGCGCGACGACTAATGGCGTTTCCGATTCGAAGCCGCTCGAAATGGCGCTCGCGCTCGACAATACCGGCTCGATGTCGAACAACATGACCGACCTGAAATCGGCGGCGAAGACGCTGGTCGACACGGTGATGGGCTCAGGCGGCGGCGCCGCGCGTGTCAGCGTCGTTCCCTATGCGGCGGTGGTCAATCCCGGTCTGGCGAACGATCCCGCGCTGCCGTCGTACATCGACACGGCCATGGCCAATCCGTTCAACGGCGTCTGGCAGCGCGGCGCCTGGCTGACCTACGGCAAGCCCTGCGGCACGCCCTATTGGGGCCCGCCGAGCGGCGGCGGCGGTGGCGGCGGTGGCGGCGGCGCCGGCTCGGGCGGCACGGGCGACGCCCGCGACATCATCGACATTCTCAAGCCCATCCGGCATCTCGCGATGGAGCTTTTCGGCGTTTCGTCCGCGCATGCGGCCGGCACGACGCCGAACACGGTCGCGCCTGTGAGCACCAACACGTGGAACTCGCCGCAGTCCCACAATTCTTACAAGGTGCCGGTGCAGTTCCAGACCGTCGGCAAGGACATCTGGGGGCAATATTCGACCGGCGGCTGCGACTGGCTCGCCAACCCGGACACTGTCAGCCATATCGATCTGTTCGAACGCGTCCTGACTCCCACAGGCCTGCCTGTGAGCTGGAAGGGTTGCGTCGAGGCGCGTCTCAGCAAGGCCGAGCAGCAATGGGCCAATTCCAACTGGGGTTGGGGCCTGTCCGCGAACAAGGACTACGATATCGGCGAGGACGAGCCGACCCCGAGCGACAAGGCGTCGCTCTACGTGCCCTATTTCGCGCCGGATGAACCCGATTATTCGCCCTATACGTGGAGCTACGTCGCGCCCGGCGCCTACTCGTCCACGAACAGGGGCTTCCACAACAACTACCTGAAGGATGGCGGCTACCTGTCGGCGACCGATCAGGGCTCGATCCCGAGCACCTGGAACTGGAAGCAGCTCGGCCAGTTCGACTGGAGCGGCGGGCAATACCTGCTGAAATACGACGGCGCGACGAAGGCCGCGATCATCCAGGAGACGCCTGACGCGAACGGCTACACCTATGGCCCGAACATGGGCTGCCCGGACCCGATTCTGCGCCTCACCAACGTGAAGAGCGACGTCACCGCCAAGATCGACGGCCTGAAATACTGGCAGAGCGGCGGCACGATCATTTCCGAAGG
>JAGRKN010000307.1 GCA_020442275.1 Rhodoblastus sp. | reverse complement strand
CCCCCTTGTGGGGGAGGGTTAGGGTGGGGGGTCGCGCGCGCCTGCGACCTTAGCGTGCCTTCCAGAACGCCATTCTCGCAGGATTGCGCGACCCCCTCCCCCGCCCCTCCCCACAAGGGGGAGGGGAGTAGCCCCGCGCGACGCACCCCTCTATGAAGCCGCCATGACCGGCTTCTCCCTCAAGATCGCCGCCATCGACGGCGCCGCCCGCACGGGCGAGATCACGACAGCGCGCGGAAAAATCCGTACGCCCGCCTTCATGCCCGTCGGCACGGCGGCGACGGTCAAGGCCATGTATGCGGGGCAGGTGCGGGAGCTGGGCGCCGATATCGTGCTCGGCAATGTCTATCACCTGATGCTGCGTCCCGGCGCCGAGCGCGTCGCCGAACTCGGCGGGCTCCACAAGTTCATGAACTGGCCGCATCCGATCCTGACCGATAGCGGCGGCTTTCAGGTCATGTCGCTCGCAAAACTGCGCAAGCTCGACGAGAACGGCGTCACCTTCCAGTCGCATATCGACGGCTCGAAGCACGTGCTGACGCCCGAGCGCTCGATGGAAATCCAGGCTTTGCTCGGCTCGGACATCCAGATGCAATTCGACGAATGCATTCGCCTGCCGGCCTCGCGCGAGGATCAGGAGCGCGCCATGCGCCTGTCGCTGCGCTGGGCCGAACGCTCGCGCAAGGCGTTTGCCGAACAGGAGGGCAGGGCGGTATTCGGCATCGTGCAGGGCGGCGACGACAGGCCGCTGCGGGTCGAAAGCGCGAAGGCGCTCGCGGCGATGGACTTCCACGGCCTCGCCGTCGGCGGCCTCGCGGTCGGCGAGCCGCAGGACGTGATGCTCGCGATGATCGAGACTGTCGAGCCGCATCTGCCGGCCCAAAAACCGCGCTATCTCATGGGCGTCGGCACGCCCGACGATATTCTGCAGAGCGTCGCGCGCGGGATCGACATGTTCGATTGCGTCATGCCGACGCGCGCCGGCCGCCACGGCCTCGCCTACACGCGCTTCGGCCGCGTGAATCTGAAAAACGCGAAACACGCCAACGATCCACGCCCGCTCGATCCGGAATCGAACTGCCCGGCGGCGCGAGACTATTCGCGCGCCTATCTGCATCATCTCGTGAAATCTGGCGAAATCCTCGCGATGATGCTGCTGACCTGGAACAATCTCGCCTACTATCAGGACATGATGGCCGGCGCGCGAAAAGCGATCGCGGACGGACGCTACGCGGACTATGTCGCAGAAGCCAAGGAGGGCTGGGCGAAAGGCGAGAATGCCTAACGCCGGTACCTCGTCTCCTGCATGATCTTGTCTCGGCTGCGCAGGTGCGCTGCGTCCAAGAGCATCTGCGCCGCCCAGCGGTAGACGTTGCGCCGGCGCACGAGGTCGCGCATCAGCCGCATGCGGTCGCGCCGTTCCTCCGCGGGCATGTCGATCGCCGCGCCGATGGCGTCGGCCATGGCGTGCGTGTCGTAGGGATTGACGATCAGCGCCTCGGCCAGTTCGCGCGACGCGCCCGCGAAACTCGACAGGATCAGCACGCCGTCCTCGTCGTCGCGCGCGGCGACGAATTCCTTGGCGACGAGGTTCATGCCGTCGTGCAAGCTGGAGACGATGCACATGTCCGCGCCGCGAAACAGCGCATAGACCTCGCGCTGGTCGTGATGGCGGATCACCAGCCGCACAGGCTGGTAGCCCGGCCCGCCGTGGCGCGCATTGACCTCCTCGGCAAGACGCAGCGCCTCTGATTGCAGCGAATGATAGACGTCGAGCTTGCTGCGGCTGGGCGCCGCCGCCTGGATGAAGACCAGCCTGCCCTTCTGCTCGGGCCGCCGGATGAGGAGGTCGTCGATGGCGCGAATGCGGTCGAGAATGCCCTTCGTGTAATCGAACCGTTCGATGCCGACGGCGATGCGGACATCGTCGGGCAACCCGTATTGTTCGCGTAGCGCGCGGCGACATTCCGAAATCGAGGCCTGGCCCTCCATCGCGGCGGGCGGCCAGGCGATGGAAATCGGGTACGGGCGGATCAAGGTCTCGTGCGCATCCACCGTCACCGACGACAGTTCGCGGTCGATGCGGCTCTCGATGAATCGGTCCGCGCCCTCGAGAAAATTGTTGCAGTGGAATTGCGTGTGGAAGCCGAGGATCGTGCTGCCGAGCAGGCCGTCGAAGATATCGGCGCGCCAGGGGCAGATGCCAAAGGTCTCCGAATTCGGCCAGGGAATGTGCCAGAAAGTGATGATCGTCGCCTTCGGCAGGAGCTTGCGGATCATCCGCGGCGCCAGCGCGAAATGATAATCCTGCACCAGCACGATCGGGTCGTCGGTCTGCGCCTCGACCGCGACGGCGTCGGCGAATTTCTGGTTCACGCGCACATATTGCGCCCAGTCCTGCTCGCGGAAGACCGGACGCACGAAGGCGATGTGGCAGAGCGGCCAGAGCCCCTCGTTGGCGATGCCGTAATAATAGCCTTCGAGTTCTTCGTCGGTCAGCCACAACCGCCGCACCGTATATTCGGGCGATTCCGGCGGCACGCGGATGTGATCGCGCGAATCCACGGTGTCGCGATCGGCGGTGCCGCTGCCATGCGCGATCCAGGTGCCGCGACAGGTGCGCATGACCGGCTCGAGCGCGGAGACGAGGCCGCTCGCCGGCAATTGCACTTCGATTTCGCCATTGTCGTTGCGGTTGTGGATGTAGGGCTCGCGGTTCGAGACCACGAGCACGTTGACCCCCGGCAATTCCTCGGTGAGCAATTGCGCCAGCGTCTTCGGCGACCAGTCGATGTGAATGCCTTCCGTGAACCGCTGCTCCACCCGCAGATCGTGGATCAGGGCGCGCAGTTCCGGCCCCATCGGGAAAGAGGGGCGCGCACGCCTGTCGAGGGTGGGCGTTCCGCGCATTTCCTCGATCGTCGAACGCAGCGAGGAGGTCCATCTTCGGATGACCGCGACGATGACGGCGACCCCGAGAAGCCCGAGGCCAAGCACCGCGCCGACGAGGGCGAGTGTCACGTAGATCTGCGCTTTTCGCGTACGACCATCCGCATAGGACAGGTCGTGCAGGATCAGCAGATGGCCCTTGGCGCCGGAGGACAGGGACATCGGAAAGACCGCGACATGGATACGGCGGCCGTTCTGGGATACGACGCGCGAGGTGTCGGTGGCGACGCGCGCGAACTGGCTGCAGTCGATCGTGCGGGGCAGCAACTTGGTCGGATATTCGAGCTTGCCGTCCAGCGTGCAATAGCCGAGCGCCAGAATGCGCTCGTCCTCTGCCATGCGTTCGAAGTACGGGGTCAGATTGATGCCGGGGCTGGCGCTGAGGTTGGTCGCGACCTGATCGCGAACGGACCGGAAAACGAGCCGCGCCCGCGACTCTACATCCTGGAGCGCCCAACCCTCGACCAGCACGGACGCCAGCGGCGCGAGCGCCGCGACCAAGATTAGTGTCGAGCCGACCGCCGCTGCAAGAAATCGAGCAATGGGATTGCGAAATAGGTTCTGTAGTCCCGTCCGCGCCTTCCGCCAGGTCAAGCCGTTTCCTCTATTCGGTGTGTCTTGGACGTTGACCGTGCTTTCCGTCGCGCCCGCGTGTCGACACTCCGGCGCAAACATGGCGAGAGGGTGGAGGCGCAGGCTTGTCCATTGCACGGGATCGGCGCGCCGAAGGCGATCCCGGCGCGGCGAATTGGTTGCCGCGTCATCGCCTCCTGCCGGCGGTTCAGGCGTCTGAGGAGCGCGATGGAAGGGCTCGAGCGAACCTTAGCGTCGTTCATGCGACTTTCGATTTGCGACGGCGTAGATTTTATGATATATATTACAAATCGAGTTTCTGATGAACAGGTCTAGATCACGCTTTTCGGATGGCTCCAAGGCGGAATTTGGACGTAAGATCGAACGCCTCTGACGAGGAATCGACGCTTTTTTCTCTCAAACAATTCGATAGATTGTAGACTCGTTCCGTGAGGATGCGAGTTTATGTGCCTGAATCAAAGGAAATACTATGGCTAACGGCACCGTGAAGTGGTTCAACGCTCAGAAAGGCTTTGGCTTCATCCAGCCTGAGGACGGCACGAAGGACGTTTTCGTGCATGTTTCCGCCGTCGAACAGGCGGGGCTCCCGGGTCTCTCGGACGGACAGAAGATCAGCTACGAACTGGTCACCGACCGTCGTTCGAGCAAGGTTTCCGCCGGCAATCTCAAGCTGGTCTAATTCCGCATTATCGCGCGCCACGGATGTACTGGCGCGGGTGTCGGGATAGTGAAGCCTCGGACCATGCGTCCGGGGCTTTTTCTTTTTCAGGACGGCCGGCGCTCACGCGCTCGGGCCGCCCACAACCCTGGATGCACGAATGAAAGAAAACCGCGGCGTCAAACGCCTTTGCGCTACATGCGGCACGCGTTTTTTCGACCTGATGACCAAGCCGGTCTGTCCCAAGTGTCAGGCCGAATTCTACATCCCGCCGCCGGCGCCGCCGCGCCGGCCGCCGAAGCCGTTGTTGCGCAACGTCGAGCCCGCCCGGATCCCTGCCGGCTCGGCCGAGGACGTGCCCGAAAACGACGACGATTCGCCGATCTTGTCCGCTGAGGACGGCGACGAGGACACGACGGAAGCGGCCGAGGCGACTGAGTAGAAGGCTGCAGAAAAGGCATTGCCGCTCGAAAGCACATGCCAGAAGCGTTCTTGCCGCTCCCCAAAAAAGCGAAAGAGCGGGGCAGCCATCGCTGCGCCCGCTCCCCTTTTCTGCCCGTGCCCTTGATCTGGTCCCCGCGCGGCTTGAGGCTCTTCCGATCCCCGGTGGGATCGTGCGGCTTCCAGTGTCCTCCCTCGACTTGGACTGCAGCATCCGACGTACCGGATGCGGCCCTTACGGTAGGCCCGGGACCGTAGACGAGGGCTTTTCCCTTGTCACCCCGTCCAAATCAAAAATCGTACAAAATTTCATCTTGCAGCGCACAATTCGGTCTTGGGAAGGCGTATAAATGTTCATTTGTTATCTATAATGACTTTCCTAGTACGGTCTTCTTCTCTCTGCTCACCGCCCGCCGCTGCCGCGGTGGAGTTCCGCTGACGCCGGCTTCCCTTGTGTTTTGCCGGACCTTGCGTTTGAAGTGACCCGACCGCGCCGCCCCGAGATTCGAGACCCCGCACGATGCGCCTTTCCCGTTATTTCCTGCCCATTCTTCGCGAGAATCCCAAGGAGGCGGAGATCGTCTCGCACCGGCTCATGCTGCGCGCGGGCATGATCCGTCAGGAATCCGCGGGCATCTACGCCTGGCTGCCGCTGGGCCTGCGCGTCCTCAACAAGATCAACGCCATCGTGCGCGAAGAGCAGAACCGTTCCGGCGCCGTCGAGCTGCTCATGCCGACGATCCAGTCGGCCGAACTCTGGCGCGAATCCGGCCGCTACGAGGCCTATGGCAAGGAGATGCTGCGCATCCAGGACCGGCACGAGCGCGAAATGCTGTTCGGCCCGACCAACGAGGAAATGATCACCGAGATTTTTCGGGCCTACGTGAAGTCCTACAAGGACCTGCCGC
>JAGRKN010000306.1 GCA_020442275.1 Rhodoblastus sp. | reverse complement strand
CAGCGAACAGAGATCGTTGGAGATGCGCTCGGGCAACATCGGCACGACGCGGTCGGGAAAATAGACGGAATTGCCGCGAGCCACCGCCTCGCGATCAAGCGCGGAATGCGGGCGCACGTAATAAGAAACGTCGGCGATGGCGACGGTGACGATGAAGCCGCCTTCGTTGTCCTTGTCGTCGTCTGCTTCCGCAAAAACCGCGTCGTCGTGATCCTTGGCGTCGGGCGGATCGATGGTGACGAGCGGAACGGACCGCCAGTCTTCGCGCCGAAAACCTTCCGCCTCCATCTTCGCTTCTTTTGCGGCCTCTGCCTCGACCAGCGTTTCCGGGCGAAAAACGTCGGGAATGCCGTGTGTCGCAATGGCGATCTGGCTGACCGCCTTTTCAGACCCGATCGCGCCGATGATTTCGCGCACGCGCGCCGTGGGCAGTCCCGCAAGACGAGTGCGCAGAATGTCGACGGCGACGAGATCGCCGTCGCGCGCGTCCTCGCGATCGCTTTCGCCGACCGCGAGTTCGCGGCCCAATTGTTTCTTGTCGATCGGCTCGATGCGCCCGCCGCCGCCTTTGGCGTTGACGCGAAAAATGCCGAGGACGCGCGACTTCTGCTTCGACAGGAGCTTGATGACGCGGCCCGCATATTCCGGCGCGCCGGGTTCGGGATCGCGCTCGCGCTCCGTGCGGACCAGCGCGCGGTCGCCGACGCCCGGTACAGGCATCCCGGGTTTCGCGCGGCGCGGCATGTGCAGTAGGATGCGCGGCGTGGGGCCGAGCTGGCTCGTGTCCCATTCGACGGGGCGCGCGATCAATTCGCCGTCGAGATCGCGGCCGGTGACGTCGCACAGCACGACCGGCGGCAGCACGCCGGGCTTGACCAGTCCCTTGCCGCGCCGCTCGACCGCGCCTTCGTCCTCGAGTTCGCGCAGGACGCGCTTGAGGTCGATCTTGTCGGACCCCTTGATGCCGAATTCGCGCGCGATCTCGCGCTTGCCGATCTTCGACAAGTTTCCGCCCGCGCGCTCGCGCGCGATGAAGGCGAGGATTTCTTCGCGGGAGGGGAGGGTCTTGTGTTTCGTCTTGTCGTTCACGGGCGGCTGAGGATTCCTGAGGATCGGGCGTCGCGCCCATGTTGCGCCGGGGCGGCCATCGGCTGCAATGTCCCGCCGCCAGGGAGACGATGATTATGAACATGGTTCGCCAACGCCCGTTTCGCCAGAAGACGATCGGCATTCTCGGCGGCTCCAGCAACGAGGCGACGGTCGAATATTATCAGGGACTCAATGCGCGGCTGAACGCGGTCTACGGCGGCTGGGACAATGCGGAGATCGTCATCGTCTCCGTCAATTTCGGCAATATCGAAGCGCTCTTGCGCGAAGACAGGTGGGACGATCTTGCCGCCTATCTCGCCGAAAAAATCGACCGGCTGGAGGCGGCGGGCGTCGACCTTGTCGTCAGCGTCTCCAACACACTGCACCGTGCGGTCGCGCCGATCATGGAGAAACGGCGCACGCCCTTCCTGCACATCGCCGATCCCACGGGCGAGGCGATTCGGGCCGCCGGATTGAAGCGCGTCGGGCTCCTTGGCACGGGAGCGACCATGCGTTCGCCGCTGTTCGCCGAGCGATTCCGGACCAAATTCGGCTTCGAGACGATTGCGCCCGGCGAGGCCGACATGGACATCGTCGACCGCATCATTTTCGACGAACTGGTGCGCCGCAAGCTGCGGCCGGAGTCCAAGGTCGATATATCCGTGTCATAGAAGGCATG
>JAGRKN010000305.1 GCA_020442275.1 Rhodoblastus sp. | reverse complement strand
TGTGGATGGCGCCGATCATCTACACGTTCCTGAAGTCGGTGCCCGATCCCGCCTGGTACAATCAGGACGGGCTGATCCGCACCGGCATGGCGACGCTGATGCAGGCGACGCAATCACACCAGTCTTTTGTCGACTGGTCGCTCGCCGTCTTCACCGCATTGCTCGCCTATGACTGGCTGCGCGTGCTGATCTGGTTCGACCACATGGGGCTGCGCGTCGCGACGCTGGTCAATCTCTCCTTCGTCGGCGGCGACGCGCTGGACGAATCCTCGGCGCGTTTCCTCGGCAAGGCGCAGACGAGCCGCGCGATCCCGGAGGGGCTGCGCCGCTTCGGCACATGGATGCCGCTGCTCTTGCCGTTCTACATTCCCGCAGGCGCCAATTGGGACAAGGCCTGGACGGGCGCCGAGAAACTGCGCGCGGTGGCGCAGCCGACGCTCAACCTGCTGCTCGGCTACGCCGTGGTGGCGGCCGCCGCCGCCATTATCCTCGCCGCGCTTGTGCTGCGACGGCTCGCGGTCACCGGCAAGCGCGCGCCGGCCTTTGGAACCGGCGTCGGCGGCCTGCCGGATTCGCGGCCCTTCATCCTCACCAACGGCTATCTGACGAGCGAATGGTACGACGATGGGCAGGGCGTGAGCCGCGTCGAGCGCAATGCGCGCACCGGCCCGCAGATCGACATCACGCGCCAGCCCGACGACCCCGGCCAGCCGCGCGGCAAGTTCGTCTATTTCCGCGAAGGCGACGGCGACCTCTGGTCGCTCGGCGCCGCGCCGATTTCAGGCGGCGAGCCGACCAAGCTGCAGCGCCTGTCGCCGACGCGGCTGTTCCTGACGCGCACGATGCACGGGTTGCGCGTGGAGGCGACGATCGAGGTGGTGGAGACCGAGGCGGTCGAGGTCACGCGGGTCAAGATCGTCAATCTCGAGAACCGGCCGCGTCGCATCACGGTTGCGACGCTGCGCGAATGGGTGGTGAACGAGACCGGCGTCGAGCGGCGCGACGCTGCTTACAATGCGCTGCATGTCGGCACATGGTTCATGAACGCGCCCGCCGCCATCATAGCGCAGAACCGTTTGCTCAAGACGCCGCAGTTGCGGCAGTCGCAGCGGCGCATGTCGCACGAGGTCGCTTTTCACGCGGCGGGGCCGGGTGAAACCGGCGACGTGCGGCTTGTCGGCTACGAGGACATGAAGTCGCGCTTCTATGGCATGGGCACGTCGGCCGATCCCGATGCCTTGCTCGGTCGCGCGAAAATGCGCGATGTCGTCGACGACGGCCTGCTCTATTCGTTCGAGCCCTGTGGCAGTCTCGCCTTCGAGGCGCGCGTCGCGCCTGAAAGCGCGGCCGAGATCGTGATCGTCGATGGCTGGGCGCGCGATTTTTCCGCTGCGATCGACGCCATCGCGCGCCATCTCAACGCCGATGCGCCGGCGGCCGAGGAACTCGCCCGCGTCGAGACGCGGGTGCGCACGCTTCTGCCCGCGCCGGCATTACCCGGCGCTTCCGCCACATTCAGCGCGGACGGCAAGACGCTGACCGTCACGCCCGGCCTGCCGCGCCCCTATGCGCATGTCATCGCCAACAATCATGGGGCCGGCGCCGTCATGACGGCGGAGGGCGATATCTTCTCCTTCGCGATCAACGCGCGGCAGAATTCGCTTACGCCCTTCCGCATGGGCGAGGGCCGTTTCGGTCCCGCGGGCCAGGCGATCTATGTGCGCGACATGGGTAGCGGCGACACGGATTGCGCGACATTCGCGCCATTGCGCCGCATGGACGGCAAGTACGAGGCCGAGTTCGGCCTCGGCGCTGTCGTCTACCGTCGCACGCGACCCGATCTCGATCTCGAGATGACCGTGTTCGCGCCGCCCGGCCGCGCCTGCGAGACCAAGATCCTGCGCATTGTCAACAAGACCGCGAGCGACCGCATCTTCAACGTCGTGCCGATCGCGGAGATCGCTCTCGACGAGACGATGGTGGAAAGCCAGGGCTCGATCCAGATCAGGGCCGACGACAACGGCTCGGCGCTCTACTTCCGCAATCCGAAGAACCATTTCGCCAAGGGCTGGGCCTTCGCCTCGACCTCGCTCGCCGCCGAATTCGCGGAGAGTTCGCGCGAGCGCGCGGTCGGCCGCGACCGCAGCGGGGCGGTCGTGCCCTACATGGTCGAACACAGCCATCCCGAACTTGCCAACCAGCCGCGCCAGCGCACGGTGGCGGCCTTCTGCGGACCAGTGGAAGTGAAGGCGGGCGGCGAGGCGAAGATCGTCTTTTCGCTCGGCCAGACCGGTGGACTGGAAGAGGCCGCGCATTTCGCCGAAGTGGCGCGCGGCGTCGGCTGGGCCGAACGCATGCTGGTCGAAACCAAGAATTTCTGGACCGACACGCTCGCCGTCTTGCGCATCGAGACCAACAAGCCGGAATTCGACCGCCTTGTGAACGACTGGCTGCCTTACCAGCTGCTCGCCTCGCGCCTGTGGGGCCGAACCGGTCCGGCGCAGCGTTCCGGCGCGACCGGCTATCGTGACCAGTTGCAGGACGTGCTGCCGCTGACCTTCCTCGCGCCGGAGCTGACGCGCCGGCAATTGCTGCTGCACGCCGCGCGCCAGTTCATCGAGGGCGATGCGGTGAAATGGTGGCACACGGCGCCGGGCGGCGGCACGGGGCTGGGCGACCGCACCATCGCTTCCGATCCGCATCTGTGGCTGCCATTCGTGACGCTGCGCTACGTCGCTGCGACCGGCGACGACGCCGTGCTCGACGTCGAGACGGGCTTCATCGAGACGGCGGCGCTGCCGAAGGGCGTCGAGAGCAACGCCGATGTGCCGCTGCCGTCGCGCGAGAGCGCGAAGCTGTTCGACCATTGCCGCCTTGCGATCGAATGGGCGCTCGCGCGCTTCGGCCGTAACGGCCTGCCGTTGATGGGCGCCGGCGACTGGGACGATGGCATGAACCTCATCGGCCTCGAGGGGCGCGGCGAGAGCGTGTGGGTCGGCTTCTTCCTGCACGGCATTCTCGTCGATTTCGCGAAACTCTGCGAGAAGCGCGGCAAGCGCGCGCTGGCGGCGCGCTATCGCGACACCGCCGAAAAGCTGCGCGCGGCGCTCGACAAATGCTGGCGCGGCGACCGCTATCTGCGCGCCTTCGCCGACAGCGGCAAGGAAGTCACGCCGATGAGCGCGATGGTGTCCTCGTGGCCGGTCATATCCGGCGCGGTGGATTTTTCGCGCGGAGTCGAATGTGTCGAGAGCGCGCTGTCCGTGCTCGAGCGACCGGATCGCATCCTGCTCGTTCATCCGCACTACGACGAGCAATCCGATCCCTTCCCCGGCCGCTC
>JAGRKN010000051.1 GCA_020442275.1 Rhodoblastus sp. | reverse complement strand
CGCTCAAATTCGAACGCGACCGCACGAAGGGCATGCGCCTCGACATTCCCGCCGGCACGGCCGTGCGCTTCGAGCCCGGCCAGAGTCGCGAAGTGCGACTGGTGGCGATTGCGGGCAAGCGCGAAGTGTACGGTTTCCGCCAGGACGTGATGGGCAGGGTGTGAGGACAGACCGATGAGCAACGCCAAGAAAACCTCGCTCCCGCGCGCCGCCTATGCCGACATGTTCGGCCCGACGACCGGCGACAAGGTGCGGCTCGCCGACACCGACCTGTTCATCGAGATCGAACGCGACTTCACCACCTACGGCGAAGAAGTGAAATTCGGCGGCGGCAAGGTGATCCGCGACGGCATGGGCCAATCCCAGGTTTCTCGCGCGCAAGGGGCCGCGGATACGGTCATCACCAACGCCGTCATTCTCGATCACTGGGGGATCGTGAAGGCCGACGTCGCGCTCCGCGACGGCAAGATTTCCGCCATCGGCAAGGCCGGCAATCCCGACATTCAGCCGCATGTGAACATCATCATCGGGCCGGGCACCGAGATCATCGCCGGCGAAGGCAAGATTTTGACCGCCGGCGGTTTCGACTCGCATATCCATTTCATCTGCCCACAGCAGATCGAGGAAGCGCTGATGTCGGGCGTGACTTCGATGCTCGGCGGCGGCACCGGGCCGGCGACCGGCACATTCGCCACCACCTGCACGCCCGGTCCCTGGCACATCGCGCGCATGATCGAGGCCGCAGACGCCTTTCCGATGAACCTCGGCTTTGCCGGCAAGGCCAATGCCGCGCTGCCGGCAGGACTTGTCGAGCAGGTCGAAGGCGGCGCCTGCGCGCTGAAACTGCACGAGGACTGGGGGACGACGCCGGCGGCGATCGATTGCGCGCTGTCGGTCGCCGACGATCACGACATCCAGGTGATGATCCACACCGACACGCTCAACGAGAGCGGCTTCGTGGAAGACACGATCAAGGCCTTCAAGGGCCGCACCATCCACGCCTTCCACACCGAGGGCGCGGGCGGAGGACATGCGCCCGACATCATCTCGGTCGCGGGCCTGCCCAACGTGCTGCCGTCCTCGACCAATCCGACGCGGCCCTTTACCAAGAACACGCTCGACGAGCATCTCGATATGCTCATGGTCTGTCATCATCTCGATTCGTCCATACCGGAAGACCTCGCCTTCGCAGAAAGCCGCATCCGCAAAGAGACGATCGCGGCCGAGGACATTCTCCACGACATCGGCGCGCTCTCGATGATGTCATCGGACAGTCAGGCCATGGGCCGCGTCGGCGAGGTCGTCATCCGCACCTGGCAGACGGCCGACAAGATGAAGCGCCAGCGCGGCAACCTGCCGGGCGAGGAAGGCAACGACAATATGCGCGCAAAGCGCTATGTCGCGAAATACACGATCAACCCGGCGATCGCGCATGGCGTGTCCGATTACATCGGCTCGGTGGAGGCGGGCAAGCTAGCCGATCTCGTGCTGTGGACGCCGGCCTTCTTCGGCGTGAAGCCCGATCTCATCCTCAAGGGCGGCATGATCGCGGCGGCGGCGATGGGCGATCCCAATGCCTCCATCCCGACGCCGCAGCCCGTGCATTACCGGCCGATGTTCGGCGCCTATGCCGGCGCCCGCCGCGCGACCTCGCTCACCTTCGTGTCGCAGGCTTCGCTCGACAAGGGATTGCAATCCAAGCTCGCGATCTCCCGCCCGCTGGTCGCGGTCAGGAACACGCGCTCCGGCATTTCCAAGAAGAGCCTAATCCACAACGACGCGACGCCGAAGATCCACGTCGATCCCGAGACCTATCGCGTGACGGCGGACGGCGTGCTGCTGACGTGCGAGCCGGCGGACAAGCTGCCGATGGCGCAGCGGTACTTCCTGTTCTAGTCTGCCTCCCTAACGGTCGTCGTCGCCTCGCGATGAGGACAGGGAGGAAAACAAGAATGATCTACGTCGTCGCCACGATCGCCATCAAGCCCGAGAAACGGGAGGAAGTTCTCGCCGCCGCGCGCATCGCCATCGCGGCGACGCAGCAGGAAAGGGGCTGCATCGGCTACGATCTGCACGAGAGCGTGACGAGGCCGGGAACCTATGTGTTCGTCGAGCGTTGGGAAAATCGCGACGCTTTGACGGCGCACATGAACGCCGAGCATTTCAAGGTCTGGCGCAAGGCCGGCGCGGAGGGCATCACCTCGCGCAAGATCGAAATCATCTCGGACGGCAAGGTCGAGACCATGTGATGCACCTCGTTCGCGACAACGCGGCGCCGCCGGCGCCGCAGATTTCCTTCGAGCAGTTTCTGGCCGTCGATATCAGGCTCGGCACAGTCATTGCGGCAACGCCCTTTCCGGAAGCGCGCAAGCCGTCGCTGAAACTCGAGATCGACTTTGGCCCCGGCGTCGGCGTCAAGAAGTCGAGCGCGCAGATCGCGCGGCACTATTCGGCTGACAGGCTGATCGGAAAGAAGGTCGCGGCGGTCGTCAATTTTCCGCCGCGCCAGATCGGCAAATTCATGTCCGAAGTTCTGACCCTCGGCTTTCCCGATGCGGAAGGCGAGGTCGTGTTGTTTTCGCCAGACCTGCCGGCGCCCGATGGCGCGCGGCTGTTCTGAGCAAGTCGAGGCAAGAGCAATGAGCATACGTGCAATCGAGGTGAAGGCGGCAGGCTCCTGGCGCGAAGAGGCGGTCGATACGGTCGTGCTCGATTTCGACGATCGCCATCGCCGCCGCATCGCCATGAAGGGTATTCGCGGCCTCGAATTCCTGCTCGACCTTCCCGAAGCGATCATGCTGCGCTCGGGCGATGCGCTGGCGCTGGAAGACGGCCGTCTCGTCGAAGTCCTGTCGGCGCCTGAGCCCCTGCTCGAAATTCTCGCGCGCGATCCCAAACATCTCGTGCGCGTCGCCTGGCACCTCGGCAATCGCCATCTCGCCACACAGATACTCGGCGGCAAGCTGCGCATCCGGCGCGACCATGTTATCGCCGACATGGCGCGCGGCCTCGGCGCGGAGGTCAAGGAAATCGAGGCCCCGTTCGATCCCGAGGGCGGCGCCTATGCGCAGCATGCCGCGACGCACGGGCATGATCATCATGGGCACGATCATCACCACGATCATGATCATGGGCATCATCATCACGACCACGACCATCATCATGACCACGACGATTGCGCCTGCGGGCACGACCACGGTCATGATCATTCTCACGACCATGGCCACGCGCATGGGCATGGCCACAAGCACGGCTGAAGGCCGCCGCGAGCAAGCGTGTCGCCCGATATTCTCCTGACGATCTGGTTGTCGCCGTCCTTTCCGGTCGGCGCCTTCGCCTACAGCCACGGGCTCGAATGGGCGGCGGAGGCGGGCGACGTGCGCGACGAGGCCACGCTCGTCGCCTGGCTGACAGATCTCGTCGAACACGGCGGCGCGCACGCGGACGCCATCCTTCTGGCCGCCGCGCTGCGCGCGACATTTTCGCGCGACAGCGGGGCGTTGCGCGAAATCAACGATCTCGCGCTCGCGCTCGCGCCATCTTCCGAGCGGCGGCTCGAGACCGCGCAGCAGGGCCGCTCGTTTCATGCCGCGATCGCCGCCGCATGGTCGAAACCGGCAGTCGACTGGGCGGGCGAAATACTCGCCGACGAAATCGCCTATCCCGTGGCTGTCGGCGTCGCCTGCGCGGCGCACGACATTCCGGCGGCGCGCGCGTGCGAAGCCTTCGCGCTCGGCTTCGTCGCCAATCTCGTCTCGGCGGCCGTGCGCCTCAGCGTGATCGGCCAGACGCAGGGCCAGCGCGCGCTTGCCGCGCTCGCCGCCCCCGTGGCGGCGCTCGGCGCGCGAGCGGCGGAAACCTCGCTCGACGATCTCGGCGCCGCGTCCTTCCGCTCGGACATCGCCTCCATGCGGCATGAAACGCAATATTCCCGTCTCTTCAGGAGTTGAACATGGCCTCGCTCAATGGACCCCTGCGCGTCGGCATCGGCGGGC
>JAGRKN010000050.1 GCA_020442275.1 Rhodoblastus sp. | reverse complement strand
CCTTCGACATCTTCATGCGGGCGCCTGCGATCGTCCAGGTCGGCTCCGTCTGACTGAATTCGGCCCAAGGCGCCGACGCGACTTCCTGTGTCCGGTTCGCATTCAGGATCAGAAACTCCAGCGCGCGCGCGCCGATGCCATCCTGCCTGCGCAAGTCAGCCATTAAGGCCGGGATGTCGTGATAGTCCATGGACGCGAAATTGCCCGCCTTCTTGCGTTTCTTGGCGAGGATCATGTCCAGGTGACCGCGCCACCGCGCGGGGTTTTCGCCAGAGCGTAGGCCCTTGGCCTTCGCGGAATCCAGCACTGTCTCGATGCGCCCGCGGACGCGGCGCGCCGTCTCTGAAATTGAAAGCCAGATCGGATCAAGCGCGGCGACGACCTGCGCGGTATCGATCTCGTTGACCGGCATTTTCCAGAGCGAGGCGGCATGCTGTTTCAGGCTGCTGCGCCACTGCTCCTGATGCTTGTCGTTTTTCCAGTCGGACTTGTGCGCCTCGATGTAGTCTTCGGCGACCTCGCCGAATGTCTTGGAAGCGGGCTTCAGCCGTTCCGACTTCTTACGCTCCAGCGGATCGATACCGTTCGCAAGATCGCGGCGCGCGGCCTGCGCCTTCTCTCGCGCCTCGGCCAGCGAGATCGCAGTGAAGGACCCGAGGCCCATTTCCCGCATCCGACCGCCGGTCTTGTAGAAGAAGCTCCAGGACTTCGACCCGGAGCGGCTGACAGACAGATAAAGATTTCCGCCATCAGCGTGGCGGCCCGGTTCTTTGATCGAAGCGACGGTTTTCGCGCTGAGCCTGTAGAGCGTCTGAGCCATAAAACGTCCCCAGCTATAACCCTAGCTTGTGAACGTCATTCTAATGCACATTCGTGCGCAATCAAGCCTTTATACGCTCAACTCATTTGGGATGCCTTGCGCGTCTATGCACGTGAATGCCTGCAAATGCGTGCGAATACTATAGACACCCCTTCCGCCATCCCTCGAAAGAAACGAAGCGTCACGGCTCGCGCGAGGTCGAGTTCAGCTTGCGCTGCGCCCAGATCATGCCGAAGGCGATCAGGCAGCAGGCCATGGTCGTCAATAGCTGGAACGCGCCATTGGCGTCGTGCAGCGCGAAACTGTCGTGCGGCGGGATGACCCAGTAGAGCGTGCCCATGACGCTGCCGATCATCGCGCCGAGGCCGGCGCTAGAGCCGAGATAGACGGCGAGCATGACGAGCGCGAGCATGCCCACGATCACCGCGCCGGAGGCGACGCCCAGATGGATCGTCTGGCTCATGTAGGCCGAGGCGCCGCCGGCCAGCGCGCCGCCGACGAAGAAGGCGATGTGGCGCTGACGGGGATAGTGCGGGGCATCGGGCCGCAGGGTCCGGCGCACGGTCATTTCACCCGCCACCAATCCGACGACGACGCTGAGCAGCAGCACCCACAATGGCGCGCCGACGATCATCTGGGTGTGCCCGATCGCAAGCCCCGCGACGAGCCCAATGAGATTGGACCAGATGCGGAAAACCGACGCCAGATCGTCGCGTTCGAACATAGGCCGATCCGTCACCCCGGTTGGAACGCGCGGCGCCAGCCCCGTGTCCACGCATGCTCCACCCCTATCGGGACGCCACAGTCGCGACGCTCAAGCTGAACGAAGCCGCGCTTTCGCGCAAGCCTATTGGATGCGCGCTAAAGAAGGATTTCGAAAACGCGTCGCGTGCGCCGCCGCACAGCCGGCATGGCGGGCGTCGCCTATGTTCCTTTCATACCTCCTCCCTTCCCCGCCCGGCCCATGCCGGGCGATTTTTTTTCGAACTGCCGCCATCAGTTCCTGACCTCGACCAGGAACGCGATCGAAGAACAGCCCTTCTGCTCGCCCTTGGTCGCGCAGATCTGGATCATGTAGGCGTCCTTGCCGGAATAACCGGCCTTGGGCGTGTAAACGAAGCGCGCGCGCCCTTGTTTCGAAAGCCGCCCGTGCTCGGGTTCGAGCGCGGCCCCGACGCTAGTGAACCGATAGCCCGGTCCCTCCCTGAAATTATGGGTGCAGGGTGTGCCGGCGACGGCGATCGTGTCGACAGTCACGCCGCCGTTCTTTTCGGGGAAGAAGTCGAACACCGGGTATTTGCATTCGGCCCTGGCGCCGCCTGCGACAAGCAGCGTGAGCATGGCTACGGCGAGCGCAACTCGTGACATGAGAACCTCCATCGCGGCCCGACCGGCCGTCACGCCCTCAATGGCGAGGTTCACGCTTTGCCGCAGTGTCGACCCGCACCGCCCAAAGTCGGCGCCGGACACCTGTCGCCAGTTGATTGTTTATGTCTAAACGGCCTATCGTCTGCGCCTCACACTGGCCGATTTGCGGCCGTGAAAGGATATCCGGGAGACGACGATGGCCATCGACGGCAAGTGGAATTTGACGGTCAACACGCCCATGGGCGCGCAATCCTCGACGCTCGAGGTCACGTCCTCCGGCTCGAGCCTGACCGGCACGCAGGCTGGCGCCCAGGGCGCGCAGGCCATCGCCGACGGAACGGTCAACGGCGACGAAGCGAGCTGGTCGATCGACATCACCTCTCCCATGCCGATGACGCTGACGTTCAAGGGCAAGGTTTCCGGCGATACCCTCTCGGGCGCCGTCACGCTCGGACCGTTCGGCGATTCGACCTTCCAGGGCGAACGGGCGTAAGCCAGCGCCATCTTTTGGCGCGGATGAATAGAGCCGCGGGTCAGACGGCCTGCGGCTCGATCACGTCGGCCGCGCGCTGCCCCATTCGTTCCAGCCGGCGAAGCGCGGCGCCCTGGGCAGGTACATCGTATCGACATCGGCGATCGCAAAGCCGTTGGCGGTAAAGGTCTGCGTCACCGGGCGCGACAGGTGGCAATTTCCGGCGATCCTTTTCCACACCGGGTCGATCCGCCGCTGCCAGCGCGCGACCTCGCCGTCGGGCGACAGGCCGTGCTCGCAAAACAGAAAAGAGCCCTCGGGTTTCAGCACGCGCCGCGCTTCCGCCAGAACCCGGTCCACCGCCGCGACCGAGCAGAGCGTGTAGGTCGCCAGCACCGTATCGAACGACCGGTCCTCGAACGGCAGCGTTTCCCCAGCGGCCTCCTTGATCTCGACGACGAGCCCCTTCGGGCGCGGCGCCTGCTGCGCCATGGCGCAGAGTTCGGGCGAGGGATCGATGCCGGTCACGCTCTCGACGCGCGCGGGATCGTAGAAGGGCAGATTGAGCCCGCCGCCGATACCGATTTCCAGCACGCGTCCCATCGCGCGCGGCACGACCTTCTTGCGCTGTCGCATGATCGGCCGCCCGCCGCAGGCGCAGCGGATGAGATGCGGCAGGATGTATCGGTCGTACAGCGAGGCCATGCCCCGCAGACTAGCCTTTTGCGGGCGCGCCCGTCACCTGCGGCTGCGGCCGCTTTTCGAACAGGTTTCGCGCGAAACGACGGACGATGTCGGTCTTCGCTTCCGTCAGGCGCGAGAAACCCCAGGTCACGCCGGCCGCCGTAACGAGGGTGGCCGCGAAGACCAGCCAGTGCGCCGCGCTCGTCGGCGCCATACGAAAACCGAAGCCGAGGAAATGCTGCGCGGCGGCGCACAGGAACACGACGACCGGCATGTGCAGCGCATAGAGGGAGTAGGAGAAATCCGAGAGCGCGCGATGCACGGGCCAATCGCACCAGCGCCAGATCGGCTTGGGGTCGAAGCGCAGCGTCAGCAGCAGATTGGCGAACAGCAGCGCGATGACGGCATCCGCGATGCCGCCGATCCACCAGATTTCGATCAGAGAATAGCGCACGAACAATCTGAGCCCGATCGACGCGGCGAGAAACAGCGCGACGGCGAAAGCGCGCCGCTCGACCAGCGGCTTCGACAGGCGCGCGGCGACGACGCCGAGGCCCCAGAGCGCGAAACCGAACAGATGGTAGCTGAGCGTCCACGACATCGACACGGTGATCGCGACGCCGGCAGCAAGGCCGAGCGCGCGGGCGCGCGGCCTGTAGGCCGGCGCGAACGGCATGATCAGAAGCGCGAAGGCGACATAATACCAAAACTCGTGCGCGAGCGTCCAAAGCGCGGAATTGGTCCCGAAATAGCGGAAGAACGTGTCCTGCAGATTGAACACGTTCGCCCAGAATTCGAACGCGCCCGAGCGATTGGCGAATTCGGGCAGCGCATAGACGTTCGTGTCGGCAAACAGCGTACGCCCGGCGGCGTCGATGAGCGCGGTCAGCGCCAGCACTGGCAGCAGAACGACGTAGATGCGCGTGGTGCGGTCGATCAGATAGGTCGCCAGAAACGGTTTTCCCGCGCGCGCAGCCTTCAGTGCGCCGCCGCCGACCAGAAAGCCCGAGAGCACGAAGAAGACGACGACCGCCTGATGCGCGAAGCCGTAGAGCAGCCAGGCGGCATAGGCGAGTATTCCGCGTGAACCCGCCGGCATTTCCGCGAGCCGCACCAGCGAATTGGCTTCCACATGCGTGAACAGCACGGCCAGCGCCGCGATCCAGCGCGCGACATCGATGAAACGCGAGACCTGTGGCGACAGGGATTGCTGCGACAAGGGGCGTGTCTCCGCCGGCCGGATCGCCGGTGGAGGAAAATATCATTCGTATCGGACCAAGACCCGGTAAACCGCGGCGCGCCGTTAATCGCTATGGCTAACGGAAATCAGAGATCGAACACGAGACATGTCGTGCTCGCGGTCGCCACCAGCTTGCCGGCGCCGTCGAACGCCTTGGCTTCGGCGACCGCCGAGCGCCGTCCGACATGCACCGCCCTCCCCTCCGCCGAGATCGCGCCTGTCTCAACAGTGACGGCGCGCAAAAAATTCACCTTGATCTCGAGGGAGGTGTAGGCGCGGCCCTTCGGCAGCGTGGTGTGCACGGCGCAGCCCATGACGGAATCGAGCAGCGTCGCGATCGCCCCGCCATGCACCGTGCCGATGGGATTGTAGAGCCATTCGCCGGCTTCGAGCTTCATGACGACGCGGCCCTCGTCGACCTCTTCGAGCGTCTGGCCGAGAAGCCCCATGATCGGCGGCGCGAAACCGTCGCCCGCCATCAGCTTGCGGAAGAGGTCGAGACCTGCGTACTCCCTGGCCATGGCGGCGATGGCCTTGGGGTCGCTCCACGTAACGGTGCGGGTGCGGGCGGGCGTGGCGGCGTCGTGCAAGGGGAACTCCGATAATGCAGCGTCATTGCGAGGAGCAGAGCGACGAAGCAATCCAGCCCCGGGCCTTGTATCTGAATTCCTTCGCTTTCAGGCGAAGTCGGCGCCAGCCGAATTCTGCCGGGCGCGCAATGACGGCCCGGTTGATTGTTGCTGAATTCAAGCCGCCGCCGGCGCGACCTGCGCGCCGCCTCCCTTGCGTCCCACCATCAGGCTGAAGACGGCCGCCAGCAGGCAAGCCCCGCCCGCGACCCAGAAAGCCGGCGCGTAGGTGAGCAGATAGGTCTTCGACAGGCCGCCGCCGAGCGCCGCAATGGCCGCGCCGAGCTGGTGCGAGGCGAAGATCCAGCCGAACACCAGTCCCGCCTTCTCGCGCCCGAACACCGAGCCCGCGAGCTTCACCGTCGGCGGCACGGTCGCGATCCAGTCGAGCCCGTAGAAGATTGCGAAGATCGAAAGGCCGTAGATCGTGAAGGTCGAGAACGGCAGCCACAGTAGCGAGAGGCCGCGCAGGCCGTAGTACCAGAACAGCAGCTTGCGCGAGTCCACGCGATCCGAGAGATAGCCCGACGCGATCGTGCCGAAGAAATCGAACACGCCCATCATCGCGAGCACGGAGGCCGCCGCCACCGCCTGCAGGCCGTAATCGACGCAGAACGGAATGAAATGCGTCTGCACGAGGCCGTTGGTCGAGAGTCCGCAAATGAAGAACGAGCCCGCGAGCAGCCAGAACGAGGGGTTTCGCGCCGCTTCCCCGAGCGTACGGAAGGCGCGCATCACTGGATTGCCGGTGGGCGGCGCAGGCGCGGGCTGCGGCGGCGCGTCGACCTTCTCGCCATAGGCCCGCAGGCCGACGCTGGAGGGCCGCTCGGCCATCAGTAACAGCACGACGAGCGCCGCCAGGCCGATGGCTGCCAGCGAGGGCGCGAGCGCTGTCCGCCACCCGTATGTTTCGATCAGCATCGAAGCGAAGGGCAGGAAGACGAGCTGGCCGGTCGCCACCGCCGCAGTCAAAATGCCGACGACCAGGCCGCGTTTGTCGGTGAACCAGCGCGTCGAGATGATCGCGGCGAGCACCAGCGCGGTCAGACCTGTGCCGAAGCCGATCATCAGCCCCCAGAACAGAAAAAGCTGCCACAGGCTCGTCATAAAGAGCGAGCCTGCGAGGCCGGCGAACACCAGCGCCTGCGCCGAAACCATGACGCGCCGCGCCCCGTATTTTTCGATCAGCGCCGCGGAGAAAGGCCCCATCAACCCGAACAACGCGAGCCGAACCGCCATGGCGGAGGAGATCTGCGCCGTGTCCCAGCCGAACTCCTTCGACAGCGGAATGATGAACGCGCCCGGCAAACCGACCGCGCCCGCCATCACAAGAGAGGAGAAGAAGGTCGTCGCGATGACGATCCAGCCGTAATGCACACCCCTGCGCGATAGCGCGGCGGCGAGGGAATTTGAAAGCATGGCGGCCCCTGGAGGCTTGCCGCGTGATGCACGCGGATTTATGATGATAAGCGTCATCGTTATTTGATGATGATCGTCATCGTTGTGTCAAGCCCGCCGCGATCACGAAGAGGGGAGCCCGAGGAAAAGCGCATGCGCCTCACAAGGGAAAAGGCCGCCGAGAACCGCGCGAAAGTGGTCAATGCCGCGCTCGGCCTATTCCAGCGCCGGGGCTTCGTTGACGTCGGCGTAGCCGAACTGATGGGCGCCGCCGGCCTCACCCACGGCGGCTTCTACAATCATTTCGACTCCAAGGCCGATCTGGAGGCCGAGGCCTGCGCGCTCGCCTTCGAACGCGCGCTCGGCGCGATCGGCAAGGTGGCGGCGAAGCCTGCTGGCGACGAACGTCGCGCGGCGATGCGGCTCTATGTCGAGCGTTATCTCTCGTCGCGCGCGCGAGACGCGGCGGGTGCGAGTTGCCCGATGGTGTCGTTCGGAACGGATGTCTCGCGCGAAAGCCGCGAGGTGCAGGCGAAATATGCCGAGGGCTTGCGCGGCTATATCGATTTGATGGCTCAGGCGCTGGAATCCGACGCCGTGACCGCGCGCGCGGCGATAGCGGAACTCGTCGGCGCGCTGTCCCTTGCACGAAGCGTCGCGCGCGAGGATCGCGCCTTGTCGGATGGAATTCTGGAAGCCGCGAAGGCGCGCATTCTGGCGAGATTGTAACGGCTGTCTTCCCGGACGCGCGCCGCGCGATCCGTGATCCAGCAACGGGCGCCCGAGTTCTGGATCCCCGCTCTTCGGCCGGGATGACATTCTTGCTCGTCGAAGACTGCAGCGGCATTGCAAGAGCGCAAGACGCGCAGCATGATCGCGCCACGCGCGCGACAACAGCGCGGCAAATGGGGACACACATGGTCAAGGCGATACGCGTTCACGAGACGGGCGGCCCGGAAGTCCTGAAATACGAGGACGTCGAGATTCCCGCGCCCGGCGCCGGCGAAATCCAGATCAAGCAGCACGCCATCGGCGTGAACTTCCTCGACGTCTACTACCGCACCGGCATGTATCCCACGCCCCTGCCCTATACGCCGGGCAACGAGGGCGCTGGCGAGGTGATCGCCGTCGGCAAGGGCGTGAAGGATTTCAAGGTCGGCGACCGCGTCGCCTATTCCGGCACGCTCGGCGGCTACGCCGAAGTGCGCAATCTTCCCGCCGCGCTCGGTGTGAAACTACCCAAGAGCGTGTCTTACGAGACGGCGGCCGGCCTCATGCTGAAGGGCCTGACCGCGCAATATCTGTTGCGCCAGACCTACAAGGTGAAGGCGGGCGACACGATCCTCGTGCACGCGGCCGCCGGCGGCGTCGGCTCGATCCTGTGCCAATGGGGCAAGGCGCTGGGCGCGACCGTGATCGGCACGGTCGGCTCGCCGGAGAAGGCCAAGCTCGCCAAGAAATTCGGCGCCAAGCACGTCATTCTCTACCGCGAGGAAGATTTCGCGGCGCGCGTGAAGGAGATCACCAAGGGCAAGCTCTGCCAGGTCGTCTACGACGGCGTCGGCAAGGCGACCTTCCCGGCCTCGCTCGACTGCCTCGCGCCCTTCGGCGTCTTTGCGAGCTTCGGCTCGGCATCGGGGCCGGTGGACGCCTTCAACCTCGGCCTGCTCGGCCAGAAGGGTTCGCTGTTCGCCACGCGTCCGACGCTGTTCACCTTCCTGGCCGACCGCACGCGGCTCGAAAAGATGGCGAAGGACCTGTTCAAGGTCGTCGCCGACGGCTCGGTCAAAATCCCGATCACCGGCCG
>JAGRKN010000304.1:2132-4029 GCA_020442275.1 Rhodoblastus sp. | reverse complement strand
TCACCGGCGACTACGCCGGCGACCTCCTCTACGCCACGCTCGGCGAATTCGGTTTCGCGAAAGGCTCTTACGCGGCCCGGCCCGACGACGGGCTGAAACTCGTCGACGCGGCGATCATCAACGCCGTGCGATGCGTGCCGCCGCAGAACAAGCCCCTGCCCGCCGAAATGGCGCAATGCCGGCCTTTTCTCGCCGCCGCGCTTTCTGAAATGAAAAACCTCGACGTCGTCGTGGCGCTCGGCCGCGTGGCGCACGAGAGCATCGTGCGCGCCGCCGGCGGCAAACTCTCGGCCCACCCTTTCGGCCATGGCGCGGAATTCGAGCTGGCGGCGCCCAATGGCCCGGTCGTCCTGCTCGATAGCTATCATTGCTCCCGCTACAATACGAACACGCGGGTTCTGACCCCGGACATGTTCCGCGCCGTCTTCGCCCGCACCCGCGCGATTCTCGACAAGGCGCCGGTAAAGCGGCGTTAAGCGCGCTCTGGTTTGCTGCATCTGAAGCCAATGCAGCATCTCCTTTCGATACAGGCGCTTCGCGCCCTCGCCGCTTTGATGGTCGTGTTCCACCACGCCCAGAACGACGCCGGCCGTACGGCCGCCGATCTCGGCGCGCCTTTCGAACGATTCTTCGCGCTGCCCTGGGCCGCCGGCGTCGACCTGTTCTTCGTCGTGTCCGGCTTCGTCATGGTCTTCTCGTCGGAGAAGATGTTCGCCGCGCCCGGCGGCGCGGGCCAGTTCATGAGCCGCCGCNNGCCGCATCGCCCGCATCGTGCCGCTTTACTGGTTGGCGACCGCGATCTTCCTCGTCGCGGCGTTGCGCGGCGCGGCCGCCGGCAAGGTTCTCCCTCCCTCGCTCGGCGAGATCCTCTCCTCGTTCGCCTTCCTGCCCTGGCCGCGCGGGATCGACGGCGCGCCGCGTCCGATCCATTCGCTCGGCTGGACGCTGGAATACGAGATGTTCTTCTATCTCGTCTTCGCCTGCTTCCTCTGGCTGCCGCGGACGCGCGCGGTCGCCGGCGTCGCCGCCCTTCTCGGCGCAATCGTCCTGGCCCATGTCGCCTTCGAGCCGCAGAATATCGCGCTCGCTTACTGGAGCGATCCGATCGTCCTGGAATTCGCGCTCGGCATGGGCATCGCGCTCGCCCATCGCAGTGGCCTGCGCCTGCCGAACATTGCAGCGCTCGCCCTCGCGCTTCCGGCCCTCGCCGTGCTCGCCTCCGACCCCACGCACTCGGCCGGCGAAGGTTTCGATGCGCTCGATCCCAACGGTTTCCTGCGCTTCTTCTGCTGGGGCGCGCCGATGGCCGCGATTTTCGCTTCCATCGTCCTGCGCACGCAGAAACCTCAGACCGGCCCGGCCATGCGGTTTGCGGCCGCCGTCGGCGACGCCTCCTACGCGCTCTATCTTTTCCATCCCCTCGCGGTGATCATCCTGCGCAAGGTCTGGCTTGCCGGCCATTTCGAACGTTTCGGATTCTGGCCGCTCGTCATCGCCTCGACGCTCGCTTCCGTCGCGCTGGCTCTCGCCATCTATCGCTGGATCGAAAAGCCGCTGACCTCCCTCGCGCAGAGCTGGCTGGTGCGCCGCCCCGCCGGCGACGCCGCGACCGCCGCCGCGCGGCCCTGACCGGACTGGCCTGACGTCGCGCCGGCGCTAGACTAGGCTCCTGTCCCTTCAGGAGCCTGCCCATGATCGTCACCGTCTTCCGTTCGCGCCTCAAGCCCGACGCCCACGCGGACTACGATCCGACGGCGATGCGCATGAGCGAGCTCGCGCGAAAAATGCCCGGCTACGTTTCGCACAAGGTCTTCACCGCCGAGGATGGAGAGCGCGTCACCATCGTCGAATTCGCCGACATGGAGAGCCATCGCGCCTGGGGCGATCACGCCGAGCA
>JAGRKN010000304.1:0-1987 GCA_020442275.1 Rhodoblastus sp. | reverse complement strand
GTCATGCCGTGCGCCATGTCTTCGGAAAAGAGCGTCTCGCAGTTCAGAGACTGCGCCGCTGCGACAATGGCTGCGTCCCAGTACGAAAGACGATAGCGCGCCTTGATATCGAGCGCGGCATGAAGCGTTTCGAGCGACATGGGCTGTACCGGGAACCGCGACCAGGCGCGTATCAGGTCGACCGCCTCGGCATGCGCGATTGCTCCGGCACGAGATTCGCGCGTCGCCTGGACATAGAATTCTTGCAGCACCTGCACGGAGACGGCGCAATCGCCGGCCTTCAAAATCTCCTGAGCGCGCAGGGTCTTCCTGGGAACGAATTGCTCGCCGCCAATCGCATAGATCAGGATATTCGTGTCAAGAAATTTGGGCACTACCGGCGGCGCTCGTAAAGTTGTTCACGGCTCAGCCTGTCTGTCGGATCGAAGCCCTTGATCTTCGCCCGAGTCTCCTCCTCGAGCCGCTGCAGACGCTCGAACTCGCTTTCCTCGGATCCGAGACGGGACAAATATTTCTTCACGAGCGCGGACACCGACGTATCCATCTCGGCAGCCTTGATGCGGGCCCGCCGATAGGTTTCATCATCTAATGTGACTGTGATATTTTTCATTTCATCACAGTATCACAATGTTCGTGCTGGCTCAATTCGCCTTCGGCCCGCGCTTCACCTCCACCTTGATCTCACCTGTCGCCCCCGGCCCGATCAGGATGCGATCCTGTGGCCCGAGTTCGCCGAGTTCGGCGTCGCCATCCGGCAGCACCAGCGTCGCCGCCTTGTTGACGAAAACGACAGTGCCGCGCGCCCGCGAAAGGCCCTCGGCGGCCCAGGTCTTGATCTGGCTGTAATAGGGCTCGCGCTTCCAGGCGTCGGGCTGCCCGGGATCGACCTGAAACAGGAGATAGCCGGAGGCGGGCTCCAGCGTGAAGACGAATTTGGCGATCTCGGGCTTCCACTCCTCGTCGAGCCAGTCCATCAGGATCCAGTTGCAATTGAAGGCGCGGCACTGGTCTGGTCGGCTCTCCCAGACCTTGCAGCCCTTGCCGGGATCGCAATGCTGGCACCACGCGCCCATCGATTTCGGCACGGCCGGCACGTCGTAGACCTTGCAGCACAGCGTGCAGGTTCCGCACGAGCGCTTGAAGCTTGCTCCCTGCGGCGCCCCCTGCCCGATCATCTGGCCCGTCATCGCAAGACTCCTAACCCCGGTCGCGCAGCAGGCGGCCCTTTTCGCGCGCCCAATCCCGCTTTTTCTCGGTTTCGCGCTTGTCGTGCAACTGCTTGCCGCGCGCGATGGCGATTTCGATCTTGGCCCGGCCGCGATCGTTGAAATAGACGCGCAGCGGCACCAGCGTCATGCCCTCGCGCTGCACGGCCTGCGACAGTCTCGCGATCTCGCGCTGTTTGAGCAGCAGTTTGCGCGGACGTTTCGGTTCGTGGTTGAACCGGTTGCCGCCGCCGTATTCCGGGATCGTGGCGTTGATCAGCCACATCTCGCCATTGCGGTCGACGCTGGCGTAGCTCTCCGCGATCGTCGCCTTGCCGGTGCGCAGCGACTTCACCTCGGTGCCGGTGAGAACCAGCCCCGCCTCGATCTTGTCGCCGATCTCGTAATTGTACCGCGCCTTGCGGTTGTCGGAGGCGACCTTGAAGTTGGATTTGGGTTTTTCGGCCAAACTGCAATCCTTGGTCCGTCATTGCGAGCGGAGCGAAGCAATCCAGAGCAACGACCCGGCTCTGGATTGCCGCGTCGCTTCGCTCCTCGCAATGACGGGCTCAGCCCGGAGCGCTCTTCTACAGCTAAGCGTTCAACACGCCCGCATGGACCATCGCAGCGCGAATGGCCTTCTTCGTGGCTTCCGTCGACGGCACGAGCGGCAGGCGCACTTCCTCGCTCGCGCGACCCAGGAAGCTGAGCCCCGTCTTGGCGCCGGTGACGCCGGCCTCGAGGAAGGTGGCGGCGTGCAGCGGAACCAGCCTGTCCTGGAT
>JAGRKN010000049.1:25835-33958 GCA_020442275.1 Rhodoblastus sp. | reverse complement strand
CGAGCAGACGCTTCACTGCCAGAGTGTCCGGGTATTCGACGATTTCGACAATCTCGCCGCCCCTGAACCGCGTGTAGCTGCAGATGATGACTTCCTCGATCCGGCCGCAGCCGCGCTCGCGGAATCTCATCCTCCGGCAAGCGGCGACCCGTTCGCCCTCGATGATGAGGTAGAGAATTTCCGTCTCGACATGCTGCACCATCGCATTGAGCTGATGCGCCCATTCAAGGCAGGCGTCGCGGCCATCGCGGCGGATGTCGACGGGCTTTTCAAACCAGGTCTTGCCCGAATACACGCAGTCATGCGCCAGCAGGGAGGCAAGGCTGGTAACCTCGCCACGGCTGCGCAGTTCCCACAAAGCGCGAACGCGCTGCTCGATGAGTTCGCGATCGAGTGAGGCGAGCTGGTTGTTTGCGTCAGAGGTAAGCACGTTTGGCCGGCGGTCCTTGCTTGCTCATAAGCATTTCGCACCATTCCGGCTTGCTTGGCCGATGTCAAACCGGGCGGACAATGTCGCCGGCGGTTGTGTTCCATTTATTCGCGATAAATCCAGTCGCTCGCCTTCGCCATGCCTTCCGGACCGATCGCGCGCATGGTCGTGTCGCGCACGAAGGCCGCGGGTCCCGACAGGTGATAGACGAAGCCTTGCAGGCGGGAGGCGCGCTGCACCCGGTTGGCGCGCGGCACCCGCGCCCGTTGGTACGCGTCGAGCGCCGCCGCCTCGTCGCGGGGGTGAGCCGCGAAGGCGAGGCCGAGCGCGTCGGCGTCCTCGATCGCCTGGGCGGCGCCCTGGGCGAGGAAGGGCGCCATGGCGTGGGCGGCGTCGCCCAGGATCGCCACGCGGCCGTGCGCCCATGTCCGGACGGCCTTGCGCTCGTAGAGCGGCCAGCGCCGCCATTCCGGCGCGGCGGAGATCAGACCGCGGATTTCCTCGCTCCAGCCCTGGAAGCGCGACGCCAGAAATGCGGCGTTGCCATGCGAGGCCCAGAAATCGGGGGCATCGAGGTCGGTCCACTCGTCCTCGACGACCGCGACGAGATTGAGAACGCTCGCCTTGCGCAGCGGATAGTGAACGAGATGCGCGCCAGAGCCGAGCCATAGGTTCGAACGCGGCGCGAGCATAGCCGCTGGAACCCTCCCGGCCGGCAGCAGGGCGCGCCACGATGTCCGGCCGGAATAGCGCGGCCCGTCGGGGGCGGTCAGCGCCAGGCTTTCGCGCACGCGGGAGCGCAGGCCGTCCGCGCCGATCAGCGCCGCGCCGGTCAGGTCCGGTCGGCCTTCGATATGGACCCGTACGCCCGCCTCGTCGGCATGCCAGCCTTCCAGGCTGCAGCCGAGGCGGATTTCGATCCGGGGCGAGGCCGCGGCCGTTTCGGTCAGGGACGTCAGAAGATCGGCGCGATGAGCGACGAGATAGACGGAGCCCCAGCGCGTCTGCGATTCGCCGACCGGCACGGTCGCGATGACGGCGCCGTCGCGGGCGGCGCGCAGGTCGACGGCCTCGGGCGCTGTCGCCATTTCCTGCAGGCGGTCGAGCGCGCCCCATCTGGCGAGCCGTCGCGTGGCGTTGGCGGCGAGCTGCAGGCCGGCGCCGAATTCGGCGAGCGCGGGCGCGCGCTCGAGCACGATGACGTAGCGGCCGGCGGCGGCCAGCGCGAGCGCCGCCGACAGGCCACCGACGCCTGCGCCGGCGACGATGACGGGGTTGTCGGCCATGGGAAGAGCTCTCTCAGGCGCCGCGGAATTCGCACTCGGCGGGGTCGGAATGGCCCTTCAGGGCGGCGTCGTAGACGTAGAGCGTCGAGCAATAGGGGCACACCGTCTCCGCGCTATCGCCCATGTCGATGAAGATGTGCGGATGGTCGAAGGGGGGCAGGGCGCCGATGCACATGAACCTGTGCGCGCCGATTCTGACCCGGGGCAGGCCCGGCTGGTTGTGGAAGTGCGGCGTGGCGTCGTCAGCCATGTTCGAATTCCTCTGGCGCCGGCGGCGCATCTCAGGCGCCTCAGCCGCAACCTCGCGGCGCAACGCTGCGCCTTGATATTGCATTGCGGCGATCCGTGCTAGACCCGCCGGGCAACCCGAAAAGCCCTCGTTCCCATGCATTTCTTCCAGTCCGGCACGGTCCGCCTCGCCTATATCGACGAAAGTCCCACCGCGACCGA
Organism: Rhodoblastus sp.; assembly: GCA_020442275.1. Taxonomy (GTDB): domain Bacteria; phylum Pseudomonadota; class Alphaproteobacteria; order Rhizobiales; family Beijerinckiaceae; genus JAJXWB01. The sequence continues at coordinate 31,792 of JAGRKN010000049.1, read as the reverse complement.
TCGTCACGAACCCATCCTGCTGGTGCACGGCTTCGCCTCGAGCCATGCGGTGAACTGGGTGTTTCCCCTTTGGGTGAAGGCCCTGACCGGCGACGGGCGACGCACCATCGCGCTCGACAATCGCGGCCATGGCCGGTCGACGAAACTCTATACGCCCAACGCCTACGACACACGGATCATGGCTGAGGACTGCCTGCATCTGCTCGATCATCTCGGGATCGAGCGGGCCGACGTCATGGGCTATTCGATGGGCGCGCGGATTTCCTCCTATCTGACGCTCAACCACCCTGATCGCGTGCGCTCCCTCGTCATCGGCGGGCTCGGCTTTCATCTCGTCGACGGCGTCGGCCTGCCGGTCGGCATTGCGGACGCCATGGAGACGGAGCGTCCGGAGCTGCTGACCGATCCGCAGCAGAAGACGTTTCGCGCTTTCGCGGAGGCGACAAAAAGCGACCGCAAGGCGCTCGCCGCCTGCATCCGCGGTTCGCGCCAGGTGTTGACGCTGGCCGAAGCCGCCGCGATCCGCACGCCGACGCTGATCTGCGTCGGCACGAAGGACGACGTCGCCGGCGACGCGCACAGGCTCGCCGCCGTCATGGGCAATGCGCGGGCTGTCGACATTCCCGGCCGCGACCACAATCGAGCCGTGGGCGACAGGGTTTATCGCGAGGCGGTTCTGACGTTTCTGGCGGAGCGGGGGTGAGGGCGCGGGCGTAGCGAGCTTCCGGCGCCGTTTTCTTTATCATTCGCGCTTAGTTTCGTTGGAATTTATTGCGGATGACGGGGTGGAATGAAAAATATTGCCGTGGGTTCGCTCTTGTTCGCGGTCACCCTTTCCACGCTTGCGCCTGCTTTCGCGCAAACAGAGACGATCGGGTCTCTGCGGCTCGAATATGACAACGAGAGCCTGCGGCCGAAGACACCGGCGCAGAAAGACTTCGTCAACGAATACGCGGCGGCGCGGATAGCGTCTGGTCGCGCGGCGCTCGACGCGCTGACCCATTCTTCCTACGGCTCTTGTCAAGACACGCCCGAGCAGAGGTACTTCACCGAGAACGGGAGGCTGATCAAGAAAGACAGAATTCCGGAGGACGCGAAGATCATTTTCACGCCGATCGAAGACGATGCCGCCTTGCCGTTCGCCGGACGAGAATTCCTCACAAATCCCGTCAAGGCGACAGTGGTGATGGCCATCCTGTGGAAGCAGACGATCCAACCTTCGGGCGACAAGCCGATGCGTCTCGTCGTCAATTCCGCCGTCGAGAATCTGGCGGACGATTCTGGCAAGCTGCGCATCGTGCGCGGATGCCTGACCGAATTCGGGCGCAACAAGGTCGCCGATCGCATGAAGAAGAATGGCGGCCCATCGAAGAACTAAATTTCGAGACGCCCTTGTCCAGGAGCAGCGTTACATGATCGAAGCGGCAAGAGGGAGCCGCTTGACGGCTGCAAGCGCATGGTGCTTGCGGGCGTTGTCCGCTTTCGAACGGACACGGTCTTTTCGATTGCGACAGCGCGCCGACAAATCAGATCTGACGGTGAAAGTTGATCTGTTGCGTTGACGGGCACGTTTTTCAGATACTGGCGCAAAAGTGCGCCGTCCATGAAAAGCGACGGCCTCGCATTCAGTCCGACACTTCGACCATACTTCAGCGAAACCCGGCAGGCGGCTGGCATCCGCCTCCAGAAGCTTCGCGATCGCGATCAAAGCTGCGCCTTGATCCCGCGCTCCGTTCGCCCGGAACCGCATACTGACATTTGTCCGGCGCCGGATAGAATGGTCGCGGTTTCGGTCTGATGGAAATGTTCATGTCGCAATTGTTCGAACCGCTTTCTTTCGCTCGCGGGCGCGCGATGGCGAACCGCTTCATGCTTGCGCCGCTCACCAACTCGCAGAGCCATGCGGACGGCACGCTCTCCGACGACGAGTTCGAATGGCTCGCCTATCGGGCCGAGGGCGGGTTCGGTCTGGTCATGACCTGCGCCGCGCATGTGCAGCGGGTCGGCCAGGGTTTTCCCGGCCAACTCGGCGTTTTCTCCGACGAGTTGCTGCCCGGCCTGACGCGGCTTGCGCAGGGCATCCGGGCGCGGGGGGCGCTTTCGTCCGTGCAGCTGCATCACGCGGGCATTCGCGCTCCGTCCAAACTGATCGGCGGCGCGCCGCGCGGGCCGTCGGATGACGCGGAGACGGGAGCCAAGGCGCTCGACGAAGGTGAGATCGAGCAATTGATCGAGGATTTCGTCGCCGCCGCCGTACGTTGCGAGAAGGCCGGATTCGACGGCGTCGAGATACACGGCGCGCATGGATATATCCTGTGCGCCTTCCTCAGCGCCGATATCAATCGACGCTCGGATCGCTGGGGCGGCTCGCTCGACAATCGCGCACGAATCGTTCGGGAAATCATCAAGGGGGTGCGGACGCGGACGTCGTCGCAATTCCAGCTCGGCCTTCGTCTGTCGCCGGAGCGCTTCGGCATGCGCCTGTCCGAGCAACGGGCGCTCGCCGCAGAGATGCTGCAATCCGGCGATCTCGACTATCTCGACATGTCGCTGTGGGACACGTTCAAGGATCCGGTGGAATCCGACTTCTCACACAAGCCGCTGATCGATTGGTTCACGGACCTTCCGCGCGGCGCAACGCGTCTCGGCGTCGCCGGCAAGTTGATGAACGGCGCGGATTGCCGACGCGTTCTGGATCATGGCGCGGACTTTGCGCTGATCGGGCGGGCTGCGATCCTGCATCACGATTTCCCGCGCAAGGTCGCCGCCGATCCGGGCTTCCGCGCCCTTGCCATTCCCGTTACGCGCGCGCATTTGCGCAACGAGAGGCTCGGGCCGAATTTCATCGACTATATGAACACGTGGAAAGGCTTCGTTGCTGAAGAGAAGGCCGAGGCGTAGCGATTTCGAGCCGGAATGACGGTGTGCTTGTCTGCGAACGCCGCCGACAGGCGTGCGCCGCCACTCAACGCTCGACCGCTTACAACCCAAGACGCGACGAGGCGATCGAATGTCTTCGGCGCCTGCCGGGTGATGCCGACAGTGCGCCCAAACCTGTCGCGCCGGCGATCTTCAATATGCCCGATAGGCCTGCATCGCCTGCAGCAGGGTTCCGCCGACGCCGCCGCCCGAATCCTGAGAGGCGCCGAGCAGGATGGCGTTGGCATAGACCGAGCCCGTCGCCGCTGCGTCGCCGTACTTGTAGTCGTATTGCGCGGCGAAGCGGGCGATGAAGCTTTGCAGCTTCGTCGCGTCCTGAAAGTCCGCGACCTTGATCTTCTTCGACAGCATCGCCGCCTGCCGGTCGATCGGCATGACAGCCGTCATCGGTGAAATGTCGAGCGCGGTCTGGACGACCTTCAGCAGCTTCTTGTCCGCGAGCAGGCCATAGACGCTCGTGATCGCCGGCGCCTTGCGCTGGAAGTAGAGGGCGAGGCCGACGCCGCCGTTCTGCTGCGCCTGATCCGTCTCCAGCGCGTTTCGCGTGTACTGGTCGATCACGGATTTCACGAGTGTCGACGAACTGGTCGTCTGCGCGCCGTTCTTCGCGAAATCGAAGGCCTTGGCGAAGGCCAATATGTTGGGGTCGTTCAGCTTGTAGGCGAGCGTGGTCGCCGAGCCGACGCCCTGTTGCAGAACCTGCTTCATCAGTCCCTTGGCGTAGACGCGGTCGCCGAGGCCGAAAGCCTTCATCGCATAGGCGAACAGTCGCTGGTTGTTGACCAAACCCTCGGCGTTGGTCGCCTTGCCGATATTGGCTTCGAAATATTTCGTCTGGATCGCGACATCGGGAGCCTTGGCGGTCATCGACTGCCAACGCGCGGCGTCGCGCGCGATCGACAGATAGGAGGACAGGGTGGTCATGACGCGCTCCGCTGCGGAAACTGATATCCTGGCGTAATCATATGAAATTACATATATTTCTTTGTCGGGCACGAAGCTTGCCAAAGGGTTGACACGCATCGCCCGACGTGAGTCGACAAGCTTCCCGTGCCGTCGCGCGACTGTGATGGCGGCGCGAATGGTCGGCGTGGCCGGGCCCTTGATTAAGCATCGCCCGACCACACTTGAGGGCGTGGAAGCCAGCAGCCGCGTCCTGTGCTAGTGTGAGCGCCGCGCCTGCGCGCGAGGAGTTTGCATATGGCGGCGACGTACAGTCACGGCTCGGCCAAGGTCCTGGAATTCGAGCACAAGGACGCGCTGTTCGCGCGCATCCTCGCCGATGCGCAGGAGGCGGTGCGACGCGAGCCCGATCTCGCTGGATTTCTGTTCGCCAATGTGCTGCATCATGAGACGCTGGAGCGCGCGATCATCCACCGCGTCGCCGCGCGGCTCGACCATCCCGATCTCGGGGCTGATGCGATCGTTCATGCCTATTCGGGCGTGATCGCGGCCGATCCCTCGATCGTCGAGGCATTCCGCGCCGACATTCTGGCCGTGTTCGACCGCGATCCGGCCTGCACGCGGCTGATCGAGCCGCTGCTCTATTTCAAGGGCTTCCATGCCCTGCAGACGCACCGGCTCGCGCATGCTCTGCTCAAGAGCGGCCGACGCGACTTCGCCCTGTATCTCCAGAGCCGCGCGTCGGCCGTGTTCCAGGTCGACATCAATCCCGGCGCGAAATTCGGCAAGGGCGTGTTCCTCGACCACGCGACCGGCCTCGTCGTCGGCGAGACGGCGGTCATCGAGGACGATGTGTCGATCCTGCAGGGCGTGACTCTTGGCGGCACCGGCAAGGAGATCGGCGACCGGCATCCGAAGATCCGGCGGGGCGTGCTGATCAGCGCCGGCGCCAAGGTGCTCGGCAATATCGAGGTCGGGCATTGTGCGCGCGTGGCGGCGGGTTCCGTCGTGCTTGCCCCGGTGCCGCACAATACGACCGTCGCCGGCGTGCCTGCCAAGGTCGTCGGCACAGCGGGCTGCGCGGAGCCCGGGCGCACGATGGACCAGATTTTGGCCTCCAAGGCGGCGGAAGCGAACAGCGACATCTGATCGGCGCTTGAAGCGGCGGGAAGTTTCTGGCAACCCGTGGCCGTGAGGCGCGCGCTTGCGCGCCGCAGGAATGCGCGGCGGAGGTTTTCAGGTGGACAAGGCGGAAATCGCGAAGCTTCAGGCCTTCCTGCGGCGCTCCTTCGGCAATGACGGCTTGCGAGTCGCGCCCGATCAGAAAGACCCGGACAACGCGGCCAATGTGAGCCTCGGCGAGCGCAGGATCGCGACGATCACGCTCGACGACGAGGACGGCGACCGCTCCTTCGCCTTCGCCATGAAGATCCCGGTCGGCCGCGAGGTGCTGCAGGAATATCTGCGCAAGCTGTTCGAGAACGACAAGCTCAAGCTGGTGGCGCGCGCGCGGAAGACGGATTCGGTCGAACTGAATTCCGGCGAGGATTTCCTCGGCGTGATCTCGGCCGACGACGCCAAGGGGTCGAGCTACACGCTGCAGATCGCCATTCTGGATTTCGATCTGGAGGACGACGGGGAATAGGCGCGCCTTGCGCGCCGTCGCTGTCAGCGCACGAGGCGCAGGCGGGTCGCTTGCTTGCCGATCTCCGCGAAGGCATTGATCATCCCGGCGTAGTCGGTCACCAGGAAGAAGTGATCGTTCGCTGATGCGCAATTCCTCAACGTGTTGTAGACGGTCGTGCCCGGCCCTGCGTAGCTGCTGACCGCGATCGTGAAAATTTCGATATTGGTGTTGCTCTTCACGTAATTGCAGGCGGACAGGGCCAGCGGATTCAGGCTGGCGTCGACGTCGTTGATGCTGGTGTAGTTCATCCCCAGCGGGTCGCTGTCGTAGAGATAGCCGTAGGCCGAGAAATTATCGACGGGGCCGTTGGTTGATATGGTCTTGCCGCTCAGTTTGAGCGTCGCGGGACTGAAATTGTACGGCGTCGTCGAGTTCTGCGCCGACTTGCAGCCAGAAATATTATTGCCGGCGTAGATCGCCTCGGTCG
>JAGRKN010000049.1:15340-25803 GCA_020442275.1 Rhodoblastus sp. | reverse complement strand
TGACCTTGCGTGTCGAGCCCGGCGCGTCGGCGCCCGGGAAGGGCGCATCCGGCGTCAGGAGCCGCATGGCCCAGGTGACGCCCAGTCCGAACATGGTCCCGTAGTTTCCTTCGGCCGTGAGGCTGCTGATGCCGGTTTTGACCGTCGTCAGCGAAGTCGATAGCGGCTGGATCGGATATCGGACGCAGTTGAAATTCGGGCCGACGGTCAGCGGATTGGGATTGCCGGCGACGTAGGGCGAAATCGAGGCGTATCCGCTGGGCGTCCCATTGCTGGGGACGGTGCAGGTCGGTCCGCCTCCCGCGCCGTTCGGCTCCGGCGGATAGATGTAGGCGTTCCAGCGGCCCTTCGGCCCGCCGACCGACCCATCGTAGGCGTTGCTGATGTGCTCGGGCACGGGACGCTCGAGCACACAGCCTGCCCATTGCGTGCCGGTGAAGAGCGGGTCGGTCGAGCCTGTTACATAGGCGCTGTTGGCCGTGCCGATGTTGACGTTCATGGTGAACGGCACGTAGCCGATCTTGACCGTGGACGGGCTCTTCACCGCCGCGGAAACCTGATCGACGAGGTTCTGGGCCGCCGTCTTCAACGCGTCGATGCGCGAAACGCCCGACAGATCCGTGTTCCACATCGAGCCGCTGACGTCGAGCGCCATGGCGATCTCGACCGAGGGCGAGATGCTCGGATTGACCGCGCTCCGCAGCGTTAGGGGCACGGTCGAAAGCCCGACGATCCTGGAGAAATTCATCCTGATGTCCGCGGTCGTCACGCCGACGAAGGCGCCTGTCGAATCGATGCTCAGGGCGCCGGTATATGAGGCGACGTTGCGCAATTGCTTCAATTGCGCCTGGAGTATCGCGTTGAATGCGTCCGTCTGCGCGCTCGAGGGACTGGTGGCTCCCGCCGATCCGGGAATGCTCGCCGCCGCGAGCACGGCGGAATCGAGGGCCTGGAAGATTTTGGCGCGGGCGTCGACCGATCTGGAATAGTCGATCGCCATGCCCGTGCTCAGGGCGATGACGCCGAGGGCGATCGAAAAGATGATCGAGACGGCGCCGGAGCGCTCCTCGCAAAAACGGGTCAAATCCTTGACGCGCAGCACCATCCACTCCAAGCCGATATGCCTCTCGGACGCCCAAGGAGTAGCGGCAACTTCTGAATGTTCGGTTTAGCGATCGCCAGAAAACTCCATAACCTCAGGGCATTGTATATATTCGCGGCGTTTTGTGACGAAGCGCCGCACGCAGTCGGCTCAGGCGATTGCCGGACGCGCGCAGCCCGTCGACATGCGCGGTGTGCGCGGGCGCAAGCTGTCGTGCATCCGTTGTCGCCATGCACGCGCCTCCCGCAAGCGAGGCGAGACGACCAGCGCGCGAGAATTTCGTCGACGAGCTGTTCATGAAGAATAAAATCTCATGAAAACATGTAATTATCCCGCTCCGCGCGGGAGGCTGGCGCGACTCCCGCGGTTTTCACGCGATAAAGAGAGACGCCTCGCCGCAATCGTCGCGTGCTTCCCCGGAAGCAGGCTCCGTCAACGCCTCAGCATGGTCTGCGCCAGCGCGCGGGCGCCAGGCGCGAGCCGTTCCCAGCGCGCGAGCAGCGGGCGGCCGAAGCGGACCGAAATGTCCAGCCCGCCCTCTCGAAACACCGCGAGGCAGGTTTCCGGCAGGCCGTCGGACGGTTTGGTGGGGCGCGAGCAGCGGGCGGCGAAGGCGCGGCCTTCGGGGGGCGCGAAATAGAGGTCCTCGCCCTGATAGGGCGAGCCGTCCTGGAAGACACGCTTGATGAGCCCTTCCTCGGTCTCCTCCACGCCCGGTTCGAGGAAGCGGGCATAGAGCAGGCCGACGAGGTCCGCCGGATCCATCTTCCGGTCCGGGCGCGCGAAAGTGAAGAAGACCAGCGCGTTTCTGCCGGAGCCGTCGGCTTCGGCGAGTGGCGTCACACTCTCGCCGGCCGGCCGGAAATCGGGGAAGGTCGCGGCGAGTTCCAGGGTCTCGAACCGGCCGCCCGACTGGCCGCCGCCGAAACGCGCGTAGGCCGGCGCGTATGCGAGCGTGACGTCGCCGATCGTGGTGGCGACGAGCGCGCGGTTCTGGTTGGCGCGTTGCGTGATATACCAGCCGAGCGCGCCGGATCCCGCCACCAGCGTGGCGCCGAAGGCGTAGACGAGAAGGCGGGCGCGACGCGACATGCGGCGTGACTATGACAGATTCGCTGACGTAAAGGATGGGCCATGGCGAGCGCGGGTTTCGCTGAGATCAAGGATAAGCGCGACCTCGAGGAGGGCGGCGTCTTCGCGCCGCGTTTCGACGCGACCGGGCTCATCGTCTGCATGACGGTCGAGGCGTCCACCAACGAACCGCTGATGCTCGCCTACATGAACGCGGAATCGCTGCGTCTGACCCTCGAGACGCGGATCGCGCATTACTGGTCGCGCTCGCGCAACGCGCTCTGGCGCAAGGGCGATACGTCCGGCCAGACGCAGCGCGTCGTCGATATCCGCGTCGATTGCGACCAGGATGCGATCCTGCTGCGCGTGGAGGCGGGCGGCGACGGCGGCGCCTGCCACACCGGCCGCAAGTCGTGCTTCTATCGCGCTGTCGACCTCGCCACGGGCGCGCTCAAGTTCATAGACCGCTAACGATGCTGGAACTTTCGCGTTTACATGCCATTTTATTAATGATCTAGCGACGCTGCCGGATCAGCCTTGGCAGAGGAGGAAGCGGGGACACCCCTTGCCCAGCGAGATCGGTCATGATGTCGTTCATGCGTAAAGCCCAGTCGATGTGGAACGACGAGAGTGGCGCGGCCGCGTCCCTGGCGCCTGCGCGGGCGCCGGTCGCGACGCCTGCGGGGCCGGGTCGTCGGCCCAAGATCGGTCTGGCGCTCGGCGCGGGCGCGGCGCGCGGTTGGTGCCACATCGGCATTCTCAGGGAATTCGAGGCGGCGGGCCTCAAGCCCGACATTATCGCGGGCACGTCGATCGGCGCGCTGGTCGGCGGTTGCTATGCGGCGGGCGAACTCGATGCGGTCGAGCGTTTCAGCCTGTCGCTGTCGCGCCGTCGCGTGCTTTCGTTGCTAGACCTGTCTTTTTCCGGCGGCGGCATTTTCTCCGGTGTGCGCCTGCGCGAGATGCTGGAGGCTGCGCTGATCGGCAAGACGGTCGAGGGTCTGTCCATTCCTTTCGCCGCCGTCGCGACGGAGATTTCGACGGGTCACGAGATCTGGCTGCGCTCGGGGCCGCTCGCGCGCGCGCTCAATGCGTCATACGCGCTGCCCGGCCTGCTCGAGCCCTTGAACGTCGATGGGCGCTGGCTGTTCGACGGCGCGTTGGTCAATCCTATTCCCGTCTCCGTCTGCCGGGCGCTGGGGGCCGACATCGTCATCGCGGTCAATGTTGTTTCGGATTCCATGTTCCGTGGCACGGTGATCGGCGATCGCAACATCGGCGACGAGACGACGGACGTTCTGGCCAAGAAGGTCGAGGATGTCGCGGGGCGCGGCTGGCTCGGCGGGGTCGCTTCGCCCACAGCGCTGATCAAGCGCCGGCTGCGGCGCGGCGCGCATGATGGTCCGGGCGTGGCCTCGGTGATGCTCGACGCATTTTCGATCACGCAGGATCGCATCGCGCGTTCGCGGCTCGCCGGCGATCCGCCCGACGTGTTGATCAATGCGCGGCTCGAAAAGTTCGGCCTGTTCGATTTTCATCGCGCGGCCGAGATGATCGAGATCGGCCGCGAGATTGCGCGTCGACGCCTTCCCGACATTCTCGAACATGCGAGCATGAGCAAAGCGGTCGAGCGCTCCGTGACGACGGCTTGAAGCGCGCGGCGTGTTCCTTCACGCTCGCCTGACGAACGCGGCGGATAGGTGGGAGCATGAGAACGATTGCGACTGCGGCCATGGCCCTGGCTATCGGTTTGAGCGCGGCATGCGCGCAGACGCCTCCGACGCCAGTCGAGCTTGCCGTGTATAGCGGTCTCCATGCGGCGGCCGCGCGTGGAGCTATCGAAGAGTTGCGGATGCTAACTTCCGCGGGCGGGCTCGACGCGCGAGATGCAAACGGGCGCACGCCGCTGCACGTGGCGACCTTTCAGCGGCGTCCGGATGCAGTGAAGGCGTTGATCGCCGCCGGCGCCAATCATGCTCTGCTCGACAACCAGCGCTATGACGCCGTCACGATCGCTGCGGTGCAGGACGACGAGCCGACCTTGCGCGCGCTGCTCGAAGCCGGCGCGAGCGCGAAGCTGACGACGAGCGTCTATGACGGCACCGCCCTGATCGCCGCCGCTCATCTCGGGCACGATGGCGTCGTGCGCCAACTGATCCGCGCCGGCGCGCCGCTCGATCATGTGAACAATCTCGGATGGACGGCCTTGATCGAGGCCGTGATCCTCGGCGATGGCGGCCGTCGCCACATCGCCACCGTGCGCGCGCTCGTCGAGGCCGGCGCGAATCGCGACATCGCCGACGGGCAGGGCGTCACGCCGCTGCGGCACGCGCAGGCGCGCGGCTATTCGGAAATGGTCGCGCTGCTCGGCAAGCGCGCGACGAAATAATCCGTCGCGCGTCGTCCGACCGGCTCAGGCGCTCGCGATATATTCGCGCAGCGCCTTGTGCTCGCTCTCGATCGCTTCGAGCCGGATCTTCACGACGTCGCCGATCGAGATCACGCCGGCGAGCTTGCCGTCGCGCAGCACGGGCAGATGGCGAATGCGGCTCTCGGTCATGACGCTCATCGTTGTTTCGATCGGCTGTTCCTCGGTCGCGGTGATGACCTTGGCGGTCATGTGTCGGGATACCTGATCGCCGAGCGCCGAGGCGCCGCCGGACGAAACCGCGCGCACGATGTCGCGCTCGGAGAGAATGCCGAGGACGGCGCGGGACTGGTCGGAAACGACGACCGCGCCGATGCGGTGACGGCAAAGGGTATCGGCGGCGTCGCGCAAGGTGAGGTGCGGCTCCACGGTCACCACATCGCGTCCCTTGATCGCGAGTATGCGTGCGACAGTCATAACTGGCCTCTTGCTGTTCGTGTCCTTGCTCGGGCGGTTTCTAGACCGTCTTTTGCGAGAAGATGCGCTGCTTCCTTCAGGCGCGCAAGCCGCTTTCGCGACCTCCTGCGGCACGCGGCGGGTTCACATCGGACGATCGAACAGGCGGAAGCCGAGAAAGCCGGCAAGGAAGCCGCCGATGTGCGCTTCCCAGGCGATCGACGCGCCGTCGGCGCCTGTCGGGGCGACCGCGCCGAACAGGAAATTGGCGACGAACCAGAGGACGATGAACGTCATGGTCCGCTTGTCTACGAACAGTGCGCGCAGCGATGGCGCGGGGCGTCGATAGGCGACGAGGTCCCGTGGCGGGGCAAAGCCGCCGCCGAGCGGACCGCCTGGCGCAAAGGCGAAACGCACGGCGGCGCCCATGGCGCCTGAAATGGCGGCCGAGGCGCCGACGACCGGCTGTAGACCGAGCGGATGCGCCAGATAGAAGGCGAGGGCGCCGGCGATCGCAACGAAGGCGTAGAAGAGGAGAAATCGAACAACGCCGAAGCGCCGGCAGACCGCCGTCCCGAAGGCGAGCAGCCAGACGCCGTTGACCGCGATATGCGTGAAGCCGCCGTGGAGAAAGGAATAGGTCAATGGCGTCCACCAGCGGGGCGCGAGACCAATCAATAAAGCGACCTCAGCCGACGACGCCTCGCCGCGTTCGACCGCCATCCGCGCGGCGCGCCAAATGTCTTCGGAAGCAAAGCTCGCGCTGAAATTGGCTGGTGTGAAGGCGAAGTCGGCGACGAGCCGGAAGTCGATGTCGGGCTCAAGCAACTGGCGGAGCAGGTGAACGAGGACGAGCACCAGGACGATTGCCAGCGCGCCATCTCCGGCGTGGGCAAATTGCCGTTCAGAATCAGTCAGCTGTGTCATGGGGAGATAGCACCGGGGAAGAACCTGAGCCGGGTTCTTCCCCTCGAACGAGGAGCCTTGTGCCACCGCCAACACAAGCGCGTTAATGCTTGTGTCCACCGATGTGCCACGTCGCGGGACAACACAACCCGCTCTGCTCGCGACCTGACCCGGAGCCGAAGGGCCAAGTCGCAGCGTCTTCATTGTTTTTTCTCACTGTTGAGACAAAGGCGCAATAGATACGGCGCATTAGCGTTAACGCGCGCGGCGATGGCACGCGCCCTGCTGCTGTCGACGACGGCGCGAATGGGCTCTCCCGTCTGTGCCGAATGAAAACATGCCGGTTCAGGCAGGGCGCGACGAAAAATGAGACAACAGGCGACGCGGGAACTCTATTCGTACTGGAACGGGCTGCGCCGCCAGCGCGCGGCGCCCGATCGCGCCGAAATCGATCCTTCCGCGATACGGTCGGTCCTTTCCGATACTTTCATGATCGAGGCCGATCGCGACGGCTTGTTTCCCCTGCGTCTGAGCGGAGCGCGCATCAATGCGCTGTGGGCGCGCGATCTCAAGGGCCGCTCCTTTCTCGACCTGTGGGGGGCGGATCGCGCCAATGTCGCTGCCGTCCTCCTGACCGTCATGGATGGCGCCTGTCCGATCGTCGCCGGCGCACAGTCCGCCTTGCCGGGGCGCCCGCCCATCGATCTGGAACTGCTTCTGCTGCCGCTCAGGCACCATGGTCGCACGCATGCGCGGGTGCTCGGATCGCTCGCGGCGGCGCGTCGGCCGGAATGGGTCGGCTTGTTGCCGATCGAAAGACTGGAATTACGATCACTGCGCATCTTGTCGAGCGCCCGCCCGTCGGACCACCTGCCGTTGATGCCGCGCCCCGCCGGCGCACTGGATCGACGCAAGCGGGCGCAACCAAGTCTCCGGCTGATCGAGGGAGGATTGTCATGACGCCGATTGATCGAGAAGTTTCTTTACCGAACACTTGTGTCTCTTCTCGATGGGTAAGCGCCTATTAACCAAGCGGTCCTAGAGTTTGCCGCATCACGCGTGCGAAGAGGACAGGTCTTGTCTCTGCCAGTTTCGAGAATGGGTCCGAAAGCGGTCGAACGACGGCGCCATCAGCGCGTCAGAGTGTCGATCGCCGGTCGGTATATGCTCGAAAGCAAGCGGGAGTTTCCCTGCCGAACCGTTGACGCTTCGCCCGGCGGTCTGTTGGTCGCAGGACCGACGAAAGGCGCGGTCGGCGAGCGTGTGGTCTTCTATTTCGAGGAACTCGGTCGACTCGAGGGTATGATCGTCCGCCACGTCGATGTCGGCTTTGCTGTCGCCTTGATGCTTCCTGCCAGCAAGCGGGAGCGCGTCGCCGACCTTCTGACCTGGATGGCCAATAGCGAGACCGATGATGGCGCGGCCAGCCGCCGGCACAAACGCATCGTGCCGAAACGGAAAAGCGCCGAGATGCTGATCGAAGGCGGCAAGACACTGCGCGTGGAGGTCGTCGACGTCTCGGTGTCCGGCGTTGGTCTGAAATGCGAGCCGCTGCCGCGGGTCGGATCGCGTGTCGAGATCGGGCGCCGCTCCGGCCGCGTGGTGCGCCATTTCAACGGCGGCCTGGCCGTCGAATTCTCGCGTCTCATCCCGATCGAGGAGTTCGACGAGGATATCGTTCTCTAGCTCGCGGGGCTCACGGCTTGACGCCTGCCCAGACGCCCGTGTCGATGCGGTTGAGAAGCGGCTTGCGCTCGAGCGTCGCGAAGTAATCCTCGGTCGCCTTTCGTGCGCCCGCGAAGGTTCCGTAATCATCGACGATGAGAACGCCGCCGGGAACGAGCTTCGGATAGAGGCCGTTCAGCGCGGCCGATGTCGACGAGTAGAAATCCGTGTCGAGCCTCAACAGCGCGACATCTCCGACTTCGAGCGTCGGGATCGTCGTTTCGACTTCGCCTTTCACGAACGTATAGCCGTCTACCCCGCCCAGATGGCGCGTGATGTGCTCCTTGATCGTCACTTCGTAGTTCGGCAGCGGCGCGACGGTCCGGATCGCGCGTCCGAGAAACGTGTCCGCCGTGCCCATGGGCGGGCCGCAGAATGTGTCGAGCAGAATGATCGGCATATCGAGCTGCAGATGCCGGCGCATCAGGCCCATGAATATCGCGATGCCGCCCAGGAAACATCCGCTCTCGATGGCGCAGCCGGAGATGCGATTGCGCGCGATGTAGTTGATGGACTGGAAGACGTTGTAGAAGCCCGCGACGTGGACGAGCGAATAGTCCTTCGAGGCCTCGTAGAAACGCCAGAAAGTCTCATCCTCGATCTCTGGATGGTGCTGGCGCTTGCGCTCGCGCATCCCATCGATCTTCGGAAACAGATCCCGCGAGAAACGCATCGTCCAGACTAGTCCTCGATTTTTTTCAGGCCATCGCGGAACCGCTTCGCGCGAGCCGCATAGACGCCCGCGATCATCCGGCCCATTGCGGCCCCTTTTTCGTCGAGTGTGCGCACGGCTTTCGCCGGCGCGCCAACGATGAGCGAATTTTCCGGAAACTCCTTGCCCTCGGTCACGAGCGCGTTTGCGCCGACGAGGCAGTTCCTGCCGATCTTCGCGCCGTTGAGGACGGTCGCGCCCATGCCGATCAGCGCGCCCTCGCCGATCGTGCAGCCGTGCAGGATCACGTTATGGCCGATCGTGGCGTCCGCCCCGATCGTCAGCGCGAAGCCGGGATCGGTATGGAGAATGCAGCCATCCTGTATGTTTGCGCGCGCGCCGATATCGATGAGATCGGTATCGCCACGCACGATCGCGTTGAACCAGACGCTCGCATCCTCGCCAATGCGGACCTTGCCGATGACGTGAGCGCCCGGCGCCACGAAATATCGGCCGTCCGCCGGGAGTTCGGGGGAAAGTTCGTCGAGCGCATAGATCGGCATGGGAATCCCTTGTTCCAGCCGCACCATGCCACGCGACGCGCACGCCGATCAATGGCGCGCCCGCTCGCTCCGATCAGGCCTTCGCCATGCTGAGAAAACGCACCTGTTCGGCAGGATCATCGCGGAAGACGCCGGTGAACCGCGTCGTAACGGTCGAGGCGCCCAGCTTCCGCACGCCGCGCATCGACATGCACATGTGCTCGGCCTCGACATAGACAGCGACGCCACGCGGCTTGAGATGCGCCTCGATCGCTTCGACGATCTGCGCGGTCATGGCTTCCTGCGTCTGAAAACGGCGCGCATACATGTCGACCAGCCGCGCGAGCTTCGACAGGCCGACGACGCCCTCGCTTGGAAAATAGGCGACATGCGCCTTGCCGACGAACGGCACCATGTGATGTTCGCAATGTGAGGCGAAGGGAATATCGCGCACGAGCACCATGTCGTCGTAGCCGTCGACCTCCTCGAAGACGCGATCGAGAATTTCGCCGGCGTCCTGCTGATAGCCCGCGAACAATTCGCGATAGGCCTTGGCTACCCGACGCGGGGTATCGATCAGGCCCTCGCGTGTCGGGTCGTCGCCGGCATAGGCGAGCAGTGTTCGCACGGCAGCTTCCGCCTCCTCCTGCGAGGGGGGCGGGGGCTTCTGTCTGGCGTCAATTTTGGAAACATTTCGGGCGTTCAAGGACTTAACCACCGCATCCATGTGGAGCCTCCAAAAAGGGAATTTCGAACCTACGCCCGAAATTTCGTCGCCCTTCGCGGCAGAGCGCCGGACGACTATATAGGAGATAGGGCCGCGAGCCGAATTTCGCTAGCCCGAGGCGTCTGATCCAATGCTCGACGAAATCTACAACAAGCGCATCCTTGAACTGGCCGCGAACATTCCGCGACTGGGCAGGCTCGAAAAGCCGGACGCCAGCGCGACCGCTCATTCGAAACTCTGCGGTTCCACGGTGGCGGTCGACCTTCGGATCAACGAGGGGCGTGTCGTCGACTTTGCCCATGACGTGAAGGCCTGCGCTCTCGGCCAGGCCTCCTCCTCGATCATGGCGCGCAATGTGATCGGTTCGACGCCGGAGGAATTGCGCGACCTGCGCGACGCCGTGCGCCGGATGCTGAAGGAGAATGGGCCGCCGCCGGACGGCAAATGGGCCGATATCGCAGCGCTCGAGCCGGTGCGAAACTACAAGGCGCGCCACGCCTCGACTTTGCTGACCTTCGAGGCGACGGCGCAAGCGGCGACCGAGGCGGAGGCGAAGCAGGCCGCCGGCGCGGCCGGTTAGGCCAAGGTATCGCGCAGGATATGATGCCGAAGGATGGTTTCACCTATCGAGGTCCGGGCGATGCGCCGGCGCTTCTGGCGCGCGGCGCCATTCGCGGATATCAGCTGACGCTCTCGGCCTTCATGGGGCGCCAGTGCCGTCACCTGCCGAGCTGCTCGGATTTTACGAGCGAAGCAATCGGAAGATTTGGCCTCTGGGGCGGCGGCTGGATGGGTTTTGCGCGCATTTGCCGCTGTCGGCCGGGCGGGACGGCGGGGTTCGATCCTGTGCCGGAACGCTCTCCGGAGGGCGCGGATGCGCTGCATTTCTGGCGCTACGGCCAATGGCGCGGGCC
>JAGRKN010000049.1:13269-15223 GCA_020442275.1 Rhodoblastus sp. | reverse complement strand
CGGCCGCGCACGTCTTCCGGCATCTGCCGAAGCGTTTCGAGATAGGTCTTGCCGGCGGCGCACATGCGATCGTCGGGAATCGGCGGATCGGGGGTCTTGCCGTCGAGCAGGGCGCCGATTTCGCTCGCGCCGACGCCGTTCTGGCGCAGCGAGGTCTCGAACATCTGAAAATCAGACTCGGTCGGCGTCGTGCGCGCGATGTTCTTTTCCTTGCCATCGAGGATCGCCTCGAGGCCGGCGATCGCCAGGTCGGAGACCAGGGCGCGGTTCGTCGCGGAAAATTTCAGGAAAGCCTCGCTGGCGCCGCCGTAGAGGAAATCGACGCAAAGACGCGAGTCGACCGCGCTCAGCGCCTTCAGGACGGCGAGCTGCGCCTCGAACACGCGGCCGAGCGCCGCCGAATCCGCCTTGGCGGCGAGGGCTCCGCGCGACTGGCGCAATGTCTTGACGGCTTGCGACAGGTCGTAGTCCGGCGAATCCGACGCACCGCCCGACCGGCGGGAAACCAGGGCGGAGATCGCGCTTTCATAGTCCGTCGGCAGCGTCAGCCGCAGCCGATCGAAAAAGCGCGCGATCTCGGGCGCGCTCGCGACCGCGTCCTCGACATCCTTTCGCGCGGAATCGACCGGCGGCGCGGTCTTCGTCGACGCCTCCGGCGCGATGACGACCGGCGGCGGCGCGGCCTCCCGAGGGGCGGACGATTGCAGCATATCGACGACCAGCCAGGCGCCGCTGCCGATCAGCAACGTGCCCACAAGGCCGAGAAGAAAGAGTTTCAGGTCCTGCCTGGACATGCGCGCCTGGGTTGAAAAATCTCAGACAGGACTTAGGCCCAAGATGGCGCAATCGGCAAGGGCGCCAGTTTCCGATGCAGCGCCGGCCCGGCCGTGCTCAAATATTGACTTTCCCTTTTGCGCGCAGCGCTCTAGAAGGCGCTTTGCGCGGGCAGCCCGCGCGGCTTACGCCGATTTGTATCGGCGAGTGAGCGTCAAGGAGCAGACATGATCTCGGTGACCTTCCCCGATGGCGCCTCGCGCGCCTATGAGCCCGGCGTCTCGGGCCTCGACATCGCCAAATCCATCTCGCCGTCTCTCGCCAAGCGCACCGTCGCCATGGCGCTCGACGGCGAACTCGTCGACCTCGCCGATCCCGTCAATCGCGATGCTCGAATTGAATTCGTTTCGCGCGAAGATCCGCGCGCGCTCGAGCTCATCCGCCACGACGCCGCGCATGTGCTGGCGGAAGCCGTGCAGACCCTGTTTCCGGGGACGCAGGTGACGATCGGGCCGGTGATCGAGAACGGTTTCTACTACGACTTCTATCGGGCCGAACCGTTCACGCCCGAGGATTTCGCCGCGATCGAGAAGAAGATGCGCGAGATCGTGGCGAAGGACCGGCCCTTCACCAAGGAAGTCTGGACGCGGGCCGAGGCGATCGCGCATTTCGAAAAGGCCGGCGAGGCCTTCAAGGTCGAGCTGGTGGAAGCCATTCCCGCCGATCAGGACCTGAAGATCTACAAGCAGGGCGACTGGCTCGACCTGTGCCGCGGCCCGCACATGACGTCGACGGGCAAGATCGGCGAGGCCTTCAAGATCATGAAGGTCGCCGGCGCCTATTGGCGTGGCGATTCGACCAAGCCGATGCTCCAGCGCATCTACGCGACCGCCTTCGCCAAGAAGGCCGATCTCGACGACTATCTGCATCGTCTCGAGGAGGCCGAGAAGCGCGATCATCGCAAGCTCGGTCGCGAAATGGACCTGTTCCATTTCCAGGAAGAGGCGCCGGGCGCGATCTTCTGGCACCCCAAGGGCTGGACGCTGTTCCAGACTCTCGTCTCCTACATGCGGCGGCGCCTTGCCGGCGATTATGACGAGGTCAATGCGCCACAGGTGATGGACAAGGCTTTGTGGGAAACCTCGGGCCATTGGGGCTGGTATTCCGACAACATGTTCGC
>JAGRKN010000049.1:1544-13207 GCA_020442275.1 Rhodoblastus sp. | reverse complement strand
AAGCCGATGAACTGCCCGGGCCATGTGCAGATCTACAAGCACGGGCTGCGCTCCTATCGGGAGCTGCCGCTGCGCATGGCGGAATTCGGCGTCGTGCATCGTTACGAGCCGTCGGGCGCAATGCATGGCGTCATGCGCGTGCGCGCCTTCACGCAGGACGATGCGCACATCTTCTGCACGGAAGACCAGCTCGAAGCCGAGATTCTCAAGATCAACGATCTCATTCTCTCGGTCTACGGCGACTTCGGCTTCGACCGACTCGTCGTGAAACTGTCGACACGGCCCGAAAAGCGCGTGGGATCGGATGCGTCCTGGGATCACGCCGAAGGCGTGATGAGCCGGGTGCTCGACCGCATCAAGGCGCAGAGCGGCAATATGATCGAGACCTCGATCAATCCGGGCGAGGGCGCCTTCTACGGGCCGAAGTTCGAATATGTGCTGCGCGACGCGATTGGCCGCGACTGGCAATGCGGCACGACGCAGGTCGACTTCAACCTGCCCGAACGCTTCGGCGCCTTCTACATCGACGCCAACAGCGAAAAGGTGCCGCCGGTCATGGTGCATCGCGCGATCTGCGGCTCGATGGAGCGCTTCACCGGCATTCTGATCGAGCATTTCGCCGGGCATATGCCGCTGTGGCTCGCGCCCTTGCAGATCGTGGTCGCCACGATCACGCAGGAGGCCGACGATTTCGCGATGGAGATCGTCGCGGCTGCGCGAAAAAAGGGGCTGCGCGTCGACGTCGACCTGCGCAACGAGAAGATCAACTACAAGGTGCGCGAACACTCGCTCGCCAAGATTCCGGTTCTTCTCGTTCTCGGCCGCAAGGAAGCAGCGGAGCGCACCGTATCGATCCGCCGTCTCGGCTCGCAGGCGCAACAGTCGATGGGGCTCGACGAGGCGCTGGCGATGCTCGCCGACGAGGCGACGGCGCCGGATGTGAAGCGCGCGGGCTGACACTGGACCAACGTTTCGCATGCGCGTTGGTCTTCATCTCGTATGCAGGAACGGGGCCCCATGAGCGAAACCGACGTCGCGCCCGAGAATAGCCAGAGCGCGCTGGCGCCTGCCGAGATGCGGCAGGCGCGACGCATTGCGGCGGCGCCGGCGCCGGTAGTATTCGAAGCGATCCGTATGAGCGGCGAGCACGAACTTTCGCGTCCGCTGGCCTCGCTCTGGTGGTCTGGCGTTGCGGCAGGCTTCGGCATCAGCCTCGCCGTGCTCTGCAAGGGATTTTTCGAGGCGGTGCTGCCGACGGCCGACTGGACGCCCGCCGTTTCCAACCTTGGTTACGCCGTCGGATTCCTCGTGGTCATTCTCGGGCGCATGCAGCTTTTCACCGAGAATACGATCACGCCGATCCTGCCGCTGTTCTTCTCGCCGACGCGCGAGAATTTCGCGAAGACGGGGCGACTCTGGCTCGTCGTCTTTGTCGCCAATATGCTCGGCTGCCTGTTGGCGGCGTGGTTCATTGCGCGAGAGGGCGCTTTGCCGGCGCGGCAGATGGAGGGCGTACTGGACATCTGCCGCCACTATGCGCAGGCAGAACCGCTGCAACATCTTGTCTGGGGAGCGCCCGCCGGCTTCATGATAGCCGCGCTCGTCTGGATGCTGCCGAGCGCGGAGGGCGCCGCCAAGATCCTCGCCATTCTGATCATGACATACATGATCGGCCTCGGTGGACTCTCGCATGTCGTGGCCGGGGCCACGGAGTTGTTCGTTCTCGTCTGGCGCGGCGAGATCAGCTTTGCGCATGCGCTGCTCGGCGGCATCGCGCCCGCGCTTGTCGGCAATATCCTCGGCGGCACCTTTCTTTTCGCCGCGCTCGCCTACGGGCAGGTGAAAGAGGAGGTGTGACGCGGAGCGTTGCGGCGATGCGTGAGGTTCAAGCCTCGCCCGCCACCCCGCCGTAAGCGACGCCCGTCAGCCGCGTCATCTCGATCTTCCAGGTCGTGAGATCGTCGATCGCGAAGTCGCGCAGATGCGCGTGGCCGCAGGCCCGCGCGAGCACCTGCATCAGCTCGACGCTGGCGGCGAGGAAATTGGTGAGCCGCTCCGCCGATTTCTCGACCGCGAGACGCGAGACCAGATGCGGTTTCTGCGTGGCTATGCCGACAGGGCAATTGTTGGTGTGGCAGGCGCGCATGCCCAGGCAGCCGATCGCCTGCAAGGCCGCGTTCGACAGGGCGACCGCGTCGGCGCCGAGCGCCATCGCCTTGGCGAAATCCTCGGGCTTGCGCAGGCCGCCGGTGATGACGAGCGTGACGTCCCTGCGGCCGAGACGGTCGAGGTGGCGGCGCGCGCGCGCCAGCGCGGGGATCGTGGGCACGGAAATATTGTCGCGAAACAGCAGCGGCGCCGCGCCGGTGCCGCCGCCGCGACCGTCGAGGATGATGTAGTCGACGCCGACATCGAGCGCGGCGTCGATATCCTTTTCGACATGCTGCGCCGAGAGCTTGTAGCCGATCGGAATGCCGCCGGTCCGCTCGCGCGCCTCTGTCGCGAATTCGCGGATCTGCGACAGGTCGGTCCAGTCCGGAAAGCGCGCTGGCGAGATGGCGGGCTGGCCTTCGGCAAGGCCGCGCACTTCGGCGATCTTGCCCTTGACCTTTTCGCCCGGCAGATGCCCGCCCGTGCCGGTCTTGGCGCCCTGTCCGCCCTTGAAATGGAAGGCCTGCACGCGCTCCACCTTGTCCCAGGAGAAGCCGAAGCGGGCCGAAGCCAGTTCGTAGAAATAGCGGCTGCAGCTCGCCTGTTCCTCGGCCAGCATGCCGCCTTCGCCGGAGCATATGCCCGTTCCGGCCCGCTCCGCGCCGAGCGCAAGGGCCACTTTCGCGGATTGCGACAGCGAGCCGAAGCTCATGTCGGAGACGAACAACGGAATTGCCAGACGCAGCGGCTTTTTCGCCTTCGGCCCGATCACGACGTCTGTCCCGACGGGCTCGTCGTCGAGCAAGGGCAGGCGGTGCAATTGAGCGGTGACGAATTGCAGGTCGTCCCAGTCGGGCAGCAGGCGGCGCGGAACGCCCATGGCCTCGACGACGCCGTGATGTCCGGTCCGGCGCAGGCCGTTTTTCGCGTAATTCTGGATCAGTTTGACGTGCGGTTCGTCCTCCGTCCCGTGAACGTCCGCGTAGAGACCGAGATATTCGTCGCGCCGGTAGGGCTGCGGATGGGACTTCGCCCAATCGGCGATTTCGTCCGCGTCGACCCAGACCTGCCCGTCCTCGATGGCGGACGAGAATTTCCGGAGCGCCTCTTCGTTGTTGTATTCGCTGACGCCGGTGTCGAGGCGATAGTCCCAGTCGTGGACGCCGCAGATCAGATTGTCGCCATCGACATGGCCATCGGCCAGCAAGGCGCCACGGTGCAGGCAGCGGCCGTAGAATACCGAGACGGCCTCGTCATGCCTGACGACGACGAGATCGACCTCGCCGACCAACGCATAGGCGGGCTTCCTGTCCTCGAGCTCGGCCAGGGATTTGATCGCAAGCTTCTTCATCGCCGCCCCCGCTCCAGCCTCCGCCGCGCGACGGAGGGCTCCGCTGGTAACAATATACACGGGACGGCGCTTCTGTCGGGGGGCGCCGGTAGCCGGCGAGCGAGAGCCGATCCTTGACCTCGCCTTATTCGCCGGCCATGGCTGACGAGATGTTCTCGATCCGCCTCCCGACCGCCCGGCTTTTGGCGCTTGCCGGCCTTTTCGCGATCCTGACGCCCGTTCTGGCGCAAGCGCAGGGGCTACCGACCTTCGGGCCGGGCGCCTTCGGGCCGAATTTGCCGCAATCCGGCCCTGCGGAGACCGCGCAAGGTACGCTCTATATGTCGGCCGTGCTCGGGGCCGGAGAGGCCCAGCCCGTCCGGGCCGGGCTGAAGTGGCGCATTTTCGAGGAACGCGCGCAGCCCGACGGCACGCACAAAATCGTCGCCGAATCGGACGCCGCCGCGCCGAGGTTCGCGCTGCCGAGCGGCGCCTATATCGTCCACGCGGCGTTTGGCCTCGCCGGCGCCTCCAAGCGCGTGAACGTGGATGCGCGTTCGACGACGGAGCGCATCGTCCTCAACGCGGGCGCCCTGAAGATCGCGACCATGCTGGGCGACCAGGCCATCGCGCCCCAGAAGATCTCGATTGCGATCTATGTTCCGGCGCCCGGAAATTCCGAGGCCAAGCTCGTCGTGGACAAGGGCAAGCCGGGCGAACTCATCTGCCTGCCGGAGGGGCAATACCATATCGTCTCGACCCTCTACGACGTCGGCAATTCGACGACTTCGGGCGCGGCGTCCGCCACCAACTCGATCGTCACCACCGACCTGCGCGTGCAGCCCGGCAAGGAGACTGACGCGACGCTCAAGCATCGCGCGGCGACCATGACGCTGAAGCTCGTCAACCAGCCCGGTGGCGAGGCGCTGGCCAATACGTCATTCTCGGTTCTGACGCCCGGCGGCGACGTGATCCGCGAATTGATCGGCGCATTTCCGGCGCTGGTCCTGGCCGAGGGCGAATATGTCGCCATCGCCCGGCACGAGGGAAAGACCTACCAGGCGCAATTCAAGGTGCAATCGACACTCGACCGCGATGTGGAAGTCATAGCAAAGTAGCCATTGCAAAGTAGCTTTGGCAGGGCAGGCTTGGCAAAGTGGGCCGAACGGGCCGGGGTGAGGGAATGCAGACCTTTTTCGTCGAAATCAAATGCGCGCTCGGGCGCACCTACGAGGTCGCGAGCGCGCTGGCCGAAGCCGAGATCGCTTCGGAAATCTATTCCATCGCCGGAAACTTCGACATTCTCGCCAAGTTCTATCTCGATCGCGAGGAGGACATCGGGCATTTCGTGGGGCAGAAGGTGCAGACCATCCCCGGCATCGTGGACACGCGCACGATCATCACCTTCAAGGCCTTCTGAGATGCGCGCCGACACCTTCCGGGTGAAAGCGGACGATGGCGCAGAATTCCACACATACCGCTGGCTGCCGGACGATGCGCCGCGCGCGATTTTCCAGGTCGCGCATGGCCTCGCCGAACATGCGGCCCGCTATGCGCGTCTCGCGCGAGTGCTGACGGCGCAGGGCTTCGGCGTCTACGCCAACGATCATCGTGGACATGGTCAGACCGCAGGCGCGGGCGACCTGGGTCTGTTCGCCGAACGCGACGGCTGGCGCAAATGCATCGGCGATCTGTGGACGCTCAACCGCCGCATCTCGGCCGAGCATTCCGGGTCGCCGATCATTCTGCTCGGCCATTCCATGGGCTCGTTCATGGCGCAGGATTTCGTCGCCGACCATAGCGATGCGATAGCCGCGCTCGTCCTTTCCGGCTCCAACGGCCCGCCGCCGGCGATCGCGGGCATTGGCCGCATGATCGCGCGAATCGAGCGGCTGCGGCTCGGCGCGCGGGGCAAGAGCGCGCTGCTGCAGGCGATGATGTTCGGGGAATTCAACAAGCGCTTCAAACCGGCGCGCACCGAATTCGACTGGCTGTCGCGCGATCCGGCGGAAGTCGACGCCTATGTCGCCGATCCCCTGTGCGGCTTCGAATTCACCAACCAGCTCGCGGTCGATCTGCTCGACGCGCTCGGCCCGTTGCTGAAGCCCGAGCGGCTCGCGCGCATCCGCAAGGATCTGCCGGTCTATATCTTCAGTGGTTCGGACGATCCGGTCGGCGCCAATCTACAGGCATTGGCGGACGCCTACCGCACGGCGGGACTTACGCGTGTCGACATGCGTCTCTATTCCGGCGCGCGGCATGAGACGCTGAACGAGACCAATCGCGACGAGGTCACATCCGATCTCGTCGCCTGGACCCGGAAGGCGCTGGGTTGATGCAGGGCAATGACGCGACCCGTCTGCTTGGAGACCATGGCCACATGAAAAGCATTCGAACGATTTTCCTTGTCGCATCCTCGATTGTCTGCGCGCAGATTGCATGCGCGCCCGCGCTGGCGGCGGATGTGGAAAATGGCCTCAAGCTTTCGAAACAATGGTGCGCGGCCTGCCATGTCGTGGCGTCGGACCAGAAGTCCGCCAGCGTCGACGTGCCGACCTTCGCCGATGTCGCGCGACGCAAGACCGAGAAGAAGCCGCTGGCCGCCTTCCTCGCCGAGCCGCACGGCAAGATGCCAAACATGTCGCTGTCGCGTTCGGAGATCGACGATATCGTCGCCTATATCCGGTCGCTCGGGCCGGCCGCCGACGATCCGGCCGAGCCGCGCAAGCCCCCGGAGCTGCCCAAGAACGGCTGAGCAGGAGATCGCGGGGCGCATTTGTCCGCTCCCGCGCCTGCACTATTGTGGCGCGCATATCCGCCAGGGAGGAAGCGCTTGCTGTTCTACACGCCCGAAAAACGCGACCGCGCGATTCTGCGTCACGATCCCTTCAAGGCGATCATCGCGCCGCGGCCAATCGGTTGGGTGACGACGATGAGCAAGGCCGGCGCGATCAACCTGGCGCCGTACTCGTTCTTCAACGCCTTTGCCGACAGGCCGCCGATCCTCGCGTTCTCTTCCGTTGGCGTGAAGGATTCGCTGAGCTTCGTGCGGGAGACCGGCGAATTCGTGTGGAACATGCCGACCTGGGACCTGCGCCACGCGATGAACGAGACATCGGCCACCCTGCCGCGCGGCGAGAACGAGTTCGTGCATGCTGGCCTCGAAATGGCGCCCTGCAATCTCGTCAAGCCGCCGCGCGTCGCGAAAAGCCCCGTGGCGATGGAATGCAAGGTGACCTCGATCCAGGAGCTGAAGGATATCGAGGGGAGAGGCATCGACTACTGGCTGGTGCTGGGCCAGGTGGTCGGCGTGCATATCGACCCCGCCTATATCGACGAGAACGGCGATCTGCGGCTGACCGAGATCAAGCCGATCGCGCGTTGTGGCGGCCTCGGCGATTATGCGGTCGTCGAAGATCTCTTCCAGATGGAAAGGCCGAAATAGCTCTTCAAGCGAAAGGAGCGGCCGTGTCGATCGCGTCGCGGCCGATCTCGTCGATGCGATTGACGCCGGACAGGGCCATCGCGATCCGCAATTCCTGACGCATGACGGCGAGCATGTCTGTCACGGCCCTTTCGCCGCCGGCGGCCAGCGCCCAAACCCAGGGGCGGCCGATCAGCACGCCTTGCGCCCCCAGCGCGACCGCCTTGAAGACGTCGACGCCGCTACGAACGCCGCCGTCCATGTAGACCTCGGCGCGATCGCCGATGGCGGCGACGACGCCGGGCAGTTTTGAGATCGATGACGCGACGCCGTCAAGCTGGCGACCTCCGTGATTTGATACAATGACGCCATCGGCGCCGGCCTCGACCGCCGCGCGCGCATCGTCCGGCTCGAGCACGCCCTTGATGAGCAGGCGTCCCTTCCAGACGCTGCGCAGCCATTCGATGTCCTTCCAGGTGACGGACGTATCGAACTGGCTCGCGACCCAGGCGGTGAAGGCCTCGAGCCGCGTGGGATCGGGCACGCGATCGGAGAGATTGCCAAAACCGTGCGGCTTGCCCTGCACGGCCACGTCGAGCAGCCAGTGGGGATGGCGCGCGATCTCCCAGGCCTTGACCGCCTTCGCCCGGACGGATTGGGACAAGGCGCCGTTGCGAAGATCGCGATGGCGCAGACCGGTGACGGCCAGATCGACGGTAAAGGCGAGTGTCGTGCAGCCGACGGATTCGGCGCGCGCGAGCAGGTCTTTGACGACTTCACGGTCGCGCATCATGTAGAGCTGGAACCAGAACGGTTTTGACGCGGCGTTCTTCACTTCGACGAGATCGCATATGCCGACGGTCGAGAGCGTGAAGGGCACGCCGGTCGCATTGGCGGCGCGCACGGCCTGCGTCTCGCCGCGCCGCGCCATCATGCCGGCCATGCCGACCGGCGCGAGGATGACGGGCATGGCGGCTTGTTCGCCGGACAGAACCGTCGACGTGTCGATGTTCGAGACGTCGCGCATCACGCGCTGGCGCAGCACGATGTCCCTGAAGCCCGAGGTGTTGGCGGCAAGTGTTATTTCGGCGTTCGCGCCGCCGTCGATGTAGTCGAACAGGAAGCGGGGAAGGCGCTGCTCGGCACGGCGTCGATAATCTGCCGGTGCGACCGGGATGACATTGTAGGTCCGACCCAAGCGCTCCTCCCGCCCGCCGACGCGACCGCACGCGCCACATCAATAACGGCGCATGGAAGGCGTCGCGTCAATCTTCCTCGGCGACATGCGGCTCGCCGGTCTCACTCGCCGGCGATGCCGCCGCCAAAGATGCTGACGAAGGCCAGCATCAGGCCGACGGCGCAGAACAGACCGATGAGGCCGATGAGAACAATCCGTTCCTGTTTGTGATCCGACGACATCTTGCGCTTTCGACGCGCAACCAACAGTGCGCATTGCGCTGTCTGCTAGCACGCCGTGCAGGCGGAAAAATGTCCGGACTGTCGCGACGCGTTACGAAACAGGCCCCAGCCGCGCCAGCAATTTCTTCGCGCGTTCGAGATGCGGTTTGTCGAGCATCTCGCCGTCGAGGCCGATCACGCCAGCGGTCGGATTGTCGGCAAAAGCCTGCACGATCTTTTTCGCGCGCTCGATTTCGGCGGCCGGCGGCGTGAAGATTTCGTTGATGATCGGCACCTGCGCGGGATGGATCGCCATCTTGCCGGTGAAACCGTCGCGGCGCGCCTCGATGCATTCGCGGCGGAAGCCCGCTTCGTCCCGAAAATTGGGATAGACGGTGTCGATCGGTTGGACGCCGGCCGACACGGCGGCGAGCAGCGTCATGTTGCGGGCGAGCACATAGACCGGCGCATGCATGCCGTCGGGTAGGCGGTTGGTTTCCGCGCCGAGATCGGCGGACAGATCCTCCGCGCCCCAGGTGAGCGCGGCAAGGCGGCGGCTTGCGCCGCGGTAGGTCGACAGGCCGAAGATCGCGCTCGCCGTCTCCGTCGCCACGCAGCAGATCTGCGTTGCGCCGTCGGGAATGTCGTTCTCGGCCTCGCGCACCGCCAGTTTGGCGGCCAGGTGCTGCACATCGGCGCCGCCCTGCGATTTCGGCAGGAGAATGCCATCCGGCCGGCCGGGCGCGACAGCGTCGAGATCGGCGTCGGTGAGCCCGGTGTCGAGCGCATTGACGCGCACGTAGAGCAGGGGGCGCTTGTCGAGTTTTCGTGCGCTGGTCAGGAATTCACGCGCCATTTTTCGCGCGGCTTCCTTGTTGGCTGCGGCGACGGAATCCTCCAGGTCGACGAACAGGCAGTCAGCGCCGGCGTCGAGCCCCTTGGCGAGCTTCTTTTCGGAATCGCCGGGAACGAAGAGTTGCGAGCGCATCAGACTTCCACGGTTTCGGAGGGACGCTTCAGCATAAAGCCCTGACGCTTGCATTCGGCGACCAGGGTGCCGTCCTGCTTGTAGGCGCGGTGGAGGAAATCGACGATGCCGGCGTCCTGGCGTGATTTCGACTCGCGCGCGCCGACGATCTCCGTCTCGACGCGGATCGTATCGCCTTCGAATACAGGCGCGGGGAATTTGACGTCGGTCATGCCGAGATTGCCGATTGTCGTGCCCACCGTCGTGTCGTTGACGGAAATGCCGATCATCAGGCCGAGCGTGAACAGCGAGTTCATCAGCGGGCGGCCCCATTGCGTCTCGGTCTCGCAGAAATGCGCGTCGATATGCAGGGGCTGCGGGTTGAGCGTCATGTTGGAGAACAGCATGTTGTCCATCTGCGTGACGGTGCGGGTGAGCCCGTGCCTGAACACGCGACCGACCTTGAATTCCTCGAAATAGAGGCCGCCGCGCGGATGGCGGGAGGCGGAATAGGACATGGGCTGTTTCCTCGCGTCGTTTTCCTGTCGCGGCTCTGGATACCCGCTTTCGCGGGGATGACAAATCGCGAGAGGGGGCCTTCCGGGCCTGCTTAAACCTCCGTTTACCATAACAGACGATGATCGGAAGCGGTCGGACCTCCTGTCCGGTCAAGAGCTTCTGTTCCAATGATCGTACGCAAGTTCATGCAATGGGCGGCCACGGCCGCGTCCGCCGAGCGGGCCGAGGGCGCAGGTTCGCTCGCGCGCGCCTATCTCTACGGCGATTTCGCGCCGCAGGACCGGCGCGAGGCCGAAGTGGCGCTGACCGCGCTGCTCGACGATCCCGCGCCCAGCGTGCGCAAGGCGCTATCGGAAGCCTTTGCGGGCGCTGCGGAAGCGCCGATCGCGATCGTGGTTGCGCTGGCCAATGACCAGTCGGATGTAGCCGCGCCCGTGCTTTCGCGCTCGCCGCTGCTCGGCGATGGCGAACTCATCGATTGCGCGGCGATCGGCGACGCCTTCGCGCAGGCCGCGATTGCGCTTCGGCCGAACATTTCGGCATCCGTCGCCGCCGCCGTGGCCGAGGTCGCGGCGCGTGAGCCTTTGATCGCGCTGGCGGTGAATCCAGGGGCCGAAATCCCGGAATTTTCCATGCGGCGCATGGTCGAGCGCTTCGGCGCGGACGGCGAATTGCGCGAGGCGCTCCTGTCGCGGCCGGGTCTGCCGCCCTCGGTGCGCAGCGATCTGGTGGCGGCCACCGCTAGCGCGCTGTCCCAATTCGTGGTCGGTTGCGCCTGGCTGTCCTCGGAACGCGCCGACCGGGTCGTGCGCGAGGCGACCGACAAGGCGCATGTGATGATCGCCGCTGACGCCGAGCGGTCGCGGGACTGGCGTGCGGCCAGGGCGCTGGCCAAGCACCTGCGTGGCTGCGGCCGGCTGACGCCGAGCCTCGTTCTGCGCGCGCTTCTGTCCGGAAACTCCTGCCTGTTCGACGCCGCGCTGGTCGAATTGTCCGGCCTGCCGGAACGCAAGGTGCTGCCGTTGGCGCGCGACTGGCGCGGCGCAGGCTTCGCCGCGCTGTACAAGGCCGCCGGCCTTCCGGAAAAGCTGCTTCCCGCATTCCGCGCCGCATTGTCCGCGATCGGGGAGTTCGGCGCGGCCGCGCACGATTCCGGCGCGCGGCTGTCGCGGGCCATGATCGAGCGTGTGCTCACCGCCTGCGAAGGCGCGGACCCTGTCGAACTCGGTTCGCTGCTGGCGCTGCTGCGTCGCTTCGATGCCGAGGCGGCGCGCGAAGAGGCCCGCGAGGCCGCGCAACACCTGTTCGCGCCGGCGCTCGAGGCGCCCGACGTTGTCGTGCCGCTCTGCACGCCCGACGGCGACCATGCGCCGCGCGTCATCGCCATCGATCTCGACGCGATCGAGGCGGAACTGGCGGCGGCCTGACGGTTCGCAGGCTATTCACGAATCCGTCATGATGGCGCCGGGAGGCTTTGGGGCGCTTGGACGGCATCGTATTCGTGACGGTTCTCGGCGCTGCCCTCATGCACGCGTCCTGGAACGCGCTGGTGAAGGCGGGCGGCGATCGCTTTGCCTTCATGCTGGTGCTGACGCTTGCCGAATGCGCGATGGGGCTCGCGCTCGTGTTCTTCTTCCCGATGATCGAGGCGGCCGCGTTGCCGTGGCTCCTGCTCTCCGGCGTCCTGCATGTCGGCTACATGTTGTTCCTGACAGAAGCCTATGCGCACGGCGATCTCGCGCAGGTCTACCCGCTCGCACGCGGTACGGCGCCGTTGATCGTCGCGCTCGTCAGCGCTCTCGTGCTGCGCGAGACGCTCGGCGCGACGAAACTTGCCGCGGTCGCCTGCATCGGCGTCGGCGTGGTGGCGCTGT
>JAGRKN010000049.1:0-1331 GCA_020442275.1 Rhodoblastus sp. | reverse complement strand
CGCCCTGTCGGTCGACGCGCGTGTCTGGCGGCTCGGCACGTTCGCGGGCGTCTTGTCCTTTCTCGCCTATTGGGCGGCGATCTGGGCCTTCACCAAGGCGCCCGTGGCCATGGTCGCGGCGCTGCGCGAAACCAGCGTGCCGATGGCCATGCTGATCGGCGTCGTCTTTCTGGGAGAGCGCGGCAGCTTGTGGCGATGGGCGGCGGCGAGCCTGATCGCAGCCGGCGTCGCGCTGATGCGCCTGTAAGCGCTTCGCAGGCCGGGTTCGCGCGGCTAGACTGATCGCCAGACCAAAAGCCATGCCGACGCAGAAACCCGCAACGCTCGACGAATTGTCTCGCTACCCGCGCATGACGCGCTGGTTCGGGCTCGCGCTGCTCCTGAAGCTCGCCTGGCGCGTCGCAATCGCGGAACTGTTCGGCCGTTTCGCCGATGGGCGGCTGATGGTGGCCGCGCTCGACAAGTCGACCGAGGCAGACCATGCGACGGCGGCCAGCGCACACTTGCCCGGCGGTTCGGACGAGGCATTCACGCCCGATGAGGACGGCGCGCTTTGGATCGACTATGTCGCCGATCTCGGCGACGGTTTCGACGCCACATACGCCATCGCCTCGCTGCTGGCGCGCGAGACGCTCGTTGTCGGCGAACATGCGACGCGGCGCGGGCGCCTGCTCGTGATGGGCGGCGACGAGGTCTATCCGCTCGCCTCGCCCGAAAACTACCAGCAAAGGCTGCGCGATCCCTACGACTGGGCCTTTCCCGACCCCGAGCCCGAGAGCGATTCAGGTCCGCTCGTCTACGCCATTCCCGGCAATCACGATTGGTACGACGGGCTCGTTATTTTCCTTGGCCTGTTCACACGGCGCGACAGGCTGCATCTCGGCGGCTGGCGCTCGCGGCAGGGACGAAGCTATTTCGCGCTCCAGCTGACTGGTGATTGGTGGCTGTGGGCCGTCGATGCACAGCTCGACAATACGATCGACCAGCCGCAGCGCGATTATTTTTCGGCCATCGCCGAAGCGATGGAGCCGGATGCGCATGTCATTCTGTGCGGCCCCGAGCCCGGCTGGCTCTATACGCGCGATCCCGATTCGAGATCGCTCGACGTCTACGATCTCATCGGCGACATATTGCGCGCTAAGTGCCCGATGGCGCAGATACCGCTGGTCCTGTCCGGCGACACGCATCATTACAGCCGCTACATCGGAGCGACGAGCGGCGTGCAGTTCGTTACTGCTGGCGGAGGCGGCGGGTTTCTCGAGGCGACGCATCATCTCAAGGACGAAATCGCGCTCAATCGCGGCGATCCGAATGTCGCGCTGGGATGGAGC
>JAGRKN010000048.1 GCA_020442275.1 Rhodoblastus sp. | reverse complement strand
AGTTCGACGAGATCGTGCAGGCCGAGGAACTTTGCGATCCCGAAGAACTCGAACGCCTGCGCGCCTATCTGGACAAGCAGCTATCCGCGCTGTCGAGCGTCGTCGGCCGCCTCGCCAACCGGCTGCAGCGCCGCCTGATGGCGCAGCAGAACCGCGCCTGGGAATTCGATCTGGAAGAAGGCGTGCTCGATTCGGCGCGCCTGCCGCGCATCATCATCGATCCGCAGCAACCGCTCTCCTTCAAGCACGAGAAGGACACCAATTTCCGCGACACCGTCGTCACGCTCCTGCTCGACAATTCCGGCTCGATGCGCGGGCGCCCGATCACCGTCGCCGCCACCTGCGCCGACATTCTCGCGCGCACGCTGGAACGTTGCGGCGTGAAGGTCGAAATTTTGGGTTTCACCACCCGTGCCTGGAAGGGCGGGCAGTCGCGCGAGGCCTGGCTGCAGGCTGGCAAGCCCGGCAATCCCGGCCGCCTCAACGATCTCCGCCACATCGTCTACAAGGCCGCCGACGCCCCGTGGAGGCGTGCGCGAAAAAATCTCGGGCTGATGATGCGCGAGGGCCTGCTGAAGGAAAATATCGACGGCGAGGCGCTGGATTGGGCGCATCGGCGCCTGGTGCATCGGCCGGAGCAGCGCCGCATCCTGATGATGATCTCGGATGGCGCGCCGGTCGACGATTCAACGCTGTCGGTCAATCCCGGCAATTATCTCGAACGGCATCTCCGTCATGTCATCGACGAGATCGAGAATCGCTCGCCGGTCGAACTCATCGCCATCGGCATCGGCCACGACGTCACGCGCTACTACAAGCGCGCGGTCACGATCGTCGATGCCGAGGAACTGGGCGGCGCGATGACGGAAAAGCTGGCCGAACTCTTCGACGAGAATTCGCCGCCGCCCGCGCCCGTGCAGCGCGCGCCCGCGCGCCCCAAGGGCGGCGGAAAACAAGGTGGCGGCAAGCAACCAGGCCGCGTCCAGATCGCGATGCGGTAAGGATTAGCCTTCTCCCCGTGGAACGGGGAGAAGGTGGCCGACGGCCGGATGAGGGGCCGCACCGATACATGGCGTCCAGTCGCTTGGCCCCCTCACCCTGCCCTCTCCCCGCGGGCGGGGAGAGGGTGGTGCGCGACAATCACCTGCACCCGTACGCTCGCTCCGCGCGTACGATCTCCGCGACACGCGCGCGAGAATTCGCCGATAGCGGCACGTCATTCACATTGTCGTACTGGCAGCCGGCGTTGCCGAAGGCGCGGATGCCGCGCGCCGTCTTGAAGCAATAGCCGGCGTCCTTGTAGATCGCATTGCGCTCGTACCAGAGCTCGCCGCAGCTCTGCGCATAGGCCGGCAGGACGGACGCGCCGACGAACAGGCTGGCCAGAATGAATTTTTTCATGTCGCTACCCTCCGGGTCGAAGGTAGGCTCCTGTCGCGCCGACGCCAATGGGCTGCGTCAATTTGCACGGCCCGATGGCAATCGCCTCACCGCGGCGCGAGCGCCCAATAATCCAGGTCGAGGATCACGCTCGGATCGTAATCCTTCGTTCCCTCCATCATCAGTGGATAATCGCTGCAAGCCTTGTCTTTCGTCGCAATGGTCCGCAGCCGCAGTGCGCCGACATCGTCGCGGCCGGGAATTTCGGCGGTCTCCAGCACCTGCGTCCACGCATGCACCGTCAGCCCCGCAAACAGCGGCGCGACATGGCGGCCGCCGTTGATCGCCGCGATGTGAAAGGCGTTGGCGAGGCCATTGAACGACAGCGCGCGCGCGATCGAGATGACGTGGCCGCCGTAGATCAGCCGGCGGCCGAAGCGGCCCTGCCCTTCCGTGAACTGGTTGAAATGCACCTTGGCCGTATTCTGGTAGAGGCGCGTCGCGATCATGTGCTCGGCTTCTTCCACAGTCATGCCGTCGACATGGTCGATTCTTTCGCCGGCCTGATAATCGCCCCAGCGATGCGGCTGGCCGGCGAGCGCGAAATCGTAATGCTTGACCGAAATTTCCGGGCAGGCGTCGCCCAGCGCATCGGCAGGCAGCGCCTTCGGCAGGTCCGGCACATGTTCTTCCGCAACCGCCGCATTGGGATCGCGTTTGCGCACCATGACCCAGCGCACATAGTCGAGCACGACGTCGCCATGCTGGTTGAACCCGCGCGAGCGCACGTAGACGACGCCGGTCTGGCGATTGGAATTTTCCTTGAGACCGATGACTTCCGAGACGGATGACAGCGTGTCGCCGGGATAGACGGGCGCCAGAAACCGGCAGGCGGCGTAGCCGAGATTGGCGACGGCGTTCAGCGAAATATCTGGCACCGTCTTGCCGAAGACGACATGAAACACGAGGAGATCGTCGACCGGCGCATGGCGATAGCCGATCGCCTTGGCGAAGGCGTCGGAGGATTGCACGGCGAAGCGCGAACCATAGAGCGCGGTATAGAGCGCGACATCGCCCTCCGTCACGGTGCGCGGCGTGGCGTGGCGGATCGTCTGGCCGATCCGAAAGTCCTCGAAGAAATTGCCCGGATTGGTCTTGCTCATATCGGCCTCGAAAAGGACCGCGAGCCTTCAGGCTCGCTTGTCGAAATGCGAGCCCGAAGGTTCGCGGTCCAGTTTTCTCTAGCCTCTGTCCGCCGCCCGCGCCAGCGCTTCGGCGAGGGCGGCGGGATCGCCAGAAATTTCAAGCGTCTTCACCCGCGACGTCTGGCCGGCGGCGACCGTCACCGCCGAGCGCGAAATCCGCAGCGCCTTGGCCAGCATTTCCACCAACGCCGCATTCGCTTTCCCGTCCTCGGGGACGGCCCGCACGCGCGCCTTGAGCACGGCCTTGCCGTCGCTCATGGTCTCGACGCCGTCGATCGCATCGCGCCCGCCCTTGGGCGTCAGGCGCACGACGAGGCTCAGCCCGTCGGCCGTGGCCCGCCATGGAAGCCCGGCCATCAGCCGGCGAGGCGATAGGCATTGGTGCGGATGAGGTCCTCGATGAAGGAGAGCGCCAGCAGCAGGATGACGGGGGAAATGTCGAGGCCGCCGAGCGTCGGCAGGAAGCGCCGGATCGGTCGCAGCACCGGTTCGGTCAGCGCGTCGAGCGCCCGCCAGATGGATTGCACGAACTGGTTGCGGGTGTCGACCACCTGGAAGGCGACCAGCCAGGACATGACGGCGGTCGCGATGATCACCCACCAGTAGAGGTTGATGATCGTCAGAATGAGCTTGATCAGCGGCAGCGCCATGGGTTCGTTGTCCCTCGTATCGCGGCCATCCATACATTCGCGGCGCCTGTCCTTCAATGCGCGCGACGAATTGTGGGGCGACGAATTGACAGATGGGCGCCGGGCGGAATAGACAGCGCGCCGGAGCGGGGCTGTAGCTCAGATGGGAGAGCGCTGCAATCGCACTGCAGAGGTCAGGGGTTCGAATCCCCTCAGCTCCACCAAGCTCGCTCCACATGGGAAAGCCATCGTAATTTCACCGAAATTGCGTCGCAGACGAAGGCGCCGTGGCTTTCTCGCGCCAGACGCAATAGCGTCGAGCGCCGGTGCCGTGCAATTCGGGCCGATTGGCCGAACCGCGCCACCAAACTCGTCTCGAAACGCCCGCCAGACCGGGGTCAGGCCGGCCGCTTACTGCTTCCCGAGCCGCTTCTCCAGTTCCGAGACCGGATCCCGCGCCGCGTTGAGCTTGCTGAAAATATCGCTGGCGGACGACAAATTGTTGCTGATGAGCTCGCTGATATGCGTCAGCCAGCGCTCGGCGTCTCTGGCCTCCGCCTCTGCCCGGGCGGCGCGGGCCTCGACGTCAGCTGCCCGGCTCTCGGCCTCCTTGAGCATCGCTTCTGCCCGATCGGTTCGCTGCTCGGCTACAAGCGCTCGCTCCTCGGCGGCGGCGGCGCGGTTTCCGTATTCCCGGATCACCTGTTCGGTGAGTTTGGCGCGGTCTTCGAACGCCTGGACGCGTGCCGCATAGCCCTCGATCTCCGCCTTTGACGCCCGCAACTTTTGCTCGGCCCAGTCTTCGACGTCCTTGTTGCGCTTTTCCATCAGCTCCAGCGTGGAACTTGCCTTGGAAAGCAACGCCAGAGCGCTGGCCAGCCTATTCTGTTCGTTCTCAATAGTTGAAGAGGCAGCAGAATTTCTTCGGATGAGAGAATCTGAATTGAGTTTCGCGAGCAAATCGTCGAGGGCTCCAATGAAACTTGGCGCTTTGCGATACTTATCCAGTCGTTCGACGTTCGCAAGCATCTCGTCCTCGCTTTGGATTTGCGCTTCGTCCCCGTGGTCAATCGCCCCCGAAAACCGATCAACATCAATGATCTTTGTCTGATTCGGATTGCCCATTCAACCGGGAACTTCAAATTGTGGCCAAACGCTAAATTTGTCCCGCATGAAAGTATCAGCTCAGCTCCGCGTTGGCGCACACACAAATACAAGCGGAAGTTTTAGTAGAAATCGAACCGTCGCACGCCCACGCCATCGCATCCCCGGTGTCGGTCCACCCGACTGGCGGATTTCGATCAGTCCGACATCCGTGTCTCTTTCTCGACCAAACCCGCACGGCTCGATCCGGACGGAATCTGCAAAATGTGTATTTTTTCGCGAAGCGTCAGATTCCTGTTGCACTTCTCACATAGTTCGCACTAGCTTCGCTCTCAGCGACCAGGCCGTGAGCGGCGGCCTGTCTGGGCGCGACGTTTGTGTTGCTCGAACGGGGCCATTCGAGCGACCTGTGCGCCAGGTTGATCACCAGGCAATTTTTTTCGCTGCGCTTTTCGCGCAGCCGTTTGCATTTCGAGGAGTTGCGTCATGCGTTGGTTTGCTGCGCATCGTGAAGCATCCGACATTTCCTCCGGCCACAAGTTTCGTCGCCGTCCGTTCAGAGCTGTCATTTTCGCGCTCGCCTGCCTGGCGGGGATCGGCTTCTCGGCCGGCGAGCGTTCCGCGGCGCGCGCCGACGACGGCGGCATGATGGCGTTTCTGCTCAAGGGCAACGGCGGCGGCCGGGCGCGCATTGCGGCGCCGCAAATCCGATTCGTGGCGCCGGCCGTTATCGGGCGCGGCGCCGTCGTCCATCGCGCGGCGGTCGCGCGACACAAGTCGCGCGCCACGCGTCAGGCCAGGGCGCGGCAACGCTTGCGCCATGATCGGACATTCGTTTCGGCCAAGAGCGTACGCGTTCAGGCGACGCTGACACAGGTTTCGCTGGGCCCGATCGAGACGAAGGTTACGAGCCAGACCCTTGCGTTGAAGGCGGCGGCCGCCGCTTCTCGTCCCGAGAATCCCCACTACCACGACAAGACGCTGCGGCGCGGCGACATCGTCGCGACGGCGACGGGCCTCAGAATGTTCCTGGGGGCCGAGCATTTCCCCTATCGGCCGCGTGACTTCGCGCCGATTTCCAAGGCCCGGCACATCGCCCAGCGCGGCGCGCTCGAGGCGATGGATCGTTCGCTGCGCGGAATTCGCGTTGCCGCGCACACCGAGAAAGCACACGAGGCGAAGACCGCTCGTCGCGCTCTGACAAAATTCGTGGCGCATGAAAAGCGTCGGCGCGGAGTTGTCGCTCTGGCCACGACGCCTGCCTCGCCACAGCCGATCGCCATGGCTTACGCGCAGACGTCCGCGCCCGCGGCTGGCGCAGCCGAGTCGCCCGCGATCAAGGCGATTGGGCGCGTCATCCGCAGGATCGAACTGCCGGCCTCGAAACCGGAAAACGTCGCGGGTGCGCACATAATCCCGATCGCGGTCGCGCCGATGGCCAGACGCAGGCGTTAGACGCTTCCTCGGCGATCCGCTGCGACCGGCAGGAACTTGCCTTGGCGCCTCCGTCCGGCTAGGCCTCGGCAGGACGCCACGGCGGGATTTCCATGCGATTCTTCTCGATCTATCGACGGGTTCTCGCCCAACTCGCGCCGGAAGCCGCGCTCGCCATTCTGCTTGCGGTGGCCAACCTCGCCGTCGCCGCCGCGCAATTCGCCGAACCCCTTCTGTTCGGCCGCATCATTGACCGGCTGACCACGGCGCAGGCGCAAAAGATCGCCTTGCAAATGATCGATCTCGCGCCGCTGCTCGCGGCCTGGGTCGGTTTCGGGCTATTTTCGATCGCCGGCTCTGTTCTGGTCGCGCTCCACGCCGACCGGCTCGCCCATCGCCGGCGCCTCGGGATGATGAGCGCCTATTTCGACCATGTCCTGCACCTGCCACTCAGTTTTCATTCCACCGTGCATTCCGGGCGCCTTCTCAAGATCATGCTCGATGGCGCGCAGGCCATGTTCAGCCTATGGCTGTCTTTCTTTCGAGAAAACTGCGCGTCTGCTGTCGCTCTGTTTGTCCTCTTGCCGCTGACACTGTTCATCAACTGGCGACTGGCGGCGATCCTTATGGTTTTGGTCGTCGGTTTCGGTCTGTTAACCACGTTCGTCTTACGGCGAACGGAATCGTTACAAGGCCGTGTCGAACGGTTTTCCACCGATCTCGCCGAACACGCTTCGGACGCCCTCGGCAATGTGCCGGTCATCCAGAGCTTTACCCGGATCGAAAGCGAGTCGGCGGCCATGCGCCGCATTATCGACGCGCTGCTGGCCGCGCAGATGCCGGTCCTCTCCTGGTGGGCGGTCGCGGCTGTCGCCACGCGCGCATCGGCGACCCTTTCCATTCTGACGATCTTCCTCGTTGGCGCCTGGCTGCATCTGCAGGGTCAGGCGACGGTCGGCGAAATCGTCACTTTCATCAATTTCGCGACCATGCTGATCGGCCGGCTCGAACAGATGGTCGGCTTCATCAACGTCCTGTTTCTCGACGCGCCGCGCATCAACAGCTTTTTCGGCGTGCTCGACACCCAGCCGGGCGTCGCCGACCGGCCGAACGCCGCCGACCCCGGCCGCCTCAAGGGGCGCGTAACCTTCGAGCACGTGACCTTCTCCTACGACGGCGTGCGCAACGCGGTCAGCAACGTCACCTTCAACGTTCAGCCCGGCGAGACGGTCGCGCTCGTCGGCGCCACCGGCTCGGGTAAATCGACCACGCTCGGCCTGCTGCATCGCGTCTTCGATCCGGCCGAGGGCCGGGTTCTGGTCGACGGCATGGACATCCGCGACCTCAAACTGGTCGCTCTGCGCCGCAATATTGGCGTCGTCTTCCAGGAGCCCATGCTGTTTGCCCGCTCGATCGAAGAGAATCTACGCATCGGCAAGCCCGAGGCGAGCGCGGAGGAGCTCAATCAGGCGCTGGAACGCGCCCAGGCCAAGGATTTCATCGGTCGGCAGACCGAAGGGCTGGCGACACGCGTCGGCGAACGCGGGCGGTCGCTGTCGGGAGGCGAACGCCAGCGCCTGTCGATCGCCCGCGCCCTGCTCAAGGACCCGCCGATCATGATCTTCGACGAAGCGACCAGCGCGCTCGACGCGACCACCGAGCGGCAAATCCAGGCGGCGCTCGACGCGGCCACCCGGGGCCGCACGACTTTCGTCATCGCGCACCGTCTGGCCACGATCCGCAACGCCGACCGCATTCTCGTCTTCGACGGCGGACAGATTGTCGAATCCGGCAATTTCGATGAACTCGTCGAACGCAACGGCCGCTTCGCCGTCCTCGCCCGCGCCCAGTTCATGGCGCCGGCGCAACCGGCTGCGCCTACGGAACCAACCACCGGATGACACTGGACAAAGATACAAACGCATCTATTATGAATGCGTTTGTATCGACTTGGCGTTCCCATGGCGGAAATCGGTAAGAAAACACTACGCAGTTGGCGGCGGCTGGCGAGAGCGCAAAGCTTCGTGGCCGATCGAATCGAAGCCGCGCTGAAAGGCGCCGGCCTTCCCGCCCTCGTCTGGCTTGCGGCATTTGACGAACTCGAAAAAGCTGGCGAACCCGGACTCAGGCCCTTTGAGCTGCAGCGCGCGCTCGAACTGGAGCAACCCGCCGTTTCCCGCCTGCTCGACAAGATGATCGGTGCGGGAATGGCCGAGCGCCGGGAATGCGACGACGACCGCCGGGGCTGGACCGTGACCGCCACCGACTCCGGACGCAAAACGCAAGAACGAATGGCGACCACCCAGGTTGCCGCCCTGACGGAGCATTATCTCGCCCACCTCAGTGACAAGCAGGCCCGGACTCTCGACGAAATCCTGGGAGAGTTTCTGAGTTCCTCCCGCGCCTCCGGGAACGAGAATTCGAAGAACGATCACTGAAGCCGGGTGGCCGGCGTCACCCGCAGCGACGTGATCCTGTTGCGGGTCTTGCGGAGTACCTCGAACCGAAAACCGTGGAAGGTAAAGGTCTGACCGGGCTCGGGAATCATCTGCGCCTCGTGGATGACGAGGCCGGCCAGCGTCGTCGCCTCCTCGTCCGGCAGGCGCCAGTCCATGATGCGGTTGAGGTCGCGGATCGGCACGGCCCCGTCGACGATCACGCCGCCGTCGGCCGTCTGGCGCACGCCCTGCGCCGCAATGTCGTGCTCGTCGCTGATGTCGCCGACGATCTCCTCGAGAATGTCCTCGAGCGTCACCAGCCCCATGACGACGCCATATTCGTCGACGACCAGCGCGAAATGCGTCTTGCGCTTGCGGAAGGCCTGCAGCTGGTCGCCAAGCGAGGTCGTCTCCGGCACGAACCAGGCGTCGAGCGCTATATCGTCGATATTGACCCGGTCTGGATCGCCGACCGATTCCAGTTCGCGCAGCAGATCCTTGGCGTGCAGCACGCCGATGATATTTTCCGGTTCGCCCCGCCACAGCGGCAGGCGCGTGTACGGCGAGGCAAGGACCTCGCGCACCAGTTCGCGTGATGGAAGCTCGGCATTGACGGCCACCATCTTGGTCCGGTGCACCATCACGTCTGAAACCGAGAGGTCCTTGAGATCGAGCAGACCGCCGAACATGTCGCGGTCGGCGCGCGCGACGCCGCCCTCCTGATGCAGGTAGTCGACCGTGCTTTTCAGTTCATCGTGGCCGGCCGGCGCGATGCGCGCCTCGCCGATCCGGATGCCGACGCCGCTGAGCACGCCATGGACGATGGCCTCGACGGCCACCAGAACCGGCCCGAAAACCGCCACCGCGACCGCCACCGGTCGCGCGACGGTCAACGCCATCTTCTCGGGGAAATTGATGGCCAGCGTCTTGGGCATGACCTCCGCGAAAATCAGCAGCACGGCGGTCATGAGGAAGGTTGCGTAGATCGCGCCCTTGTCGCCGACGAGCCCGACGAGCAGGCTCGTCGCCACTGCCGAAGACGCGATATTGACCAGCGTGTTGCCGAGCAGCATGGCGCCGATGAACCGGTCGCGCGATTCGAGCAGCCGGTTGACGGTCGCCGCACGCCGGTCGCCGCCTTTCTCCAGAGCATGCATGCGCGCACGGGACGTCGCGGTGAGCGCGGTTTCCGACCCTGCGAAGAAAGCTGACAGGAGAATGCAGACCCCCACGATCGCCGCCGCGGTCCAGGGATTGATCGACAGAGGCTCGCCTATCGCCCCTTCCATGATTTGCTCATCCACAATTGCGCCGCCCGCCAGGATGCGCCGGCTTCGAATAGGTAGAATAGGAAATGGCTTCGGACCGCGCCATCGATTGGTGGGGGTGGCGCGTCAGGAAGCGGCCAGCTCCGTCTCCAGGAAGGCGCGGACATCGCCGGGCTCCACGCCCTTTGCAATGAACGACTGGCCGATGCCGCGCGCCAGAATGAAGGTCAGCGAGCCCTGCTGCACCTTTTTATCCTGGTACATGGCGTCCAGAATGGCGTCGGGGCCAGCGTCCCAGCCCGAGATGTCCGATATGCGGGTCGGCAGGCCGACGGTGCGCAGGTGGCCTGCGACGCGTTCGGCGTCCTGGCCGGCGCACAGGCCGCGCTGCACGGAAAAGCGGTAGGCGCAGGCCATGCCAATGGCGACGCCCTCGCCGTGAACGAGCCGGCGGCCATCGTAATTCACCAGCCGCTCAAAGGCGTGGCCGAAGGTATGGCCAAGATTGAGCAGCGCGCGATCGCCCTGCTCGGTCTCGTCGCGGGCGACGACGGCCGCCTTCGAGGCGCAGGACCGCGCGATCGCCGCGATGCGCGCGCGCCCGCCGGCGAACACCGCCCGCCAGTTCTCTTCCAGCCAGG
Organism: Rhodoblastus sp.; assembly: GCA_020442275.1. GTDB lineage: Bacteria > Pseudomonadota > Alphaproteobacteria > Rhizobiales > Beijerinckiaceae > JAJXWB01. The sequence continues at coordinate 13,022 of JAGRKN010000048.1, read as the reverse complement.
CGAAGAAATCGGGCGCGTCGATCAACCCATATTTGGCGACTTCCGCATAGCCTGCGCGAAACTCGCGTTCCGGCAGCGTCTCGAGCGCCGCCGTATCTGCAAGCACCAGCGAGGGCTGGTAGAACGCGCCGATCAGGTTCTTGCCATGGGCCGAATTGATGCCGGTCTTGCCGCCGACCGAGGAATCGACCTGCGACAGAAGGGTCGTCGGGATCTGGACGAAGCGCACGCCACGCCGTACGGAGGCTGCCGCGAAACCGGCGAGATCGCCGACCACGCCGCCGCCGAGCGCCACGACGAAATCGCCGCGCTCGATCTTCGCCCCGATGATCGCCTCGCAGACCCGCTCGAACCATTCGTAGCGCTTGGTGCTCTCGCCCGGCGGAACGACGATGGCCGAATGGCGGATGCCGACGGCGTCGAGGCTCGCCTGCAGCGTCGCCAGATGGACACGCGCGACATTCTCGTCGGTGACGATGGCGCAGGCGGCCTTGGGCGCCAGCGCCACGATTCGCGCGCCGGCCTCGCCGATCACGCCGTCGCCAATCGCGATGTCATAAGCCCGCGAACCGAGCTCGACCCGAACGATTTCCGGCGTCTTGCCCGCAGGCGTTGCAAGGTGGGTTTCCAGCGCGCTCATCACATCCTCGATGACGGCGTCGAAATGGGCGTCGCGCGCCTCCACCGTCACGTCGGCCTTCGCATAGACCGGGTAACGCTCGTCCATCAACCGGCGAAGCGTGCCTTCCGGATCGGGATTCTGCAGCAGCGGCCGTGTCGGCCGACGACGCACGCGCTTCATCAGCACGTCGAATTCCGCCCGCAGCCAGATGGAAACTCCGGATTCCGCGATGCGCGCCCGCGTCTGCGCGTTCATGAACGCGCCGCCGCCGGTCGCGATCACATGCGGCCCGCAGGCCAGCAGACGCGCCATCACCCGCCGTTCGCCATCGCGGAAATAGGGCTCGCCATAGCGCGCGAAAATGTCGGCGACCGTCATCTGATGCGCGGCCTCGATCTCGTGATCCGCATCGACAAAGGGAAGTCCGAGCCGTTCGGCGAGCCGTCGACCGGCCGACGTCTTGCCACAGCCCATCATGCCGACGAGAACCACGCTGCGCGTTCCCAGAGCGCGGACGAGCGCCTGCTCCCGCGTCTGCGGCGCCTCCATGGTTTCGCTCGTGGTTGTCTGATCCATCGCTGGTCTGTAGCACACGGCCGGCGCCAGCCGAAATTGGCGTTCCGCCGGTTGCCTGCGCTAAGCGCGCCATCCTATCTTCTGGGTGCTTTCGAAGGGGGACGATTTGCCGAGCCTGTTCCGGTTTCTTGTTGTCGTGGGCGTTCTGGCGGGCATCGCCTATGCCGGCATGTGGGCGCTCGTGACTTTCGTGGAGCCGCAGCCGCGCGAAATGTGGAAGACTTTGCCGCCGAACGCGCTCTCCGGAAAATGAGCGGCGCGCGTTCAGCCGACTCGATCGAACTCTTTCTCGACATGATCGCCGCCGAGCGTGGCGCGGCGCGCAACACGATCGACGCCTATCGGCGCGATCTCGCCGATTACGAGAGCTTCCTGAAGAAGCGCGGCGCGAGTTCGACGACGGCCGACACAGCGACAATTCGTCTCTATCTCGGCGATCTCCAGCGGCGGGGCATGGAAGCTTCGTCATCCGCGCGAAAACTTTCGTCGATCCGCCAGCTCCATCGCTTTCTCGTCGCGGAAAATCTGCGCGGCGACGATCCGGCCGCCATACTCGAAGGTCCACGCCGCGCGCCGGCCGCGCCGAAGATTTTGACGGTCGACCAGGTCGACGCGCTCATCGAATCCGCGCGCGCCGCCTCTCTCGCGCCAGACATCTCGCCCACGCAAGAAATGCGCGCCGCGCGGCTCTATGCGCTGGTGGAGCTGCTCTACGCCACGGGCCTGCGCGTCTCGGAACTGGTCGCGTTGCCGAAATCCGCCGCGCGGACGAAGGAAGCTTTCCTGACGGTGCGCGGCAAGGGCGGTCGCGACCGTCTCGTGCCGCTGACGCCAGCCGCCCGCGAAGCCGTCGTCGCCTTTCGAGAAGCGCTGAAACGGGCCGCGCCAGCGCTCGCCGAATCGAAATGGCTCTTTCCCTCGGACGCCGAGAGCGGGCATCTGACCCGCCAGGCCTTCGCGCGCGACCTGAAGGCTCTGGCCGCCAGCGTCGGCATCCCCGCCGCCAGTATCAGCCCGCACGTGCTGCGTCACGCCTTCGCCAGCCACCTGCTGCAGAACGGCGCGGACTTGCGCATCGTACAGGAACTCTTGGGCCACGCCGATATTTCGACGACGCAGATCTACACCCACGTGCTCGACGAGCGCACCAGAGCGATGGTGCGCGACCTTCACCCGCTGGGGGATGCGACGGAATAGGGACAGCAACAAGCTTGACTTGGCGGCGCCTTGTAGCCAGTTTCGCGCCGCACCCGGCGGGGAGGCCACGGGCGCTCGATTTCAGGCGTACGCGCCGCAACCCGATCCCGCATGGTTTCCTATCTCGATTTCGAAAAGCCGGTCGCAGAACTCGAAGCCAAGGTCGAGGAATTGCGCGCCGTGGCCGCCAAAGGCGGCGCGGTATCCATCGGCGAGGAGCTGACCAAGCTCGAGACCAAGGCCGCCAAGGCCCTGGCCGATCTCTACCGCGACCTCACCCCCTGGCAAAAGACGCTGGTCGCCCGCCATCCGCAGCGCCCGCGCTTTCTGGATTTCGTCAAGGGGCTGATCACGGAATTCACGCCCTTGGCCGGCGACCGCAAGTTCGCCGAGGACGCGGCGATCGTCGGCGGATTCGGCCGGTTCCGCGGCCAGCCGGTCTGCATCATCGGGCAGGAGAAGGGCACGGACACCAAGACCCGGCTCGAGCACAATTTCGGCATGGCCCGACCGGAGGGCTACCGCAAGGCGGTCCGCCTCATGGAGCTTGCCGACCGCTTCGATCTGCCGGTGCTCTGTCTCGTCGACACGGCCGGCGCCTTTCCGGGCGTCGACGCCGAGGAACGCGGCCAGGCCGAGGCCATCGCCCGCTCGACAGACGCCTCGCTGGCGCTGGGCGTGGCGAATGTGGCGGTTGTCGTCGGCGAAGGCGGCTCCGGCGGCGCTGTGGCGATTGCGAGCTGCAACCGCGTGATCATGCTGGAACACGCAATCTATACAGTGGCTTCGCCCGAAGCCTCGGCCTCGATCCTGTGGCGCGATTCCGGCCGGGCGCAGGACGCGGCGACGAATATGAAGATCACTGCCCCAGATTTGCTCAGGTTCGGCATTATCGACGCCATCGTCTCTGAACCGGTGGGCGGCGCGCATCGCGATCCCGAGGCGACGATTGAATCGACGGGCGCGGCGATCGCCGCGGCTTTTGACGGGCTCGCCGGCCTGTCGCGCGACGAGCTGCGGGCGGCGCGCGCCGAGAAGTTTCTGGCCATGGGGCGCAAAGCCCTGTAAGCCTTCGCGCCGTTAACGCGGCATTAACTGCGACGGGAAATTGGGGCCCCCGACGGTAAGGGGCGCTTAGGGATAACGGACCTAAATCGACCTTGCGGGAATGTGGATCACACGCCCGCCGCCGCTCTTGCCGGCGAAGACGAACAGGGGACGCGACGCGCGTATGAAAGTCCGGCCAAATTTCACGCTAGCCCGGCGTCTTGCGGCCTTCGGCGCGCTTGCCGCTCTCGGCGCGAGCGTCTCCGCCTGCAATGACCAGCACAATATGGCGAACGCGCGCGCCTGGAAGCCGATTCCTTCCGACACGCTGGCGCTCATGGCCAACAAGGGCACCGACGCGCACGAGCCGGTCTTGATCCGCACCTACAAGAAGGAAGCGGAATTCGAGATCTGGAAACGCCGCAAGTCCGACGGCAAGTACGCCCTGCTCAAGACCTATCCGATGTGCCGCTGGTCGGGTCAGCTCGGACCCAAGGTGCGTGAGGGCGACCGGCAGGTGCCGGAGGGCTTTTATGCGATCGCCCCTGGCCAGATGAACCCGAATTCCAACTATTATCTGTCGTTCAACGTCGGTTACCCCAACGCCTACGACCGCGCGCTCGGCCGCACCGGCGGCATGATCATGGTGCACGGCGACTGTTCGTCCGCCGGCTGCTTCTCGATGACCGACAACCAGATCGCCGAAATCTACGCCATCGCCCGGGAAGGCTTCGGCGGCGGTCAGCGCGAGATCCAGCTCCAGTCCTATCCCTTCCGCATGACGGCGGAGAATTTGGCCAAGCATCGGCTCGACCCGAACATGGCGTTCTGGAAGCAGCTGAAGGAAGGCTCGGATCACTTCGAGGTGACCAAGCTGGAGCCGAAGGTCAATGTCTGCGGCCGGAGGTATGTTTTCGACGCATCCGCCCCGAATGGCGGCCGCATCGACCCCAACGGCGCCTGCCCGCCCTTGACCGTCGATCCGCAGATCAAGTCGCTGGTCGCCGAAAAGGAGAGCCACGACAACGCCAAGGTCGCCGAGCTCGTCTCGAAGGGCGTCCGCGCAATTCGCGTGAAATATGCCGACGGCGGCCAGAATCCGGCCTTCGCGCATATCGACATGGTGAGCCGCCCGGAGGCGCTCGCCCAGGCGCCGGTCGAAATCCCGATGGATAATCCCAAGGGCAAGAAGGCCGAGACGAAATTCGCTGCGGCCAAGACCGCAAAGCCCGCCGGCGAGGCGGAGCAATCTCTGGCCGCGAAATCAGAGCCCGCCCAGGCGCCCGTCGCGCTCGCCGCCGCCACGCCCGGCGCGCGCGACATGATCGGTCGCTGGCTCGGCATGAACGGGGCCGCCAAGACTCCGGAACCGCCTGCGGCAGTCCCCACGACGCCGGAAACGATCTTGGTGACCGACCCGGACAAGCCGGCCAAGGCCCGCAGGTAGCCTGAGTTCCGGCCTCAGCGGCCGCCGGTGACGTCAAGCACGGCGCCGGCGACATAGGACGCCGCGTCCGACAACAGCCACACGACCCCTTCCGCCACTTCGTCCGCCGTGCCTTCGCGGCCGATCGGCACGGTCTTGCCGAGGCGCTCCGCCCTGTCCGGCGCGCCCATGGCGGCGTGGATGTCGGTGGCGATCATGCCGGGCCGCACCGCATTGACCCGAACGCCCTCCGGCGCGAGCTCTTTGGACAGCCCGTAGGTGAGCGTATCCATCGAGCCCTTGGACGCCGCATAGTCGACGCCTTCGCCGGGCATGCCGAGGCGTGCGGCGGCTGAGGACATGTTGACGATGACCCCGCCCTTGCCGCCCCGGCTCCTCGACATCCGTCGTGCGGCCTCGCGCGCCCCGTAGAGCGCGCCGAGCACGTTGATTTCGACGAGCCGGGCGATCTCCTGGGGATCCTTGTCCGCGAGCTTGCTCACCTGCGTCGCGATGCCCGCATTATTCACGAAACCGTCGACCGCGCCGAATGCCTTCTCGGTGGCGTCGAACGCCATCGCGACATCGTCGAGCTTCGCCGCATCCGCCTTGATGGCGAGCCCCCTGCCGCCCGCGGCCTCGATCGCCGCGACCGTTTCCCGCGCCGCCGCGTCGTTCGAGACATAGGTGATCGCCACGCGCCAGCCGCGTTTGCCGCAAAGAATCGCGACGGCGCGGCCGATGCCACGGCTGCCGCCCGTGACGAGAATGGTCTTGCTCATGCCTTCCCTGCCCTTGTCGCCTCGGCTTCCAGTCGCGCGAGTTCTTCGATCATCGAATCTTCGTTCGGCTCGGCGGCGACGGCAACCGGCAGCCCGGCCTCGAGGAGCGGCAAGCCTGCGTCGGCTGAAATCGCGACATGGCGCAAATCGACGAGTTTCGGCCCGAGTCCCGCGCACCGCGAGAGATTGATGAAGATCGCAGCGCTGCGATGCGAATAGTGCAGAACCACGCCATCGCCGACCGCCAGCGCCTCGGCCGCGGTCCCTGGCAAGGTCGCCACGGGTTCGGCGGCATAGGTTTGGACCACGCTGAGCGCGAAGGCGGGCGCAAGGGCCGCCTCAAGCTCCGGTTTCCGATCCCGTCCGGCGAGATAGACGATTCTCGCGCCAGCACGCAGGAATCGAGACGTCTCCACCGCGAGCGCCGCAGCGTTTGCAGCGACGGCCCGAGGCGCGCCAAGTCCTGCGCCCAGCGCGGCCTCGGCCGTCCGAGAGCCGACAACAAACATCGGCAGGCCCCGCAATGCCAAAAGCCGTTCGGGCTTCCCCAAAGCGTGCGCGCTGGTCGCGACGACAGCGTCGAAATTGCCAGCGACCTCGAAATCGAGGTTCCGAATTTCAAGAACAGGCGCGACGACCGCCCGATGCCCCGCCGCCTCCAGACGCACCGCCGTTCGGCGGGCGTCCTCGGCGGCGCGGACGATCAGGACGTTCACGGCGCGCCCGTCATGCCTTGGCCGCGAGCACGCCGGCCGGCAGCCTGTCGAGAATGGCCCGCCCGGAGGCGGCGCCGAGCTTTGCCGCATCGTTCACGCCGCCCTCGCGAGAATCGTTGAAAGCCTCCGATCCGTCCATGCGCAACACGGAGCCGGAAAAGGCCACGCGGCTGCCCGAAACGCGCGCATGGCCCGCGATCGGCGTGCGGCAGGAACCATCGAGCGCGTGCAGGAAGGCGCGTTCGACGGCGAGCGCCACGCCAGTGTCATGATCGAGAATGGCGGCGATGCGCGTGCGCGTGAGATGGTCGTCGTCACGCACGGTAATCGCAATGGCCCCCTGGCCGACGGCGGGCAGGAACTGCTCGATTTCCAGCACGCAGGTCGCGTGCTGCGCGAGGCCGAGCCGCTTGAGGCCGGCAAGCGCGAGCAGCGTCGCGTCGATCTCACCGGCTTCAGCCTTGCGCAGCCGCGTCTCGACATTTCCGCGCAACAGCGGCGTTTCGAAATCAGGCCGCAACCGCTTGAGCTGCGCCGCGCGGCGCAGCGAGGCCGTGCCGACCCGCGCGCCCTTCGGCAGCGCTTCGATGGAGGGCGCTCGCGGCGAGATCAGCGCGTCGCGCACGTCTTCGCGCGGCAGATAGCCGCCGACGGCGAGGCCGGGCGGCAGAAGGGTCGGCAGGTCCTTGGCCGAATGCACGGCTATGTCGATGTCGCCGGCCAACTGCGCGGCGTCCAATTCCTTCGTGAAAAGGCCCTTGCCGCCGGCCTCCGCCAGCGGCCGGTCGACGATGGCGTCCCCGGTCGTCTTGATGATGACGAGCTCTATTCGGTCTTCGTGAATGTCGTGCAGGGCGGCGAGCTTGCGGCGCGTCTCGCGCGCCTGCGCCAGCGCCAGCGGACTGCCGCGCGTGCCAATTCTCAGGAAAGCTGCGCTCATGCCCGCCGATCCGTTTGCCGTATCGACCGCTCGACTATAGGTTGCGCCCCATTGATGCAAGAGTGCGCTTCGGCGCGTATTGAACGCGCTTTCGCGCTGATTTGGACACGGCTTTTCATGCTGGTTCTGGGAATTGAGACGACCTGCGACGAGACCTCCGCGGCCGTCGTGCGCAAGCGGATGGACGGGTCGGGCGAGATTCTCTCGAACGAGGTCATGAGCCAGATCGCCGAACACGCGGCTTACGGCGGCGTCGTTCCGGAAATCGCCGCGCGCGCCCATGTCGACTATCTCGACCATCTCATTCGCCGCGCGCTTCAACGCGCCAATGTCACGCTCGAGCAGGTCGAAGCGGTCGCGGCCTCCGCCGGACCCGGTTTGATCGGCGGTCTGCTGGTCGGTCTGACCGCCGGCAAGGCTCTCGCCTGGGCAGCGAAAAAGCCTTTCGTGGCGGTCAACCATCTCGAGGCGCATGCGCTGACCGCGCGCATGACGGATGCGCAGGCCTTTCCCTACATCGTCCTACTGGTCTCGGGCGGCCATACACAATTGCTGGAGGTGCGCGGCGTCGGCGATTACCGGCGGCTGGGCTCCACGATCGACGACGCGATCGGCGAAGCCTTCGACAAGGTCGGCAAGCTGCTCGGCCTGCCCTATCCCGGCGGCCCGAATGTCGAGAAGACGGCGGTCGACGGCGACCCCGAACGTTTCGCTCTGCCTCGCCCGATGTTCGGCCGCAAGGAGCCGGATTTCTCGCTTTCCGGTCTCAAGACCGCCGTGCGCAACGAGGCGTCCAAGATTGCGCCGCTTACCAGGACCGACATCGCCGACCTCTGCGCCTCATTCCAGGCCGCCGTCGTCGATGTCATCATCGACCGCACCCGAGCCGCTCTGCGCGTTTCGCGCGAAGCGGGTTCGAAGCCGACGGCGCTCGTGGTCGCGGGCGGCGTCGCCGCCAATGGCGCGATCCGCCGCGCGCTCGGCCGCTTCTGCGCCGAGGCCGGGCTAAAGCTGGTCACACCGCCGCCGGAGCTGTGCACCGACAATGGCGCCATGGTCGCCTGGGTCGGCATCGAACGGCTGGAACTCGGCATGACCGACGATCTGACCGCCGCCGCCCGCCCGCGCTGGCCGCTCGACGCACAGGTCTCGACGCGTCACCACGGCAAGGCGTGAGGCATGGCGCGCGTGCTCTCGCTCGCGATGACGACGCTGGCCTTTGCCGTCGCGGAGCCGCCCCGCGCGGCGCGAGAGCCGGCCGTCGCCGGCGTGCGTCTCTATTACGGCCCATCGAAGGAGACCGCCTCCGTCGATCTCGAAACGCTGCGACGCGCCCGCTCGTCCATCGACATGGCCGCCTACATCCTGACGGATCGCGGATTGATCGAGACGCTGGACGAGGCGGCGCGACGCGGCGTGAAGGTGCGCATCTATCTCGATGGCGACGATTCGCCGCGCACCGGCGGAAAATCGGCGGAAGCGCTCGCCGCGCTCGCGAATGCGCCTGGCGTCGCGATCCGTCGCAAGGCGACGGGCCGCGATTCCATGCATCTCAAGTCCTATCTCGTCGATCGCCGGACGCTGCGCACCGGCTCGGCGAATTTCTCCTATTCGGGCGAGCGCTTTCAGGACAACGACGTCTTGCTGCTCGACAGCCCGGCGCTCGCCGGCGCATTCGCCCGCAATTTCGAGGCGATCTGGGCGCGCGCCGACAACAGGGAGGCCGCGCGATGAGCGCGCCGATCGTCGTTCTCGGCGCCGGGGCCTTCGGCACCGCGCTCGCCAATCTGGCCGCGCGCAATGGCGCGCACGTAATCCTGTGGGCGCGCGATGCGGGGCATGTCGAGGACATGCGCCGCACGCGCGAAAACGCGCGGCGACTGCCCGGCGTAAAACTGGCTGAAACCATTGAGCCGAACGCGAACATTGCGCGCGTCGGCGACGCGAAGATCTTCCTCGCCGCGACGCCGGCCCAAGCCCTGCGCGACGTTGCCCGCGCCGCTGCGCCGTTCGTGCGGAATGGCGCCGATTGGCTGATCTGCGCGAAAGGCGTGGAGCGTGGCACGCATGCTTTTCTCAGCGACGTCGTGGCGACGGAACTACCGGGCGGCGTCGCCTCGATCCTTTCCGGGCCTAGCTTCGCGGAGGATATTGCCGCTGGCCTACCGACCGCCATCACGCTTGCCTCGCCCGACGTCGAGCGCGCCGAACGGCTCGGCCGTCTCCTCGATTCGCCGACCTTCCGTCTCTATCGCTCGACCGACGTGCGTGGCGCGGAAATCGGCGGCGCGGCCAAGAACGTTCTCGCCATCGCCTGCGGCATAGCGGCCGGCCGCAAACTCGGCGCGAGCGCAGTCGCAGCTCTGACGGCGCGCGGCTTCGCTGAACTCTCGCGTTTCGGCCGCGCTTTCGGCGCACGACCCGAAACGCTGATGGGCCTTTCCGGGCTCGGCGATCTCGTTCTCACCTGTTCGTCGCTGCAATCGCGCAATTTCGCCTTTGGCCATGCACTCGGCCGAGGGCTGGGTCTGAGCGAGGCCGCGGGCGGCAAACTTGCCGAGGGCGCCTTCACGGCGCGCGCGCTTGTCGAACTCGCCGCCGAGCGCAATGTGGAAATGCCGATCTCGGCCGTCGTCGACGCCATCGTGTCGGACCAGATGAGCATAGACGCGGCGATCGAATCCCTGTTGATGCGCCCGAAGAAGTCGGAAGTCTGAGGTCCCCATGGCCCATTGGTTGATGAAGAGCGAGCCCTCCGTCTGGTCCTGGACGCAGCAGGTCGAAGCCGGCGCGAAGGGCACGTTCTGGAACGGCGTGCGCAACCACCAGGCCAAACAGTGCCTGATGGCTATGAAGAAGGGCGAGACCGCCTTCTTCTATCATTCCAACGAGGAGCGCGCCGTCGTCGGCATCGTCGAGATCATCAAGACCTTCTATCCCGATCCGACTGACGAGAGCGGCAAGTTCGGCATGGTCGACGTGCGCGCGAAAAAGCCGTTCAAGACGCCCGTGCCGCTCACCGCCATCAAGGGCGAGACAGCCCTCGCCAAAATGGCGCTCGTGACCAATTCGCGCCTGTCGGTGCAGCCCGTGACCGACGAGGAATGGCGTATCGTCTGCGCCATGGGCGGTCTGTAGGCGGGGAAGCGGATGTCCGGGACGATCCACAGGCGCTATTCCCAACGCGTCGCGCGCGGCGAGATCGAGAGCGATCCCGCGCAGATCGAGGCGGTGAAGAAGCTCGATGCGCTCTGCGTGACGCTCGGCGAAGCGCGCATGGCCCGCAAGTCGAGCGCGCTCGGCTGGCTGTTCGGCGCGCGCAAGTCGCCCGAGCCGCCACGCGGCCTCTACGTCTGGGGTTCGGTCGGCCGCGGCAAGACCATGCTGATGGACCTGTTTTTCGACACGGTCGACGTCCGCCGCAAGCGCCGCGCGCATTTCCATTCCTTCATGGCCGACGTGCATGCGCGCGTTCACGCCTGGCGGCAGAAGCTGAAGGCGGGCGAGGTCAAGGGCGACGACCCGATCGCACCAGTCGCAGCCGACCTCGCCGAAGAGGCCTGGCTGCTGTGTTTCGATGAATTCGCCGTCACCGACATTGCGGACGCGATGATTCTCGGCCGGCTCTTCAGGGCCCTGTTCGAAAAGGGCGTGGTCGTGGTCGCGACTTCGAACGTCGAGCCCGGCGATCTCTATCGCGACGGTCTCAATCGCGCTCTGTTCCTGCCCTTCATCGACATGATCCGGCAGCGGATGGAGGTGACGAAGCTCGATTCGCGCACCGATTTCCGGCTCGAGAAACTCTCGGGGTCCGACGTGTGGTTCTCGCCGCTCGGCGCGGAGTCGACGGCCAAGCTGCAACATCTGTTTCGCGCCTTGACCGGCGTCGACGAGGGCGCGCCCGATCATGTGCGCGTGTTCGGCCGCGATGTTAAGATTCCGGAGGCCGTGCACAATGTCGCGCGCGTGCGCTACGAAGATCTTTGCGACAGACCGCTTGGCGCCACCGATTTCGTCGAGATCGCTCGCGTCTACCACACGATCGTCATGGACGGCATTCCCGTGCTCGATCCCGCCAGGCGCAACGAGGTGAAGCGTTTCATCGTATTGATCGACGCGCTCTACGATCATCGCGTCAAGCTGATCGCGGCCGCAGTCGCGCCGCCGCAGGCGATCTATGCCGGGACTGACGGCCACGAGGCCTTCGAGTTCGATCGTACGGTGTCGCGACTGATCGAGATGCAATCGACCGAATATCTCGCCCTGCCGCACGGCTCGTTGTCCGACTCCTCCGGCGACACCGGCGGAATCGTGGAGACCTGAGCCTCCATGGCGGCCGAATCGAACACGAGCGATCTTCCGGCCGACGCCCGCATCATGGAGGCGGCCGCGACCTTTCTGCGCCGCTATGGGCCGCGCCGCGCGACCGTGGTCGCGATCGCCCAAGCCGCCGGCATGTCTCACGCCAATGTCTATCGGTACTTTCCGTCCAAGGCGGCGCTGATCGAGGAAGTGACGGCCGCCTGGCTCCGCCCGATCGAGTCGGAAGTCCGGGTCATCGCCGAGAGCCCGGACCCCGCGACAGACAAGCTGGAACGCATTCTGGTCGCCATCCAGCGCGCCTATCGCGACAAGCTGGAACGCGATCCGCAGCTTTTCCGGATTTACGCCGAGGCGGCTCAGGTCGATGCCCCCGTGGCGCGAAAACACGGCGCGCGCCTCCAAGGCGCGGTCCAGCGAACCCTCGAGGAAGGCTTTGTCCAGGGCAACTTTCGCCAGGTTGATCTGCCACGCGCCCTGGCGCTCGTCTTCGACGTCGCCCACCGTTTCATCCATCCAGCCGCGATCATGCTGGACGCCCGCACGGCCCGGACCGCGCTCAACACGCGCGCCGGCCGGGTGACCCGCCTGCTGCTTCAGGAGCTAAAATCTGGCCGATATTGAGTAATAGATTACATTTTTCGTAATCTGTAACCTGCCGCCCGCCGATCGGGCGGACTGCTTAAAGAACGGTAACGCCCTGACCTCTCGGCTTTATGTGCGCGCTGTCCGGCATAGATGACGTTCGACGTCCGCGATCTCGACCATCTGAGTCTTTTGTTGCCTTGCCAGTTTCGCGCGTTCGGTTCAAAGAAACGCGGCGTTCGCGGGACCGGCGCTGTGCGACCTCCCGGAACGGCAGGCAAATTGGCGGGCGGGACCGTCCGCCCTTATCGGCCTTCGGGCGGTTCGACAGGGATGGACAACATGGCGCGTAAAAAAATCGCATTGATCGGAGCCGGCCAGATCGGCGGCACCCTGGCCCATCTCGCCGGCCTCAAGGAACTCGGCGACATCATCCTCTTCGACATCGCCGAGGGCACGCCGCAGGGCAAGGCGCTCGACCTCGCCGAATCTTCCCCGGTCGACGGCTTCGACGCGAAGCTCTCGGGCGCCAACGACTACAAGGACATCGCGGGCGCCGACGTGATCATCGTGACCGCCGGCGTGCCGCGCAAGCCCGGCATGAGCCGCGACGACCTGCTCGGCATCAATCTCAAGGTCATGGCCTCGGTCGGCGCCGGCATCAAACAGTATGCTCCCAACGCTTTCGTCATCTGCATCACCAATCCGCTCGACGCCATGGTCTGGGCGCTGCAGAAGGCTTCTGGCCTGCCGGCCAACAAGGTCGTCGGCATGGCCGGCGTGCTGGACTCCGCCCGCTTCCGCTACTTCC
>JAGRKN010000303.1 GCA_020442275.1 Rhodoblastus sp. | reverse complement strand
CGACGCAGAACTGGCCGGCCTCTTCTGCGATCGCGAAGACATCCGCCTCCTCCACGCTGCGCGGATTGACGCCCTGCGAACCCTGGATCGCCGACAGCGCGGCGATGCGGTCGCGCAGGCGCGCGGCGCGTTCGAAATCGAGTTTTTCGGCCGCCTCCCCCATTTCGTGCGCGAGAAGGTCGCGCACGGCGCGGCTCTTGCCGGAGAGAAAATCATGCGCCTCGCGCACGAGTTCGCCGTAGTCGACATGCGAGATTTCGCCGGTGCACGGACCCGCACAGCGCTTGATCTGGAACAGCAGACACGGCCGCGTGCGGTTCTCGTAGTAGCTGTCGGTGCACGAGCGCAGAAGGAATGCGCGTTGCAGCGCGTTGAGCGTGCGCCCCACCGCCTGTGCGCTCGCGAACGGCCCGAAATAATCGCCCTTGCGGTTGCGCGCGCCGCGATGCTTGGCGATCTGCGGCGCGGCGTGGTCGCGCGTGAGGAGAATATAGGGAAACGACTTGTCGTCGCGCATCAGCACGTTGAAGCGCGGCTTCAATTGCTTGATGAGATTGGTCTCGAGCAGCAGCGCTTCCGGCTCTGTCTCCGTCGACACGAACACCATGGACGCGGTCAGCGCGATCATGCGCGCGATGCGATTGGTATGCCCCTCGCCGCGCATGTAGGAGGCGATGCGCTTCTTCACGCTCTTCGCCTTGCCGACGTACAGAACCTCGCCGTCTACAGCGATCATGCGATAGACGCCGGGCCCCACCGGCGCGTGCTTCCAGTGCTTGCGAATGACCTCGACGCCACGCGCCAGCGGCCCCGCCGCCGTCTCGTCCGAAAGGTCGAGATCGAGCGCGGGCAGGCTCTGTTCACTGTCGTCGGAAACGTCGGCGTCGTCAGGCGGCGCATCGACGGGGCGCTTGGTCATGGGCTTGAGATTTAGACTGATGTGGGCGGGATGCAACGGGCCGCCGCGACGCGCTTACAACGCCACCGCCGACACCAGCCGCCCGTAATCGGGCTCCTTGCGATGCGTCGTGCGGCGGTAGCTGTAGAAGCGCGCCTCGTCCGCATAGGTGTCGAGCGCGAGATTTTCGAACGTCGCGACACGTGCCTGTTCCACGCGAAAACCGATGAAAGCTGGCAGGTCGAACATCTTGTGCTCAGCTTTCACGGACGGCGAAAAAAAACGGGCGTGCTCCGGCGATTGCGCGACGAATTGCGCGAAGAACTCCGGGCCCACTTCGTAGCTCTTGGGCCCGATGGTCGGCCCGAGCGCGACGATCGTCTCGGCGCGCCTTGCGCCCAGCTTCTCCATCGCTGCGAGAGTCGATTCGATCACGCCAGTCAGCGCGCCTTTCCAGCCGGCATGGCAGGCGCCGACCACCGCCGCCTTCGGGTCTGAGAACAGGATCATGCCGCAATCCGCGCCGGTCACGCCGAGCGCGAGGCCGGGCGTCGTCGTCGCGAGCCCGTCGCAGCGCGGGCGATCCGTCCACGGCGCGTCGACAGCAAAGCAATCGGCCGAATGGATCTGGAACGGCACAAGAAAGCGCTCGGCCGAAACGCCGAGCGTCTCGGCCATACGCCGCTTGTTCTCCGCGACATTCTCGCGCGCATCGCTCGAGCCGACGCCCCCGTTGAGCGTGGCGTAGACGCCCTCGCTCACCCCACCGTTACGGGTGAAGAAGGCGTGCTTCACGCCGGCCGCCGCGAGCGTCGGGGACTGGATGACAGGCAGGCTCAAGCGACAGGCTCCTCGATGAAACCGGGCAGCGCCTCGACGGAACGTTGCGTGATCGCCATCACCTTGAACAGGCGTCCCATATCCGTGTCCTGCACTTCCGAGATCAGCCGCACGAGGCTCCTCTCGATTTCCTCGCGCTGCTCGGCGGACGCATTGCGCATCAGCGCCTGCGCGCGCTGCACGATGCCGATCTGTCGCAGGAAGAACCCTTGCGTCACCGGCCCGTGCACACGCGCGCCGGCCGCTTTGGCGGCCCGCGCCAACCCTGAGAAATCGATATGCGTCGTCAGATCCGCTTCGCCGGGGCTTTCCAGCGCATCGACATAGGCATGGTCGCGCATCGCCTGCAGCGTTTCGCCGAGCGCGGTCCGCGCATGGCCGTAGTCGATCACCAGCAAGGCGCCGCCCTGCTGCACGATGCGCGCGGCGAGCGTCATCATGATCCGCTGTCCGATCGCGCCGACTTCGAGCACGACGCCATCGGGCGCGTCGACCGTCAGATGCGGCTCGATTTCCGCCGCCGCGCCGAACACGAGTTTTCCGTCGGCAAGCCCCACCTGCCGCTCGCGCCAGCCTTCGGGCGTCTTCAGATAATGGCGTGCCGGCAGCGCATCGAAGAATTCATTGGCGAGGATGATCGCGGGCCCCGGCGCGATCTCATCGACCGCCTCTTTCCATTCGACCGTGCGATCGGCTGCTTCCAGCATCCGTTGCTGGCGCGCCTGAAGCGCGGGGCTCGTTTCCACCATCGTGACCGAGAGATCGGAATAGAAATCCGGCGCCGCGCGCGCCGCGCGCAAAGCATCCGCCATCAGCGTGCCGCGCCCCGGCCCGAGTTCCACCAGCCGCGCCGGCTGCGGCGCGCCCATCAGCCGCCAGGTTTCCGCCGACCACAGGCCCAGAAGCTCGCCGAACATCTGGCTGATCTCGGGCGAGGTGACGAAATCTCCGTCCGCGCCGAGCGGGTCGCGCGTCATGTAATAGCCGTGCACGGGGTGCGACAGGCATAGACCCATGTAGCGTTCGACCGAAATCGGCCCGTCCTGCGCGATCATGGCGGCGATCTCGGCGCCGAGGGGATTCATCTCGCTCATGACTTCGCCCCCGCTGCATTGCGGCTGTGAAGGATCAGCCACAAGCCTATCACGATCATCGGCGCGGACAGGACCATGCCCATGGTGAGCCCATGCGCGAGAGCCTCCAACTGCGGATCGGGCTCGCGGAAGAATTCCGCGACGATGCGCGCCAGCCCGTAGCCGACGCCGAATACCCCGGCGACAAGCCCCGGCCGTTTGAACCCCCCGGCGCGCACGAACAGTCCGGTCACGACCAGCAGCAACAGGCCTTCGAGCCCGGCCTCGTAGAGCTGGCTTGGATGGCGCGCGCCTTCCACGCCCGGAAAGATCACCGCCCAGGGCATGTCGCTCGGACGGCCCCACATTTCCGGCTTGATGAAATTGGCGACCCGCCCGAAGAAAATGCCGATCGGCGCCACCGCTCCGCAGATGTCGGCGACGGTGAAGGCGGAAATCCCGTATTTGCGCGCAAACAGCCAGGCGCCGAGCGCCACGCCCAGCAACCCGCCGTGAAAGGCCATGCCGCCGTGCCAGACGGCCAGGATCTCGGCGGGATGGGCGATATAATAATCGAGCCCGTAGAACAGGACGTTGAACAGCCGCCCGCCGACGACGGCGCCGAGCGCGGAAAAGACCAGGAGGTCGTCGAGACTGTCGGCCGTCGGCCGCGGCGTCCCGCCCCACAGCGCATCGGAGCGCACGAGGCGTCGCGCATATAGCCAGCCGAGCAGAAGGCCGAAAACGTAGGCGAGGCCGTACCAGCGCACCGGCAGCGGGCCGATGGAGAAGAAAACCGGGTCGATCGCGGGAAAGGGGATCGCCAGCAACGGCATCGAATCGGGCCTCGTCTCCTTGTGAGGGGCTGGTCTCGCGCGGGGCGCCCGCCTGCGTCAAGGCGGCGTCCTTTAAAGGCCGAAATTCGTGATATGAGGGCGCCAGAGCTTGGCGCGCATAAGTTGCAGACTCTTGCGGCGACGCCATGCACGAGAACTACGAGACAGACCATGCAAGAAAGCCGTTCCCGCCTGACCGACGACCTCGCCCGCATGTTCAACGACGCCGCTGGCCTCGCCAATGGCGTCCGCCGCGAGGTGGAAACCGTCGTGCGCACCCAGATGGAGCGCATGCTCTCGAAGATGGACGTGGTCGGCCGCGAGGAATTCGAGGCCGTCCGCGACATGGCCGCGCTCGCGCGCGAAGAAAACGAAAGGCTCGAAAAACGGATCGCCGAGCTTGAGGCCAAGCTCGCGGCGAAGGGCTGAGAGGCGCAGCTCCCTCTCCCCGCCTGCGGGGAGAAGGACAAGTCGCGACTGCGCGCGCTTCGACACGACGACTTCGACGATCGACGCAGCGCCCCTCCGATTCTGTGGACGAACCCCCGACGACTCTGGACCGAATCTCGCGAATCCAAGAGGTTAAGCGCGCCGGGTTGCAGTGTTCGAGTCGCATCCGGCTATAGTCGTCTTGCGAAGTGATTCGCATGCGCCTGTTCGATTCGCTCTCACGAAGGGCGTGCGAACGGGGCGGCCGCCGCGCCTGTCGCGTGGACGGATCGAGCGTTGAGCCGCGTTTCACGTCGCCTTTCGGACCAGAACATGCAGACTTCCCAGATTCGCTCGACCCGCCGCGAACATCCGCTCGACGTCGTCGAGCGCTTGGCCGCCGCCAACGAATGGGCGTTCGAGCGCGACGACCGGGACGAGGTGCAGGTGACGGTCGCCGGCGCCTGGACGGATTATCAGGTCGCCTTCTCCTGGCTGCCGGATCTTGAGACGCTGCATATCGGCTGCGCCTTCGACCTCAAGGTGCCGCTGCGCCGTCGCGCCGACACGCTCGAACTGATCGCCATCGCCAACGAGCAATTGTGGCTCGGCCATTTCGACCTGTGGACCAGCGAAGGCGTGGTCATGTTCCGCCACGCGCTGCTGCTGAGCGGCGGCGCGCATCCCACGACGGCGCAATGCGAAAGCCTGATGTCGAACGCGCTCATCGCCTGCGAGCGCTACTACCAGGCGTTCCAGTTCGTGGTCTGGGCAGGCAAGAACGCCCGCGAGGCGATCAACGCGCTGATGCTGGAGACGCGCGGCGAGGCGTGAGGCTGGCGGCGCAAAAGCCGTCATGCCCGGCCTCGTGCCGGGCATCCACGCCGTCCGAGTTCCCGAATCCTCATCCTGAGGAGCGCTGCGCAGCAGCGCGTCTCGAAGGATGGCCGGGTCACGCGTCAGCGGCAATGCTTCGAGACGCCCGCTGTGCGGGCACCTCAGCATGAGGTTGCGTCAAGCGGCCCGAAGCTACTTTCACCCGAACGCGACGTTCAGAATCTCATAGCTCTTGCCGCCGCCGGGCGTGTTCACTTCCACGGTGTCGCCGATCGTCTTGCCGATCAGCGCGCGCGCGATTGGCGAGGTGATGGAGACGCGGCCGCTCTTCACGTCCGCCTCGGTCTCGCCGACGATCTGGTACTTCTTCTCTTCGTCCGTGTCCTCGTCGACCAGCGTCACGGTCGCGCCAAACTTGATAACCTTGCCGGAAAGTTTCGAGAGGTCGATGACGTCGGCGCGCGCGATCTTGTCCTCGAGCTCGGCGATGCGGCCCTCGTTGAGCGATTGCTGCTCCTTGGCCGAGTGATATTCGGCGTTTTCGGAGAGGTCGCCGTGGGCGCGCGCTTCCGCGATCATCTGGATGATGCGCGGGCGGTCTTCCTGCTGGCGGCGTCGCAGCTCTTCGACGAGGGCGGCGTGGCCCGCCGCCGTGATCGGCATTTTTTCCATTCTGTCGTTTCCGTCCGAATCCGGTCTTTCGAGGCCCTTGCGCCTCGGGGGAAATCTCTTGCCGTCCGAAGGACTCAGGCGGCGTCGGGGGCGAAATAGTCTTGCA
>JAGRKN010000047.1 GCA_020442275.1 Rhodoblastus sp. | reverse complement strand
GCAGCCCGTCGCGACAACAGTCTTGAATCTTCGCAAGTGCGGAACACCGCACTTGCGCGCGGCGCCAGCGTCGTCGCGAGCGTCATCGAGTGATCATCCGGGAGCGCCGGCCTCTGGCCGGCATGCCAGCCGGAGGCTGGCGGTCCCAGCGCCGCGAGCCACGGCTCGCGATCCAAAATAAGAGCGCGGGTCTTCGGGCCCGCGCTTTTTGTTTGATGCGCCTGTGCCTGAAGGCACAGCTTTCGATCCGTACGTCTGGTAGCGTCCACGCCAGTCAGTGAGACGCTTCAATTCTGCGAGGACGCCATGATCGTATCCACCACCAACGACATCGCAGGCTACAAGGTCGTGCGCCATCTCGGCCTCGTGCGCGGCATTACGGTGCGCTCGCGCTCGGTCGTCGGCAATTTCGTCGGCGGCATCCAGTCGGTGTTCGGCGGCAAGCTGTCGGTCTATGTCAGCCTCGCCGAGACGGCGCGGCAGGAGGCCTTCGACCACATGTGCGAGCATGCGACGCAGGGCGGCGCCAACGCCATCATCGGCATGCGCTACGACGCCAACGAGATCATGGACGGCATTACCGAAGTGCTGGCCTATGGCACGGCGGTGTGGGTCGAGCCGGCGTAAGATGCGACGCTAGGTCGCCTTCGTCGCGCCGCCGCTTCAGCTAGGGTCGCGTGACATACGTGGGCTTTCACATGTCAACCCTGGCTGATTTTGCACATACTGGCGCTCGGCGTCTGGATCGGCTGCATCGCGACCGAGGCGATCGTCGAGCATTCCGTCCGTGACGACGCTCAGCGCGACTACGTCGCGGACGTCCACTGGCCGATCGATCTCTATGTCGAAACGCCTGCATTTCTTCTGACGGCGTTTTCCGGCGGCATGCTGTTGCGTAACGCGGCGACGGACTGGTTGCTGTGGGCGATGGCGGGCGCCGGTCTGGCGGCCGTCGGTTGCAACGCGGCCTGCGTCGCGGTCGTTCTGGCCCGGCGCAATTCACGACGTAGAGGCGATACGGTCGCCTATGCGCGCCTGGATGATTTGCAACACAAGCTTGGAGCGCTGCTCGTGGCGCTGCTCGTCGTCGCCCTCGCGACAGGGTTTGCACGCGCCTTGTAAACGTCTCGAGCGAAGGCGCCCACTGCTGCCGACCGCCTTGTCCGTCCGCCTCGACGTGTCGCAGGCGCGGACGGACTTCGGCCTCACAGGCTCGCCACCACCTTCAACCGCTTCACCTGGCCGCTCAAAAAGGCGTTCAGGAACTTCTGGTAGTCGCGGAAGGAGACGCAGCCGTTGGACTGGCCGCTCGGTCCCAGCATGTAGGTGTGGGCGAGCAGGCCGGAGCGACCATGCACCGAGGAGTTGATGGGCGTGAGCCGGATGGCGCGCACGCCGTGGAACAGGGCCTCGCGTTCGCGCAGGTCGTAGACCGCCGGCGGCGTGACGCCGCGCATGCGCACGTGGGCGAAGCTCGGCTTGTCCATCATGTCGCCAAGGCCGGAATGGGCCTCGAGCCGCGTGCCGTCGGGCAGGTACACGGTCTTGGCGGAAATGTCGTAGACGGCGGTGAAACGTTCGGACACAGCCGTGGAGGGCGCGATGCCGCTGAGACGCGATCCGCCGCCGGTCAGGCCGCCGTCCGGCGGGGCATAGGCCATGGCGGGGCTCGCGCCGCCGCTGACGCCGCCGAACAGTTTTTCGAAGAAGCCCTGTTCCTTGGGCGCCTCGGCCTTGGCGACGGTGGTGCGGCCGGCTCGGGTCGCGCGGCTGCGGGGCGGTGCGACTTCCGCGGGCTTCTGGTTGGCCTGCGCCGTCGCGGCGACGCGCGGAGCTGGCGGCGGGGTGAGATCGGCTGGCCGGCGCGGCGGCAGCGGCGTGAAGGTTTCCTGCGGCTCGGCCATGGCGAGGTCGAGCGGGCGCGGCGCCGGGGTGGGAGCCGCTTCGGGCGGCGCCAGCGGGCGCTCGACATCGGCGAGGCGCCCACGCAAGTCGGTCATCTGCGCGCTGGCGACCGTCGTCGCCGGCTGGAGGCCGGGCGTCGAAACCGGTTCGAGCGAGAAGGCGGTCGGCCTGCCGCCGAGCGAAAAATTGGGGTCGAGCAGTTCCGCGCCGGCGCGCAGGCCGATGCGAGGCACTAGCGGCGCGAGCTTTTCGGCCGTCT
>JAGRKN010000302.1:3006-4176 GCA_020442275.1 Rhodoblastus sp. | reverse complement strand
GCGAGCCTTAACCGGTTTGTTCTGACGCCGCGCCTGTCAACGGAGGGCTCATCGAAACTGGATGCCATGATCCGCAGCGTTGCTCTGGAGCAGGCCCTCGGCATAGCTACCTTGGGTCTGACGGCCGTCCTCGGAATTCTCGATCCCGCCGGGTGAAGGCAAAACGGGGCGATACTTGATCGCCCCGTATCGAGACGTCACTTCGCCTTTTCGATCGTCGTGACAGTCAGCTGACCATTGACCGTATCCGCCTTGAATCGAATCCTGTCGCCGGCCTTCACCGCCTTCAGGAGGGCTGGATCGGCGGCGCGGAACACCATGGTCATCGGCTCCATGTCGAGATTGGGGATTTTCTGGTGGTCGATCGTGACCTTGCCGGCGGACGTGTCGATCTTGACGACCTTGCCGGCGACGAACGGCGCTGTCTGCGCGGCCGCCACAGCGGAGGAAGCGACGAAGATTGCGAACGACAGTGTGGCGAGCTTCTTCATGGTAGATATCCTTTCGTGAGGTGAGGCGAAAACGCGGGCAGCGCTTCTAATTGTTGTGCCGATGCGATCCGCCCGGCTTGACGGCATGGACGTCGACCTTGGTCGATTGCGGATCGAGCGTGTCTTTCGCGCGCGGCGCGGCGGCGGCGTCACGCTCGTCGACGAGATGCGCGACCGTGCCTTGCGGGTGCTTGTACCAGCCGGGATCCTTGTAGTCGCCGCTCGCCAACCCCTCGCGCACTTTCAGGACGGAGAACATGCCGCCCATTTCGACCGGACCGAACTGCGCATAGCCTGTCATCATCGGCAGGGTGTTGTCGGGTAGCGGCATTTCCATCGCGCCCATGTCGGCCATGCCGCGCTCGCCCATCGCCATGTAGCCCGGCGCAATCTTGCCGA
Source organism: Rhodoblastus sp. (assembly GCA_020442275.1). Taxonomy (GTDB): domain Bacteria; phylum Pseudomonadota; class Alphaproteobacteria; order Rhizobiales; family Beijerinckiaceae; genus JAJXWB01. The sequence goes on along the minus strand of JAGRKN010000302.1, from coordinate 3,286 downwards.
CCTTCTTCTGCATGCTCTTCAGATCGACGCCGATGTAGGTCTTCACGGAGTGCCCCATGGCATTCATCGTGTGATGCGACTTGTGGCAATGCATGGCCCAGTCGCCCAGCTCGTCGGCGACGAATTCGATCGCACGCATCTGTCCCACTGCAATGTCGACGGTGACCTCCGGCCAGGCGGCGCCTGGCGGAACGAAGCCGCCGTCCGTTCCCGTCACCGTGAACTCGTGGCCGTGGATGTGGATCGGATGGTTGGTCATCGTGAGATTGCCGATGCGCAC
>JAGRKN010000302.1:0-2864 GCA_020442275.1 Rhodoblastus sp. | reverse complement strand
GAAGCAGAAATCTCGATCGACGCGCCGTTCCGCCGGGTCTCTGGGATGCACCACGAACATGCCCATCATGCCCATGGCCATCTGCGTCATCTCGTCGGCGTGCGGGTGGTACATGAACGTGCCGGCGCGCCGCAGCTGGAATTCGTAGACGAATGTCTGGCCGGGCTTGATGCCGGGCTGGGTCAGGCCCGAGACGCCATCCATGCCGTTGGGCAGGCGCTGCCCATGCCAGTGAACCGCCGTGTGCTCCGGCAGTTTGTTCGTCACGAAAATGCGCACCTTGTCGCCTTCAACCGCCTCGATCGTCGGTCCTGGCGACTGGCCGTTGTAACCCCAGAGATAGCCCTTCATGCCCGGGGCCAGTTCGCGAACGACGGGTTCGGCGACGAGATGAAACTCCTTCCAGTCGCCATTCATGCGCCACGGCAGCGTCCAGCCGTTGAGTGTGACGACGGGGTTGTAGTCCGGGCCGGTATGAGGCGCGAGCGGCGGCTGCGTCGCCGCGTCCTTCGCGGTCGCCGCCTCCGGGATCGCGGCGGCCGCACGGCCGGCGACAAGCGCCGTCGATACGGCCGAGGCGGCTGCGACGGGAAGAAACTGTCGTCTGGAGAACATGCTGGCCCCCTCAATCCGCAGCGTTGGCGGCAAGCGCCGCAGGTTTCGAGTCAGCGCCTGACCGCCCCGCGCCCAATATCGCGGCCTGAAAATCCGCTTGTGCGATGAAGAAATCGCGTTGCGCGTCGATTGCGGCGACGTTGCTCTGGATGCGCGCGCGAACATCCTGCAGAAGCACGAACAGGTCCGAAAGCATGCCGTTGTAACGCAGGAGTGATTCGTCCTGGATCGTCTTGCGCAGGGGAAGGACGCGGGACGTATAGAGCCGCGCGACGCCGAGAGCGCCACTGTAGGCCGTATAGGCTTCGCGAATTTCAGATCGAGCGTTGACGGCCTTCTCGACCAGTCGATTGACGGCGCGCATGTAGGTTTGTTCCGCTTCGCGTGCTCGCGCTTCGCCGAAGTCGAATATCGGAATTTCGAACGCGACCTCGTAACCGCGCAGTCTCGCCCGCTCGGTTGTCGTCACGCCGGAGGTATCGACCTTGGTGGCCCAGGAGACGTTCTCCGCCCCGGTCAGGCTGAATGCGTTGACGAAACGCGTCGCCTGCGTGAGCCCGAGCGATTTCGCCGTGCGCTCGAGATCTGTGCGCGCCATGGCGAGATCGATCCGCTTGGCGATCGCAACGCCTTCGAGATCGCGAGACGAAGCGACTGTTCGTGGCAAACGTGGCAACGCGGCTGGCAGACCAAACCGAATGTCGTCGCCCCACAATCCCATCAGCCGTGTCAGACGTTCCTTCTCGACTTTCTCCTGCGTGCGTGCGCGCGCGACCTGCGCGCTTACTTCTGCGTAGAAGGCAAATTCGCGGCCCTGATCGAGCTTCGAAAGCGCGCCCGTCTCGCCGAGCTTGCGAGCGAGCTCCGCCGTGGTCTCGACCGTGGCGCGGGCCTTCTCCAGATAATTTGTCTGCGCCCGCGCGGCGACCGCTTTCCAGTACTGCCGACGAACATCGGCAGCCAGCCGCAGCGTGTCGGAAATCGCCGTCTGCTGAGCGAGGCGCCATTTGCTTTCGGCGATTTCCTTTCGCGCGGGCAAGGTCGTAAGCGCGAGCAGATCCGCGGCGAGCCGCCGCTCGATGTCGAGCATCATCAAGCCGCGAACGCTGAGGATCGAAGCGCTCGGATTCGGCGGCAGGCTGTCGGCTACGAATTGGGCTTCGGAAATGCCGAGGTCGTTGTAGGCCGCCTGAAGGCCCTTGTTGCGCAACAAGGCGACCTGTACCGCGCGATCCGCCGTCAGGCCCTTTCGAAGCGTGGCGCGCGCGCGATCCTCGGCGGCGAACTCCTGCTGGTCGGTTGCGACCTTGACCACCTCGAGCTTCGTAGCCGCGCCGACGCCGTCGGTGACCGTGGACATGCCGCCGTCCGGCGAAAAGGATGCGCATCCCGACAGGAGCGCCACGAGCGGCAGCAAGGCCGTCGCCTTGCCGATCATGGTCGCGCCTCCTTCGGCTTCGGCGTCACCCGGCGATTGATCGTCGCCCAGTCGCCCGGTCCGGCGATGTGGAAATCGCGGGCGCCCGCCGTGACGTTGGCCGGCCTGGACGACGGGACGCGAACGGCGGGATCGGCCGCTCGAAGATATTGCGGCGGCGCGGGCTGCGCGCACGCCGCCAGCAGGAGGCAAGGCGCCCCCGCAAGCAGGAATTTCATGATCTGGCCTGAGTTCCGAGAGGTCGAAGGGAGCCGACGAGCTGGAGTATTGCGACGGACTGCCGGCGCAACGTCACAGCTGTCGTCTGGACGGACAAATCAGCCGCGAGGCGGCCTCTCGATCGAATAGGCGAGGCCCAGGTCCATCAGGCGCTCGACAGGAAGCCAGGTCGCACTGACCTCGGTTACAGCGTTCAAATGGACCGCGACCGGCGGAAAAGGAAGCGCGCAGCCGATAGGACCGCAACATGCGTCGCCGCATATGCCTCCCGTCGCGTGGTCAGCGTGGTCCGCGACGTGGGATCCGACGCGGTCTGCATCGTCTTGGGTATGGTGATGATGGGTCGTCGCCGCGTGGATGGCAGGCGCAGGAGCCGCCACCGCAGCCCGCGGCGCGACGATCCCCGCAGCGCTCAGGGCGAGCACTGCCAGGGCCGCTGCTGCAAGTCCAATTCGCCTGAACAAGGAAAGCACCGACATCCAACCAAACTTCGGCCAAGACCGGAAAACCATACAGTCGAGCAAAAGAGCCGGCAATATGGCGATGCGCCGCCCATAAGCTCATGCCGGTTGAATTTGGAACGCCTCGCGCC
>JAGRKN010000301.1 GCA_020442275.1 Rhodoblastus sp. | reverse complement strand
ACCGCGCGCGTACGCTGGGGCTCGCTCAGCATATCGAAATCGCCGTTTTGCGCGCGACCCCCTGCGATCCCGACTGGGGCGCGCGCTTCAACGCCGCGCGGGACGCGGCTCTCGGCCGGCACGCCCATGCGGCAATCCGGCGGTTGTCGCCGGACGAATGGGAAGACATGGAGAGCGCCGCGCTTGCGATCGACGCCGCGCTGGCGCCCTTGCGCGATGCGCCGCGCGCCTTGACGGTCGGCGCGTGGATCGGCCTGCATCGCGCGGCGCTGCGCGCGCTCGGCGCGCATGCCGCTCCCGACTATTCCGAAGACGAAATGACGCTCGAACGCCTGTTCGACGAAGTCGGCGCAATAGGGGCCGATGCTGAAGGCGGCCTGCGCTTCGGTCTGGACGAATATCGCGTCCTGTTCGACCGGCTCGTTTCCGGCGTCACCGCGCGCGGGCCGCAGCATGCGCATCCGCGACTCAAGATTCTCGGTCTTCTAGAAGCGCGCCTGCTCGAGGCCGATCTCGTCATACTCGCCGGCCTCGACGAGACGATCTGGCCGCCGCAACCGCGCAGCGACGCCTTTCTTAACCGGCCGATGCGCGCGCAGATCGGGCTGACGCCGCCCGAACGGCGCATCGGGCAATCCGCGCATGATTTCGCAATGGCGATGGGCGCGCGCGAAGTGGTACTGAGCCGGGCGCAAAAGCGCGCACGCGCGCCGACCGTCGCGTCGCGCTTTCTGCAGCGGCTCGGCGCGCTGGCCGGCGATGTCGAATTCGACGCCATGCGCGTGCGCGGCGCGCGTCTGCTTGCGCTGGCGCGGCTGCTCGACACCGGCCCTGTTACGGCGCCGCTCACGCGACCTGCGCCAAGACCGCCGGTCGAGCTGCGACCAACGTCGCTGAGCGTCACACGCATCGAGACGTTGCGGCGCGATCCCTATGCGATCTACGCCGAACGCATTCTCCGTTTGCAGCCGCTCGAGCAGCTCGATTTCGCAATCGGCGCGTCGGAACAGGGCACTGGCGTCCATCTCGCGCTCGCCGACTTCGTTCGGCGCTGGCCGGGCCGCGAGCTACCGGCAGAAGCGCGCAACTTCCTCATATCCGCTGCGCGCGAACGCCTCGCGCCATTCTTCGCCGATCCCGCATGGCGCGCGTTTCGCTGGCCGGCGCTGGAAGCGGGGCTCGATTATCTGCTCGGCTACGAGTCGGGACGCAGGCCGGAGATCGACAAAATCGTCGCCGAGGCGCGCGGAAAGTTGCCGTTCGCGCTTTCGGACGGAAGCGAGTTTATCCTAACGGCAGAGGCCGATCGGATCGAGATCGATCGCGCGGGCCAGGCGCGGATCATCGACTACAAGACCGGCGAGCCGCCATCGAAGCGGCAGATCGAGATCGGACTTGCCGCGCAACTCACGCTCGAAGCCGCCATGGTCCTGCGCGGCGCATTTGCGGAGATTTCAGCGGTCGGCGTCGAAGGCGGCGCCTATATCAAACTCGGCGGCAAGAGTGGCGGCAAGATCGTTCCACCGTCCCCGGAAGAGATGAATATCGCTGAACTCGCGGAGGCGCATTTTATGGAGCTGAACAAGCTTCTGTCGTCCTTCCGCGAACCGGAACAGGGTTATCCCTCGCGCGCGCTCGCCCAGTTCATCAAGCGGGCCGGCGATTTCGATCATCTCGCGCGCGTCAAGGAATGGTCGACCTCCGGCGGCGTCGGGGGGGACGAGGAATGAGATATCCGATCCCTGCGCAAACTCAGACGAACCAGAGGCGCGCGTCCGACCCGGACGTCTCCGCCTGGGTGTCGGCGCACGCGGGCTCGGGCAAAACGCATGTGCTGACGCAGCGCGTGGTTCGCCTGCTGCTGGCGGGCGTGGCGCCGTCGCGCCTGATCTGCCTCACCTTCACCAAGGCCGCGGCCGCCAACATGTCGGCGCGCGTCTTCGGCATGCTCGCGGGCTGGACGCTCGCCGACGACGAGACTTTGCGCGCGAAGATCGAGGAAACGGGCGCGAAGCCGCCGAAGGACCTGAATGATGCGCGAAAACTGTTCGCGGCGGCCGTCGAAACGCCGGGCGGATTGAAGATCCAGACGATCCACGCCTTTTGCGAGCGCGTGCTGCATCTCTTTCCTTTCGAAGCGAACGTGCCCGCGGAGTTTCGGGCGGCGGAAGATCTGGAGCGCGCCGAATTGCTGGCGCTGGCGCGCCGCGAAACTCTTGCAGCGGCAGCCAGCGATGCAATTCTCGGGGCGGCGCTCGCGCGCGTCGCGGAGGAGACTTCGGAAGGCGGATTCGAGACCATTCTCAATGCAGCGCTCGCGCAGCGCGAGGCGCTCGAGGATGTCGAGACGCTGATCGCGCGATTGCCCACGGCTCTGGAACTGTCGTCAGATGACGACGAGGCGTCGATCCTGCGCGCAATCGTCGAGGACGGGATTCACTGGAGCGAGTGGCGCGCGATCGCCGACACGCTCGGAGGCGGATCGGCGAACGACAAGAAGCAGGCCCTCAAATTGCGGCAGGCTGCGGAACACGCGCCGGATTCGGCATGCATCGAAGATTATTTCTCCCTGTTCTTCACGCAGAAGGGCGCGCCGCTCGAGCGGGTTGCGACGAACAACATCGCCAAGATCGCGCCCGACCTGCCGCGAAAACTGATCGAGGAAGGGCAGCGTCTTCTCGCTCTCCGCGACAAGCTTCGCGTGGTCCGGACTCTTGATCGCACTGTCGCGCTGTTGCGGCTGGCCGCCGCCTGTCTCCAGCGCTACGAAGCGTTGAAGCGCGCGCGTGGCGTGCTCGACTTCGACGATCTGATCGAGCGCACGCGCGCGTTGCTGACACGCGAAGGCGCCGCCGCCTGGACGCTCTACAAGCTCGATCGCGGCGTCGATCACATTCTCGTCGACGAGGCGCAGGATACGAGCGAGGCGCAATGGGCGATCCTCGAAGCGCTCGCGTCGGAATTCACCTCGGGCGCCGGCGCGCGCCTGCAGCGCCGCACGTTCTTCGCGGTCGGCGACGAGAAGCAGTCGATCTTTTCGTTCCAGGGCGCCTCGCCGCAATCCTTCGGACGGATGCGCAATTTGTTCCGCGCGCGTGTGGAAGCCGCGGACCAGACCTTCGATCCGGTGCCGCTCGAATTGTCGTTTCGGTCCGCCAGAAACATTCTCGACGCGGTCGATCTCGTCTTCTCATCGCCCGAAGCGCGCAAAGGCCTCAACGCCGATCCCCAGGAGCCGCCGCCACGCCATAGCGCGCTCAAGCACGATATTCCGGGCATGGTAGAAATCTGGGAGCCGATCGCGGGAAGCAAGCAACCCGATCCCGCCGAATGGACGCTGCCGCTCGACCTGCCGCGCGAAACCTCGCCGCCTGCCGAACTCGCGGAGCGCATCGCCGCGAAGATCAAGTCATTCATCTCGCCGTCGTCGCGCGAGCGCGTTCACGATTCGCAGAGCGGCGCGCTGCGGGCGATCCGGCCGGGCGACGTCATGATCCTCGTGCGGCGACGCGACGCGTTTTTCGAGGCCATGGTGCGCGCGCTGAAGGCGAAGGAAGTTCCAGTCGCCGGCGCCGACCGGCTTGAGATCGCCAGCCATATCGCGGTCATGGACCTTGTCGCGGCCTCGCGTGTCGCGCTCGCGCCGCAGGATGATTATGCGCTTGCCTGCGTCTTGAAGTCGCCGCTGATCGGCCTCGACGATTCCGATCTGATCGATCTTGCGCCGCATCGGCCCGGTTCGCTCGATGCTGCGCTGCGCGCATCGCCCGAAAGCCGCCACGCGCACGCCGCGAAAAAAATCTCGCGTTGGCGCACATGGGCGGACGGGGCGCGTCCCTTCGAATTCTTCAGCCGCCTGCTCGGACAAGATGGCGGGCGACGCGCCTTTCTCGCGCGGCTCGGCGCCGAAGCAGGCGACGCCATCGACGAGTTCATGTCGCTCGCGCTCGAATACGAGCGCGGCGAAGCGCCGTCGCTCGCGGCGTTCATACACGAGGTCGAGACGCTGGACCTCACCGTCAAGCGCGACATGGAGAGCGCGGACGTCGTGCGCGTCATGACGGTTCACGCGGCAAAAGGCCTCGAGGCAAAGATCGTCTTTCTGCCCGACACATGCGCGCTGCCGCCGGCGTCGAGGAACACATTGTTCACGCTGCCGGGACATGCCGGCGCCGCGCTCGCATGGTCGCCGCGCAAGGACGAGGACGCCAGCGTCGCGACCGCGTGTCGCGAGAAGGCCAACGAGGACATCGGAGACGAATATCGACGCCTGCTCTATGTCGCCCTCACGCGCGCCGAAGAACGGCTCTACGTCTGCGGGCACTATGGATTGAGAACGAGGCCTGCTGGCTGCTGGTACGATCTCGTCGTCGCCGGCCTCGACGAGGCGCTCGCCGATATCGAAGACGAAACCGCGCCCGGCGGCCGGATTCGGCGCTTCGGAGCGCCGTCCGTCGGCGACGAGAGCGCGCCTTTTTCGCACGCGCAAACGATGACTGCTCCGGACTGGCTGTTCGCGCAGATCGCTCACGAACGCGAGGCGGCGCCGCCGCTGCGGCCATCGAGCGCCCTGTCGGGCGCGGACGGGATCGAGGAGCCGATGCGCGCGGCCGGCGCCATGACATCGGCCGGCGTCATGCGCGGCCTCCTCGTGCATCAGCTGTTACAGAGCCTGCCGCCGATCGCCGAAGAACAGCGCGCCGCGGCGGCGCAGCGCTATCTGCGCGCGCAAGCGCCCGGCATGAGCCTCGACGCGTGCGCGGCGTTGACGCAGGAGGTCTTGAACGCCCTCGCGCTCGCCGAAGCAGCGCCCCTGTTCGCGACGAGCTCGCGCGCGGAAGTCACGATTGCCGCGCGCATCCCGCTGTCCGGCAAGAGCCCGATCGAGATCGCGGGACGCATCGACCGACTGGCGGAAGTGGGCGCGGAAGTCTGGATAGCGGATTTCAAGACGGGCGCGCCGCCCGAGAAAACGCCGCCGTCCTATGTCGCGCAGCTCGCGCTCTATGGCGCGGCCGTGCGCGAACTCTATGCCGACAGGAAAGTGCGCGCCTTCATCCTGTGGACGGCGACGCCCCGCCTGCAGGAAATTCCAGCGACCTCGATGGAGATCGCGCTGGCGGAGCTGTGAGCCGCCACGCGCGCAACCGCCACGTCAGATCGTGACCTGCGCGCCGAGTTCGACGACGCGATCGGAGGGAATCGCGAAGAAGTCCGTCGCGGTCGTCGCCTGCTTCGACAAACTGATGAAGAGTTTGTCCTGCCACAGCGGCATGCCCGAGGAGGCGCTCGGCTTGAGCGAGCGTCTGCCGAGGAAGAAGGACGTCGTCATGATGTCGAACTTGTAGCCGGCCTTGCGCAGCACGGCCATGGCCGAGGGAATGCGCGGGCTTTCCATGAAGCCGAAATGCAGCGTCACGGACATGAAGTCGTCGGAAAGTTTCTTCGTCTCGAAGCGATTGGCGGGATCGACGCGCGGAATGTCTTCGGTCACGACCGACATCAGCACCACGCGTTCGTGCAGCACCTTGTTGTGCTTGAGATTGTGCATGAGCGCAGGCGGCGCCACTTCCGGCGAACCGGTCAGGAAGACCGCCGTGCCCGGCACACGCGTCGGTTTCGACTTGGCGAGCATGCGCAGGAGATCGACGGTCGGTATCGAATCGCGCTTGCTCTTTTCGTTGAGCTGCGCCGTGCCGCGCGACCAGGTCCACATGGTCACCATCGAGGTCGCGCCGAGCAGGATCGGCACCCAGCCGCCTTCCAGCACTTTCACGAGGTTCGCGCCCAGGAAGGACATGTCGATGGCCAGAAAGAAGCCCGCGAAGAGGAGCGTGCCCCAGATCGGCCAGTTCCACAATTTGCGGACGACGATGGCGGCGAGCGCCGTGTCCACGGCCATGGAGGCGGTCACCGCTATGCCATAGGCGTTGGCGAGCGAATCCGACGTCTTGAACAGGATGACGAGGATGACGACGCCGATCAGCAGAAGGCGATTGACACGCGGCACGAAGATCTGGCCTTCGGCGGATTCGGAGGTATGACGGATTTCCATGCGCGGCAGCAGGCCGAGCTGGATCGCCTGACGCACGATCGAAAAGGCTCCCGTGATGACGGCCTGGCTGGCGATGATGGTGGCGACGGTGGCCAGAATGATCAGCGGGATCAGCGCCCAGTCGGGCGCGAGCTGATAGAAGGGGCTGAAGTCCTCGTGCATCACCACCGAAGGATGGGCGAGGATAAAGGCGCCCTGGCCGAGATAGTTGAGGATGAGCGAGGGCAGGACGAAGAAGACCCAGGCGAGCTGGATCGGCTTGCGGCCGAAATGCCCCATGTCCGCGTAGAGCGCCTCGGCGCCGGTGACCGCGAGAAAGACGAGACCGAGCGTCGTGAAGCTCTGGGCGCCGTTCGAGGTCAGGAAGATCAGGCCGTTGACCGGATTGATCGCGCGCAGGATGCCGGGCTCGTCGGAAATGTGGATCGCGCCGAGCGTCGCGAGCGTGCCGAAGAACAGCACCATGATCGGACCGAACAGGGCCGCGACCTTTGCCGTGCCATGGCTCTGCACCATGAACAGCGAGATCAGGATGGCGATGGTGATCGGCAGGATGTAGGGCGAGAAATCGACGTACTGGCGCACCGCCGGCAGCTTCAGGCCTTCGATCGCCGAAAGCACCGAAATGGCCGGCGTGATGATTGCGTCGCCCGAAAACAGCGCCGCGCCGGCGACGCCGAGCAGGAAGATCGGCATGGTGCGTTTGCCGACAGCGTGCTGCGCCAGCGCCATCAGCGAGAGCGTGCCGCCTTCGCCCTTGTTGTCGGCGCGCATGATGAACAGCACGTACTTGACGGTGACGATAAAGATCAGCGCCCAGATCAGGAGCGAGACGATGCCGACGATTTCCGTCGCATGCGTGCCGGTCTGTTTGGTGTGCTCCAGCGAGGCCTTGAGCGCGTAGAGCGGGCTCGTGCCGATGTCGCCGTAGACGACGCCGACCGAGCCGAGCGCCATGGCCCAGAAGCCATGGCCGTGACCACCCTCGCCGTTCTGACGATTGTCAGTGGCCGGCTCGGTCGCCGGGCCGTCCTGCGTCTGCGGAGCGGCTGCGGTTGAACCGTCGCCGTTCGGACCTTGTTGCGTCATTCGCGCGCTCGGGGGAGAAGCCCCACCGCCGGCTGCAACCGGCGGGCGCGGCGATATACGCCGTTTCCCGATCACAGAAAAGTCCCATTCGAAATTCGCGTTCGCGGAACCGCCGGCCACCTCGGCATGTCCGCACGCAGAGCGAGGTCTTCACCGTGACGCCGGCATGCGCGCGCGGCGCATTGCAGTTGCGAATCGATCCTGCGATGAGACGCCATGCGCGCATTTCCCGACAGGCTGCCGATCGACGACGTTCTGACGCCGATACGGCAAAGCCTTGTCGCTCAGCCAAATCTCGCGCTGGTCGCGCCGCCCGGCGCCGGCAAGACGACCCGCGTTCCGCTGGCGCTGCTGGACGAGGACTGGGCCGCCGGCAAGCAGATCGTGCTTCTGGAGCCGCGACGGCTGGCGGCGCGGGCTGCCGCGCAACGCATGGCCGATACGCTCGGCGAAAAGGTCGGCGACACGGTCGGCCTGCGTATCCGCATGGAATCGCGGTCGTCCGCCCGCACACGCATCCTCGTTGTGACCGAGGGCGTGTTCACGCGAATGATCCTGGACGATCCCGCGATCGAAAGCGTCGCGGCCGTCCTGTTCGACGAGTTTCACGAACGCTCGCTCGACGCCGATCTCGGCCTGGCGCTGGCGCTCGACGCCCAGGCGGGCCTGAGGGAGGACCTGCGTCTCGTCGCCATGTCGGCGACGCTGGACGGCGCACGCGTCGCCGCGCTGATGCATGACGCGCCGGTCATCGAGAGCGAGGGGCGCGCCTATCCGGTCGAAACCGTCTATCTCGGCCGCGATCCCGCCGAACGGATCGAGCCGGCCGTCCTGCGAGCCATTTCGCGCGCGCTGGAGGCCGAAAAGGGCTCGATCCTCGTATTCCTGCCAGGGCAGGGCGAGATCGAACGGGTCGCGCGCGAGCTTGCCGAGCGGGTCCGCGATCCGAATATCCTGATCGCGCCGCTGTACGGCGCGCTCGACCGCCGCGACCAGGACCGGGCGGTCCTGCCGACGAAGACCGGAACCCGCAAGATCGTGCTGGCGACTTCGGTGGCGGAAACGTCGCTGACGATCGAGGGCGTGCGCGTCGTGATCGACAGCGGGCTCGCGCGCGTGCCGCGCTACGAGCCGGACCTCGGCCTGACGCGGCTGGAAACCGTGCGCGCGGCTCGGGCCTCCGTCGACCAGCGGCGCGGCCGCGCCGGTCGCACGGAGCCCGGCGTCTGCTACCGCCTGTGGGAGGAGGCGGCGACCGGCGCGCTGCCAGCCTTCGCGCAGCCGGAAATCCTCAGCGCGGACCTGTCCGGCCTGGTGCTGGACCTCACCTATTGGGGCGCGCGGGAGCGCGATGCCCTCGCCTTTGTCGATCCGCCGCCGGCGCCTGCCTGGAACGAGGCTGTCAAGCTGTTGCAATCGCTCGGCGCGCTCGACGCCGACGGCGCGATCACCGAGGAAGGGCGCGCGGTGCGCGACCTGCCGCTGCCGCCGCGGCTTGCCCGCATGGTCGTGGACGCCGCGCGCGCGGGCGAGGGCGCGACGGCGGCGGAGGTCGCGGTTCTTCTGTCCGAACGTGGGCTCGGCGGGACGTCGGCCGATCTCGAGGACCGGCTCGACCGGTTCCGGCGCGAGCGGGGGCAGCGTGCGGAGGCGGCGCGCGGCATGGCGCGCGGGTGGGCCAGAGCGGCGCAGCCGGGACCGCCGGCCTCAGACAGGCCGGATTATTCCATCGGCGCGCTGGTCGCCCTCGCCTTCCCCGAACGCGTGGCGCAGCGGCGCGGCAAGCCCGGCGAGTTCCTGATGGCGAACGGCCGCGCGGCGGCGGTCGAACCGCACGACCGGCTTGCCGGCTGCGACTATCTCGCGGTGGCCGAGGCGACCGGCCGCGCCGCGCAATCGCGCATACTGGCGGCCGCGCCGATCACGCTCGCCGACATCGAATCGCTGTTCGCCGGGCGGATCGAGAAGAGGCGGGACATTTCGTTCGACAAGGAACGCTCCGCGCTGCGCGCGCGAGAAACGCGGCGGGTCGGCGCATTGACGCTGGAAGCCCGCAATCTCGCGCTCGCGCCAGGCCCCGAGACGGCGCGCGCACTGGCGGAGGCCCTCGCCTCGATTGGAATCGACCGCCTTCCGTGGAGCCCGCGCCTCGAGCAATTGCGATCCCGCGTCGCCTTCCTGCGGCGAGCAGAAGGCGAAGAATGGCCCGATCTCTCCGACGGCGCGCTCGCGGCGAGCGCGGCCGACTGGCTCGCGCCGCATCTTGAGGACGCGCGGGGGCTTTCGGACGTTTCGGAGGCGATTCTGTCGGACGCGCTCGACGCGCTCCTGCCGTGGGACCTGCGGCGCCGGCTCGACGCCGAAGCGCCGACGCATTTCGAGACGCCGGCGGGTTCCCGCATCGCCATCGACTACGAGGCCGAGGGCGGCCCGGCGATTTCGGTGCGCGTGCAGGAACTGTTCGGCCTCAAGTCCCATCCGGAGCTCGCGCGCGGGCGGGTGAAGCCCGTGTTCCATCTGCTTTCACCGGCTCACCGGCCGATCCAGACGACGGGCGACCTGCCGCGCTTCTGGGCGGGCGCCTGGAGCGAGGTGAAGAAGGACATGAAGGGCCGCTATCCGAAACACGTCTGGCCGGACGATCCGGCCAACGCCGCGCCGACGACACGGGCGAAACCGCGCGGGTCGTGAGCTGTTCTCCGCTCAGGGCCAGATTTTTGGCCGCAACGGCGTCCCGTGCTTCGACGCGAAGGCGAAATGCCGCGCGCGCAAGGGATGCCGGTGCGGATTGTGGACGATGTCGACCTGACGGAAGCCGAGATCGCGCAGCATGTCCTTCAGGCAGCGAGCGTTCGGCGCCCAGAAGTTCGTGTAATCGCCGTCGAGCCCTCCGGGATAGAAACGCGTGACCGGCGCGGGAACGAAATTGGCCGCAGTGACGGTTTCGACCACGAGAAGGTCGTCGGTGAGGGCGGCGGCCGTCTCCAGTCCCGCATAGGGGTCGGGTAGATGGTAGAGGACGCCGAGGAACAGAACGACGTCGAATTTGCCGATCCTGGCGGGGTGGAGATCAGGCAGGTCGATGTCGAGGCTTTCGACGCGGGACAACAGGCTCGCATGTGCGTAGTCGAAGCCCGCCTTGCTGCCCCAGCCCGGCCCCGACCAGCAGAAATGATCGGTCGAAAGCACACGCGCGGCGCCGCGCCGCTCGGCCTCGAACGAATAGAAGCCGTCCCAGGCGCCGATATCGAGCACCGACTTGCCGGCGACGCCGTGCCGAAAAGCGATGTCCGCCATGCCGCGCAACAGGAAGTGATGTTTGACGCCGGGGGTCACGATCCCGCCGAGATCGATCGAATGGAACCAGCGGTCCGGCGGTTTGCGGTCGCCTATGGGCGCAAAGACGGGCGAGGCGGCTCGACGCGCCGCCATTTCCCGGCGGTGCTTCAACGCCAGTGGAATCATCCAAAGCAATGTCTTGGCCTACCCCCTCGACGCGCCGGCCTCGGGAGACCTAGCGCAGTCGTCAGGCCACTCATTCCACGAGCGAGTTCGAGAGGCAATCCAGCTTTGCCTCGAGCCTCGATGCGCGCCATGGCCGTGGAAGCGTCGCACCGGTTTAGCCGAGATCGATCGTGACGATTTCGGGCGGCGATCCGATCCGCATCGGCACGACCGAGGCCCCGAGGCCGCCGGAGACGACGAGATTGCGGCTGTCCTCGATCTTGTGGCCGTAGGCATAGCGCTGCCCGTAGCGCGAGGGCACGACCGGGCGCCAGCCGAAGAGATTGAACTGCCCGCCATGGGTGTGGCCGCTGAGGGTGAGGGCCACGCGCGAGGGAACCTTCGGAAAGATGTCCGGCTCGTGGGCCATCAGGATGAGCGGCGCATCGTCGCGCGCCAGCGCGAGGGTCGCGGGCAGGTCGTCGACGCCATAGCGCGGGGCGCGCCAGCCGCGCACGGGAATGAAGGCGATCTGGTCGCCCAGCCCTGCAATCCAGAAGGGCCGGCCGTCCTTCTCGAGGCGCAGCGCATCGTTCTGGTAGAGGCGCAGGCCGGCGTCCTGCAGGGCGAGGCCGACGACCGGCAAACCGCCGCCGCGCCTGACCGCCACCGGATCGTCCCACCAATCGTGATTGCCGAGCACGGCATGGACCCCGAGAGGCGCACGCAACCGCGCCAGTTCGCGCGTCCATTCCACCAGCGGGATCGGGACCTGGAACCGGTGCGTGGCGATGTAGTCGCCGAGCAGCAGAATGCAGTCGGCTCCGAGGTCGTTGGTCTGGTCGACTATCGATGCGACGCGGTCGCCCCGCATCCAGGGATCGCAGGCGTGCAGATCGGCGACGATCGCCAGGCGCAGCTTCAAGCCCTGCGGCCAGCCGGGCGGCGTGAGGGCGTAGCGGGTGATACGCGGCCGGAAGAAGGGCTCGCCGACAAGACCGTAACCCGCGACGCCAGCGGCGCCGACAAGCGCGCCAGCCGCCATCCGCAGGAGAGCGCGACGCGTGATCATGCGGATGGCGGGAGGTCGAGAAAACGCATGACCCGGTATATAACAGCGCGTACAAGGCGACTCTATCGCTACAATGCGTTTTGTGCGCGTCGTCGACCCTCCGGCGACCGGGCGTTAAACAAGAACCGGTACCGAGCGGGCGTCGACCGAAGAGCGCCCGCGCGGCGCTCTTCGCGCAGTTCTGCAACAGGATTTGGCATGTTTCCGAAACCCGTTCCTTCGCTCGCCACCAATACCTACGAATACGAATCCTCTCCGATGGTGAAGCCGACAGGCTTTCGCGAATATGACGCGCGCTGGCTGTTCGAGAAGGAAATCAACCTGATGGGCGTGCAGGCGCTGGGGCTCGGCCTCGGCACTCTGCTGCACGAGATGGGCGTCAAACCGGAACTGGCGACCGGCCACGACTTCCGCTCCTATTCCGCCTCGATCAAATATGCGCTCGTGACCGGCCTGATGGCGGCGGGCGTGAAGGTGAAGGACATCGGGCTGGCGCTCTCGCCCATGGCCTATTTCGCGCAATTCGCGCTCGACACGGCGGCGGTCGCGATGATTACCGCCTCGCACAACGACAACGGCTGGACCGGCGTGAAGATGGGCGCGCAGCGCCCCGTGACCTTCGGGCCTGACGAGATGGGCCGGCTGCGCGACATCGTGCTGAACGGCAAGTTCCGCTACGCTTCGGGCGGCGGCTACGAATTCGTCGAGAATTTTCCGGAAATCTATCTCTCCGACCTGGCCAACCGGCCGAAGATCAAGCGCAAGCTGAAAGTGGTGGCGGCCTGCGGCAACGGCACGGCCGGGGCCTTCGCGCCGAAACTGCTGGAGCGGCTCGGCGTCGAGGTCATTCCGATGGATGTCGACCTCGACTGGAATTTCCCGAAATACAACCCGAACCCCGAGGACATGGAAATGCTCCATGCCATGGCGGCGAAGGTCAAGGAGACGGGCGCCGATGTCGCGCTCGGCTTCGATGGCGACGGCGACCGCTGCGGCGTGGTCGACAACAATGGCGAGGAAATCTTCGCAGACAAGATCGGCGTGATGCTGGCGCGCGATCTCGGCAAGCTTTATCCGAACTCCACTTTCGTGGTCGACGTGAAATCGACCGGCCTCTACGCGACCGACGCCGCGCTGCTTTCGACCGGCGCGAAGACGGACTACTGGAAGACCGGCCATTCCTACATCAAGCGCCGCGTGACCGACCTCAAGGCGCTCGCGGGCTTCGAGAAGTCGGGCCATTTCTTCTTCAACGCGCCGGTCGGGCGCGGCTATGACGACGGCCTGCTGACCGGCATACACGTGCTCGAAATGCTCGATCGCAATCCGGGCAAGTCGATGGCCGACCTCTACAACGCCCTGCCAAAAACCTGGGGGTCGCCGACCATGTCGCCGCATTGCGACGACGAGAAGAAATACGGCGTCGTCGACCGCGTGACGGCCCGATTCAAGGACATGCAGGCAAAGGGCGAGCCGATCATCGGCCAGAAGATCCGCGATCTCGTCACCGTCAATGGCGTGCGCGTGACGGTGGAGGACGGCACCTGGGGCCTGGTGCGGGCATCCTCGAACAAGCCGGAACTGGTGGTCGTGGTCGAAAGCCCGGCATCGGAGGCCAACCTGCGCGCCATGTTCGCGGCGGTCGACGGCGTGCTGCGCGAGAACAAGGAAGTCGGCGCCTACAATCAGACGATCTGAACAAAAAAGGCGGGCCGAAAGGCCCGCCGGCTTGTTCCAGTCGCGGCGTCGTTACGAAACCGACGGATTGTTGGTCGCGCACAGCTGCGCGTTGCTCGACAGGCTCGTGCCGACGATGGGAAGTCCGGTGCGGGACCAGAAGGCTTGCGACCAGCCGGTGTTGATCGTCGTCAAGTTCGACCAGTTGAAAATATTGAACGTGAAGCCGGGCGTGTAGGTGTAGGTGACGTCCGCCACTATCAGGTAGCCCGTCGGGGCATTTGCTATCGTATATTCTGGCGCAAGATATGCGGGATAAGTCGAATCGGTCAGGCTCTTGTCGCCCGCCAGCAGTGGCTTGTTGCCCCCTGTCGAGAGGCTCGGCGTGCCGGGCGGCGTGAACCCGCTGTTGCCGCCGTTACACGGGCGCCATACGCCGCCGTTGTTCTTGACCGACCATTTGGTGAACGCCCACATATTGTTGGCGCTGTCCTTGACGACATCGATGCGCGACAGGGTCATCTTGAGCGATGTGGACGAATAGGGCGCCATGATCGTCGCGGCGGCCGCGAAGAAATTCGTCATGTCGGCGTCCGACACCGTCGGATTGCCGGTCGACGCCGTCTGGCGCGACGCGATATCGGCGAGGGCGCGGGCGACGAGCGCCACCTTGCGGGTAGCCATGTATGCCTTGGTCGTGACGGCGGTCGAGAGATAGAGCGCGAGCATCACCGGCAGTATGATCGCGAATTCCACGGCGGCCGCGCCGCGGTCGTCGCGCCAGCGGGCCGGCAAGACGCCGAGCCAGCGGGATGTCGCGGGCTTGCGCCCTTCCTGAGGCGAGGCCTCGTTCATCAGTAATTCTCCGACTTGAAGACGGTCGTCGCCATCAAATTCACGGTCGACGAATTGAAACCGCTGAAGCGGTTGAAATAGAGCGGGTAGGGGTAGCAGACGCGCACGACGAGCACGTTTCCCGACGAACCCGGCGTATAGGCGGCGGTCTGGCCGCTGTTGCAGATCGTCTTGGTCGTATCGAACGCGCCCGTGTAGTCGGAGGCCGAGCGCACGTCGACCTTGACATTGGAGCAGCTGAAATTCCGCCACAGCTTGCTGCACACCAGATTGGTGAATGTGGTCAGCTGCTGCGCCGTCGTTTGTCCATTGGACTGGATCTGGCCGGTCAGGAGCTGACGCGAGGCGTCATAGGTCGCGTTCTCGAGATTGCTCTGGTTGAAGAGCAGGAATGCGGCCTCGAAAATCGCGCACAGGATCATGAAGAAGGGGATCGACACGATGCTGAACTCGACAGCCGTCGCGCCGCGCGCGTCCTCGGCGAAGCCAGCGCCGCGGCGGCGCTTCAGCAGCACCTTTCTGCCGAGGGAGACAAAAAGACGGCGGACGAACATGGGATGCACTCTCCGGGAACAGACGCAAAACCGCCCACGCTCAGAAAGCATGAGAAACATTAAGAGACAGTGCAGAAATACTGGGGCGGCCGGCGGGGCGGCCGCGCCTCACTTGCCGCCCGAGAGGGCCGCGCCGTTGCGCGTCTTGACGTTGGTAATGCCTTCCGACAGGAATTTCGTGTCGTCGCCCAGTGCAATGGTCGGCGCGCAACGCGGGTTGCACGAGTAGGATTCCTGAGCCGTTCCGCGCAAGACGACCAGCGACTGCGAACTCGCGATCACCTTGACCGTCGTTTCGTCGATCGCGTTGCCCGACGAATCCAGCGAGATCAGATTGGTCGTGCCGTAGCTGCGGCCGCTGACGACCATCGAGCCATTGCCCTTCAGCATGGTCACGTCGGCGACGAGCGGATTGCCGATGATCAGCGTCTGCGTTCCCGAGGGAACCTTGACGATGCGTGCGCGGTCCAGCGAGACCACGATGCCGCCGGCGTCGGCGAGCGCCGCGATCGAAGCAGCGACCGTCAACGCGAGACCTCCGGCCAGGGCCAGCAGGGGCTTGCGAACAGACCTCGACATATAAGTGCTCCGCGCGACAGACAGCACGCACAAAACAACACGGAAAGGTGAATGAAACCTAAAGCGCGGCTCGCGAGACGCCGATGCGTTACGCGCGCACACTTGGGAAGCAGGCCATCGCTCGGGTCGGCCCGCCGCGACGAATCGAACAGTGTTGTTTCATCGGCCTTAACCACGAACAAGAGCCGCGCGGCTAGGGACAGATGCAACTGTCAAATTAACGGTCTCGCAACAGTCGGCGGCTATAGGTTGGCCATTCCAGCAATGAGCCATGAAACACGCTGGAAGGAAGATTGGAGCCAACCCCATGAAGACCGTTTTCTCTCGTTTCCTCAAGGACGAGTCGGGCGCCACGGCGATCGAGTACAGCTTGATCGCCGCCCTGATCGGCGTCGCCGTCATCTCGGCCGTCAAGATGCTCGGCACGACCATGTCCGCCAAGTTCTCGGGCATCGCCGGCAACCTGACCTAACAGGTTCGCTGTACGACGCTTGTCCAGGCGGCCCCGGTTTTCCGGGGCCGCTTTCTTTTTGTCGCGCTTACGTTCGTTAAGAATGAGTCAACGCGTCGCGGCTAAAATGCCGAAAACCTTCTCAATGCCCGGGAGCCCAGCATGCTCGATTTCGCCATTCTCGCCATTTTCCCCGGCGTCATGGTGTTCGCTGCCATCTCGGACATGCTGACGATGAGAATTCCGAACCTCGCCTCCATTATTCTGGCGGTCGGCTTCTTCATCCTCGCTCTGGCCACCGGCATGCAATGGTCGGCGGTGGGCTGGCATACGCTTGCGGGCGTTCTGACGCTGGTGGTGTGTTTCGTGATGTTCAACATGGGGTGGATCGGCGGCGGCGACGCGAAGCTTGCCGCGGCGACCGCCTTGTGGCTCGGATTCGCCGTCCTCCCCTCCTATGGGGTCTTCGCCTCGATCTTCGGCGGCGTTCTCACGCTCGGGATCCTGCAATTGCGCAACATGGCGATGGAAGGACCGCTCTCCTCGACGCCCTGGCTGGCGCGCCTGCGCGAAAAGAACGGCGGCATTCCCTATGGCATCGCGCTCGCCGCCGCCGGCCTGATGGTCTATCCGGACACGGCGCTCTGGATCGCTGCGCGCTCGATCTGACACGAGAGCCCCGCGCCCGTTCGAAACGGCGAAAGCTTTTAAAATCGATCGCATTGGATAGGATCGGTTAACCTTAATTTGACGTTTCATTGCTCAAATCCATGCAACGACATGCGTCGTAGCTTCGGGTTTGGTGACTATGAAAAAAGCTCAGATCGCCGTCTTGGGCGTAGCGTTGGCGGCAGGCGCGGGAGCCTATCTCCTGATGCCCTCCCAGCAGCCGCAGCCAGTTCAGGTCGTTAAACCTGTGGCGCCCGTCGTCGACAATGACGACGTTCTCGTCGCCGCCGTGCCGCTCGATTACGGCAAGGTTCTCGACGAGACCATGATGCATTGGCAGTCCTGGCCGAAAAGCAGCCCGATTCAGGGCGTGATCCGCAAGAGCGCCGAACCCAACGCCATTCAGGACCTCAAGGGTTCGATCGTGCGCGGCGGCTTCCTCGCCGAGGAGCCGATGCGCAAGGAGCGGCTCGTGAAAGGGCCGACCGCGGGCCTGATGGCCACGCTGGTCGCCCAGGGCAAGCGGGCTGTCGCCATCAATATCGACGCCAGCGGCGCGACCTCGGCCGGCGGCTTCGTCCTGCCGAACGATCGCGTGGACGTGCTGCGCACCTATCGCGACGAGGACGCCGCGAAAGCCGGGCAGCCCGACGCCTTCGTGACGGAAACGCTTCTGCGCAACGTCAAGGTTCTCGCCGTCGGCCAGAACGTCCAGACCGAGAACGGCAAGACCGTGATCATCGGTTCGAACGCGACTCTGGAACTCGACCCCAAGCAGGCCGAGACGATCACGCTCGCGCAACGCACCGGCCAGCTGTCGCTGACGCTGCGCAGCCTGCTCGACACCGTCGCCAAGGTCGAGGAACCGGCCCCGGATTCGAAAGTCGACGACAAGACGATCACCATCATCCGCTACGGCGTGACGACCAGCGCAAGGCCGAAGTGATGCCCACCAAAGGGATGCGGAACGAAGCGATGCGGAACGAA
>JAGRKN010000300.1:2107-2343 GCA_020442275.1 Rhodoblastus sp. | reverse complement strand
ATACCAACGGCGCTCACGTCTGACTCACGAGGGATTCCCTTCCAGGCGAGTTGCTGATTCCTTTGGCGCGAGGAGATTCGCGCCATGCCAGCACCGGTGAGATTGCGGACGGATTTTTCATCCACGGAGCTTCGGCGTTTGGCCAGGAAAGCCAAGGACGCCAACCAGAGCCGGCGATTGCTGTCGCTCGCCGCCGTTATCGACGGCAAGAACCGCGCCGAGGCCGCCACGATCGG
>JAGRKN010000300.1:0-1978 GCA_020442275.1 Rhodoblastus sp. | reverse complement strand
CGCAGATCGTCGAAGCCGGTCCCGATCGGCAGAAGGACGGCGTCGTGCGCTGGCGACGGATCGATTTACAGCGGGTGATCGCCGAGCGCTTCGGCGTCGACTATTGTGAGCGCTACGTCGGGACACTCCTCAAGAAGCTCGGCTTCTCTCACATCAGCGCACGCCCACGGCATCCCGGTCAGGACGCCGAGATCGTCGCGGCGTACAAAAAAACTTCTCGCGCACGCTGAGCGCCCATCTGCCCGAGCTGCCGACCGGAACGCCAATCGAGATATGGTTCCAGATGCTATGGCGGCGGGCCGGCGGCAAAATGAGGCGGCCCAATCTAGCCACCGGAGCTTCCCTCATGAACGCCAGCACGACTTCGCTCTCCGTGATTCACGTTGCAATCGAACTAAGCACCACTTCATGGGTGATCGCATATCGTCTGCCGGAGATCGACAAAGTAAGACACCACCGTTTGGAGGCAGGCGACAGTGAGGCATTGCTGACGCTGATCTCTGATCTACGAGACAGCGCCGCGGCTCGCACCGGCGGCGAGGCGATCGTCGCCAGCTGCTTCGAAGCAGGTCGTGACGGGTTCTGGTTGCATCGGCTGCTGTCGGACCATGGAGTCATCAGTCACGTTGTCGAGCCGACCAGCATCCTCGTGACCAGAGGCGCCCGGCGCGCCAAGACTGACCGCCTCGATGCCCAAGGCCTCTTGCGCGTGCTGGCGGCGGCATTCGCCGGGGATCGCGATGTTTGCCGCATGGTCAGAACGCCAACCGTCGCCGAAGAAGACGGTAAACGGCCCCATCGCGAGCGCGAGTATCTGGTTCAGGAACGGGTCCGCATCGAGAACAGGATGGCAGCTCTGCTCGCCACCCAAGGCGTTCCGAAAAGGCCATCACTGCGGTCTTGGGAAGCAGACCTCGGAACATTGCGGACCGGCGATGGGCGCCCCCTGCCGCCATTCCTGAGGGCGGAACTCGATCGCTTGCGCCGGCGCCTGCTGCTGACGCTTGAGATGATCCGGGAGATAGAAGCCGAACGAGAGCGCGCAATCGCGGCCGATAGTAGCCCGGCGAACGAGACAGTGAAGGCATTGTGCAAGCTCCGCGGGATCGGCGACAACTTCGCCGCCGTTCTGGCAAAGGAGATATTCTACCGGACCTTCGACAATCGGCGGCAGATTGCCGCTTATCTCGGCCTCGCGCCGACGCCATTCCAGAGCGGCGGAATGGACCGTGACAGAAGGATCAATCGCGCCGGGAATGGCCGCGCCCGTAAGACGATGGTCCAGCTCGCCTGGTTGTGGCTACGCTACCAGCCAGACAGCGCTCTGGCGCGATGGTTCCGCGCGCGCGTCGGAGAGCTCCAGGGGCGCACACGCCGCATCGCCATCATCGCCATGGCGCGCAAACTCCTGATCGCAATCTGGCGGTTCGCCAGTTTCGGAATCGTACCGGAGGGCGCGATCGTCGCCGTCTGAGATTCCATCGTCGCCGTCTCGGCGATGTATCGGAGGATGCGACCGTCTTCGTCATTGGGAACTTCGGAATCCCGCGTTTCAGGTGGGTCGCGTCAACCGGGGTCGATGCCTCGTGCATGAGGCATTGTGGTCGCCGATCGAGGCCGGAAGCCGGCCTAAGATCGGAACCGTATGTAAGGTTATGCAGCGCTCGCTGTTGTGTGAACGACCCCTAATCCGATCGAACGTCGCCGGATCTTGACAGGAGAACCATCATGTAAGAAGACGAGGCCCGGATCGGTCAGAAGAACGGGCTCGTGCGCCAATGGGCCAGGCGCGGGACGCGACCACGCCAACCCGCCGACCAGCGTTACGAGAACGCCTATCTGTTCGGTGCGATCTGTCCTGCCCGGGGCAAGGGCGCGGCGCTCGCCCTGCCGTTTGTCGACACCTGGGCCATGCAACAACATCTCGACGAGATATCGCGTCACGTCGCAAAAGGCGCCCACGCCGTGCTGATCCTCG
>JAGRKN010000299.1 GCA_020442275.1 Rhodoblastus sp. | reverse complement strand
TGATCTTGAACGCCGCCGTCACCTTCTCCTTGCTCGCGCCGCCGCCGACATCGAGAAAGTTGGCCGGGCTTTCGCCGTAGAGCTTGATGATGTCCATCGTCGCCATGGCGAGGCTGGCGCCGTTGACCATGCAGCCGATCGTGCCGTCGAGCGTGATGTAGTTGAGGTCGTATTTCGACGCCTCGAGCTCCGCCTTGTCCTCTTCCGTCTCGTCGCGGAGGGCGGCGATGTCGGGGTGGCGGTAGAGCGCGTTATTGTCGAACGACACCTTGGCGTCGAGGCACTTGAGATTGCCGTCGGTGGTGACGATCAGCGGGTTGATCTCGAGCATCTCCATGTCCTTCGCGACGAAGGCGGCATAGAGCTTCTCGATCAGCGACTGCGCCTGCTTGGCGAGGTCGCCGGACAGGCCGAGCGCCTGCGCGACGCGGCGGCCGTGGTGGCCCATGATGCCGGTCGCCGGATCGACGGAGAAGGTGATGATCTTCTCGGGCGTCTTGTGCGCGACGTCCTCGATGTCCATGCCGCCTTCCGTCGAGACGACGAAGGCGATGCGCGAGGTGGCGCGATCGACGAGCATCGACAGGTAGAATTCCTTGGCGATGTCGGAGCCTTCCTCGATGTAGAGGCGGTTGACCTGCTTGCCGGCGGGGCCGGTCTGGATGGTCACGAGCGTTGCGCCGAGCATCTGCTTGACGTTGGCGACGACGTCCTCGACCGACTTGGCGAGGCGCACGCCGCCCTTGTCGCCGGCCGTGGCTTCCTTGAACTTGCCCTTGCCGCGACCGCCGGCGTGGATCTGCGACTTGACGACCCAGAGAGGACCGCCGAGCGATTTGGCGGCGGCTTCCGCGTCCTTGGCGTCGAGAACCGCGACGCCGCGCGATACGGGCGCGCCGAACTCCTTCAGGACCGCCTTGGCCTGGTATTCATGAATGTTCATTCGAAGTTTCCCTTTTCGCGCACGCGTCGCGCGCCCCTAAGGTTTCCGATGCGAAACCGCCGGCGGCCATGCGGCGCCGGCGGCGTGCGACGTGGATCAGGCGAAAGCCGGATCAATCTTCTTGCAGGCGTCGATCAGGCCCTGAACCGCGGCGACCGACTTCTTGAACATTTCGGTCTCGGCGGCGTCGAAGGCCACTTCAACGACCTTCTCGACGCCATTGGCGCCGATGACGGCGGGAACGCCGACATACATGTCCTTCACGCCATACTGGCCCGACAGATAGGCCGCCACGGGGAGGATGCGGCGCTGATCGTTGAGATAGCTCTCGGCCATGGCGATGGCGGAGGCCGCCGGAGCGTAGAAGGCGGAGCCGGTCTTCAGCAGCGCGACGATCTCGCCGCCGCCCTTGCGGGTGCGCTCGACGATCGCGTCCAGCTTCTCCTGGGTGAGCCAGCCCATCTTGACGAGATCGGGCAGCGGCACGCCGCCGACCGTCGAGTGGCGCACCAGCGGCACCATGTCGTCGCCGTGGCCGCCGAGCGTCATGGCGTGGACGTCTTTGACCGAAATGTCGAGGGCTTCGG
>JAGRKN010000298.1:4036-7272 GCA_020442275.1 Rhodoblastus sp. | reverse complement strand
AGGTCTTGCCCTGCGGCGCCGGCAGATCGCGCCAGTCGGTCCAGCCGGATGCGAACGGCATGGCGAAGAACTTGCCGGTCTTGCGCGCGTAATAGCCCATCACGTGCATGACGATGCGCGTGCCGAACCGGTAGAGTTTTGGCCGTTTCGCGACCCAGGCCCACAGGCCGAGGCCGTAGCGCGCGGCGGACGGGGTCAGGTGACGCTCGAATTCGCGTTCGCGCCAGTGGCGCATCATGCCGGGCAGCGGAATGCGCATCGGGCAGACGCTTTCGCAGCGCCCGCAGAAGGTCGAGGCATTGGGCAATTGCCCGCCTTTTCCCACCCCGATCAGCGATGGCGTCAGCACGGCGCCCATCGGGCCCGGATAGACCCAGCCGTAAGCATGACCGCCGACCGCGTGATAGACCGGGCAATGGTTCATGCAGGCGCCGCAACGGATGCAACGCAGCATGTCCTGGAAGTCCGTGCCGATCATCGACGAGCGACCGTTGTCGAGCAGCACGACGTGATATTCTTCCGGACCGTCGACGTCGCCCGGCCGACGCGGCCCGGTCGACAGCGTCGTGTAGACGCTCATCTCCTGGCCCGTGGCGGAGCGCGCGAGCAGGCGCAGCAATTGCGACACGTCTTCGAGCGTCGGCGTGATCTTTTCCAGCGATGCCACCACGATGTGGCACTTCGGCAGGATCTGCGTGAGATCGCCATTGCCCTCGTTGGTGACGATGATCGACGTGCCGGTTTCCGCGACGAGAAAATTCGCGCCGGTGATGCCGATGTCGGCCGCCAGGAATTTCTCGCGCAATATGCCGCGCGCTTCCGTCAGCAGTTGCGTCGGCTCGGTCAGGTCGCGGTCCTTGGGCAGATGCGTATGAACGCGCCTGAAATCGCCCTCCACCTGATCCTTGGTCAGATGCACGGCCGGGCCGATGATGTGCGAGGGAATCTCGCCGCGCAGCTGGATGATATATTCGCCGAGATCGGTCTCGACCGGCGTGATGCCGGCCTTCTCCATGGCGTCGTTGAGCGCGATCTCCTCCGAGATCATGCTCTTGCCTTTTGTGACCGTCTTGGCGCCGCGCTTGGCGCAGATGTCGAGAATGACATTGCGCGCCTCTTCGGCCGTGCGCGCGAAATGCACATGTCCGCCGGACGACGTCACCTTCTTCTCGTAGGCTTCGAGATAGAGGTCGAGATGGGCGAGCGTGTGGTTCTTGATGTCGCGCGCGCTGTCGCGCAACGCCTCGAATTCCGGCAGTTTCGAGACGGCGATCTGACGCGCTGCCGTAAAACCGACGCGCAGCTTTCCCATCGCCTCCTGCAATTGCGGATCGTGCAGCGCCTTGTGCGCATTGTCCTTGAATTGCGGCGTGGTGGGATTGGCGTGAACGCTCATCTCTCCGCCTCCGGCGCCTGGTAGCCCACGGGCTCGCCGATCGGCGGCGCCTCGTCGGTCATGTTGGCCAGCACTTCGGCCACGTGCCGCACCTCCATGTCGCGCCCCTTGCGCGACAGGCGGCCGGCCATATTCATCAGGCAGCCGAGGTCGCCGGCGAGCAGCACGGGCGCTTGCGTCGCCAGAATGTCCTGCGTCTTGCGATCGACGATCTGCCCGGAGATTTCGCCGAACTTGACCGCGAACGTGCCGCCGAAGCCGCAGCAGACGTCTGAATCCTTCATCTCCACGAGCTCGAGGCCCTCGACCGTGCCGAGCAGTTTGCGCGGCTGCGCCTGCACGCCCATTTCGCGCAGGCCTGAGCACGAGTCGTGATAGGTCACCTGACGCGGAAATTGCGCGTCGACTTTTTGGACGCCCAACACGTCTGTCAGGAAGGAGACGAGCTCAAAACATTTGGCCGAGAACTTTCTCGCGCGACGTTGCAGTTCCGGATCGCCCTCGAACAATTCGGGATAGTGCTTCGCCATCATGCCGGCGCAGGAACCGGACGGCGCGACGACGTAATCGTAGCCCTCGAACGCCTCGATAACTTGCAGCGCCAGCGCGCGGGCGTCCGCCTTGTCGCCGGAATTATAGGCCGGCTGACCGCAGCAGGTCTGGCTCGGGACATCCACCGTGCAGCCCGCGTCCTCGAGCAGCTTGGCGGCGGCGAAGCCGACGCTCGGCCGGAACAGGTCCACGAGGCAGGTCGCCATCAGCCCGACGCGTCTGCCCTTCGGCTGCCCCGCATTCATGAACGTCTCCCCAAGCGCCAGCTTGCATGCTAGTTTGATGGCCCATCTAGGGGCCGGAGGGAGCAATCGTCAACTTGTCCCGCCGGCCACGAGGAACGCACCAATGTCGGCAATCGCCTTTCCCCTGCCGGACCCGAAAATTCTCGAACGACGCGACCAGATCGTCGCTGGTCTCGCCGCGCTCGTGCCGCCCGAATGCCTCGTCGTCAGCGAGGACGAGCGCCGCGCCTTCGAGACGGATGCGCTGACGGCCTATCGCCGCCTGCCGCTCGCCGTCGTGCTGCCGCGTACGACGGAGGAGACGAGCAAGGTCATGGCTTACCTCCACAAGGAAGGCGTGAAGGTCGTGCCGCGCGGCGCTGGCACCTCGCTCTCGGGCGGCGCCATTCCGCAGGAAGACGCGGTCGTGATCGGCGTCTCCAAAATGTCGAAGATTTTGGAGGTCGATTACGCCGACCGCATCGCGCGCGTGCAGGCGGGCGTCACCAATCTCGGCATTTCCAACGAGGTCGCGGCCGACGGCTTCTTCTATGCGCCCGACCCGTCATCGCAGCTCGCCTGCACCATCGCCGGCAATATCGGCATGAACTCCGGCGGCGCGCATTGCCTGAAATACGGCGTGACCACAAACAATGTGCTGGGCGTGAAGATGGTGCTGGTCGACGGAACCATCGTCGACATCGGCGGCGACTGGCTGGATGCGGCGGGCGTTGATTTTCTCGGCCTCATCATCGGCTCGGAGGGCCAGCTCGGCATCGTCACGGAGGCGACCGTTCGCCTGCTGCGCCAGGCCGAAGGCGCGCGTCCCGTCCTGTTCGGCTTCGCGACGCCGGAAGAAGCGGCGGCCTGCGTGTCCGACATCATCGGTCACGGCATCATTCCCGTGGCGATCGAGTTCATGGACAAGCTGGCGATCGAGATCTGCGAGGCCTTCGCGCATGCCGGCTATCCGCTCGACGCCGGCGCGCTTCTGATCGTCGAGGTCGAGGGCTCCGACGAGGAGATGGAGGCGCAGCTGAAGAAGATCGTCGCCATCGCGCAGA
>JAGRKN010000298.1:0-3838 GCA_020442275.1 Rhodoblastus sp. | reverse complement strand
CGACGGCAACATGCACCCGCTCATTATGTACAACGTCAACGACCCCGCCGAACAGGAAAAGGCCGAGAAGGCCGGCGAGGACGTGCTGAAACTCTGCGTCGACGTCGGCGGTTGTCTCACCGGCGAGCATGGCGTCGGCATCGAGAAGCGCGATCTCATGCCGCGTCAGTTCAACACGGCCGACCTGCATCAGCAGATGCGCGTGCGTGCGGCGTTCGACGATCAATGGCTGCTCAATCCCGCAAAGGTGTTTCCGCTGGAGGGGAGGACGGCGTGAGAGGCGTTTTCCAACCGTCAGTCCCGTCATTGCGAGCGAAGCGAAGCAATCCAGACACCGGAGCTTGATCCAGATTCGGGGATGGATTGCTTCGTCGCTCCGCTCCTCGCAATGACGCCAGGCCCCTCACCCCGACCCTCTCCCCACAAGCAGGGGGAGGGAGAGAAATCGAGATGACCCACCAGCCCGCCACCGAATCCGACCTCTGCGCCATCGTCGCCGATGCTCGCGCGAAAAAGACGCCGCTCGCCATCGAGGGCGGCGGCACGCGTGCAGGACTTGGCCGCCCGTCGCAGACAGCCGACACCGTGTCGATGCGCGGGCTCGACGGGATCGTTTTCTACGAGCCCGCTGAAATGGTGATCTGCGCGCGCGCGGGAACGCCGCTGGAGACCATCGAAACGCTGCTCGCCGAGCGCAACCAGATTCTTCCGTTCGAGCCGCCGGATCATCGTCGTCTCTATGGTTCGAGCGGGGCGCCGACCATCGGCGCGATCGCCGCCTGTAATTTTTCGGGCTCGCGCCGCATCTCCGTCGGCGCGGCGCGCGACAGCCTGATCGGCGTGCGTTTCGTCAATGGCGCGGGCGAGGCGATCAAGAGCGGCGGCCGCGTGATGAAGAACGTCACCGGTCTCGATCTCGTGAAGCTCTCGGCCGGCGCGCATGGCACGCTCGGCGCGCTGACGGAGGTGACTTTCAAGCTCCTGCCGAGGCCCGAGACCAGCGCGACGCTGGTTCTCGACGGGCTCGACGACGCGCGCGCGATCACGGCCCTGTCGCAGGCCTTGGGATCGCCGTTCGAGGTCAGCGGCGCGGCCCACCTGCCGGCGGGCGTCGGCGGCGACAGGGCGCGCACGCTGCTGCGTATCGAGAATTTCGCGGCCTCCGTCGCTTATCGCGTCGACGAATTGCGCAAGCTCCTCGGCGGCGGCGCGGTTCTCGACGAAACAGCCTCGCGCGCGCTCTGGCGCGAAGTTTCCGAATGCGCCTTCTTCGCCGCGCCGGATCAACGCGCGATCTGGCGAATCTCCACCGCGCCATCGCGGGCGCCCGACCTCGTGCGCCTCGTCCAGCGCACCGGCGCGGTCGCGCATTTCTACGACTGGGGCGGCGGCCTCGTCTGGCTCGCGGTCGAAGCCACGAGCGACGCGCGCGCGAAGGATGTTCGCGCGGCGGTCGCGGTCACGGGCGGCCACGCCACGCTCGTGCGCGCGCCGGATGAGGTGCGCGCGCATACGCAAGTGTTCCAGCCGCTGTCCGACCCCTTGATGAAGCTCACGCGCAGCGTGAAGGCGAGCATAGATCCCGACGGCATTCTCAACCCCGGACGCATGTATGCCGGGATCTGACGACGATACGCAGGCCGTCATTGCGAGGAGCGCAGCGATGAAGCAATCCATCCCTTCAGATGGGCGCGGGGATGGATTGCTTCGCTTCGCTCGCAATGACGGGCGCGGTCCGCTCTACCTCGCCCTCGCGTTTGTCGCTCTTGTCGTCGCGGAAGCGCTCGTCTACGCCGCCGGTCATCCGCTCATCTGCAAATGCGGCTACGTGAAATTCTGGCACGGCGTGGTGAATTCCTCGGAGAATTCGCAGCACATCACGGACTGGTACACCTTCTCCCACATCATCCACGGTTTCCTGTTCTATGGAGCGGCGAAGCTGATCGGTCGCTTGACCGGTCGTGACATTTCCTTCGCCGCGGCGCTGCTCGCGGCCGTCGTCATCGAGGGCGCGTGGGAGGTTCTGGAAAACTCCCCCATCATCATCGAGCGCTATCGCGCGGCCACCATTTCGCTCGACTATTACGGCGACAGCGTCATCAACTCGACGAGCGACGTTCTCGCCATGGTCGTCGGCTTTTCGCTCGCGCGGCTGATGCCCGTCTGGCTGACGGTTGCAGCGGCGGTCGCGATGGAGATCGGCGTCGGCTACGTCATCCGCGACAATCTCACGCTCAACATCATCATGCTCATTCACCCCATCGAGGCCATCAAGGCCTGGCAGAGCGGGCTCTAAGATGCAGACCAATTTTTCCCTCGCCGCGCTCGCCGATCCGCAGATGCGGGAATCGGAGAAAATTCTCCGCACCTGCGTGCATTGCGGCTTCTGCACGGCGACCTGTCCGACCTATCTGCTGCTCGGCGACGAGCTCGATTCTCCGCGCGGGCGCATCTATCTGATCAAGGACATGCTGGAGGGCGGCAAGAACGCCTCCGACGAGGTCGTCAAACACGTCGACCGCTGCCTGTCCTGCCTGTCGTGCATGACCACCTGCCCCTCGGGCGTGCATTACATGCATCTGGTCGATCACGCGCGCGCGCATATCGAGCACACCTACACGCGCTCGCTGCCGGATCGCCTCGTGCGCGAATTGCTCGCTTTCGTCCTGCCATATCCCGAGCGATTCAAACTGGCGCTGACGGCGGGCCGCCTGGCGCGGCCCTTCGCGCCACTCGTGCGCCTCCTGCCGGGCGTCGGGCCTCGTCTTGCGGCCATGCTCGACCTCGCGCCGGCGTCCGCGCCCGCGGCGCCGGCGGCGCCCGTCGCTCTTGCCGAGCAGCGCCGCGGCCGTGTCGCGATCCTCGAAGGCTGCGCGCAGCCCGCGCTCAAGCCGTCGATCAATGCGGCGACGAAAAGATTGCTTGCGCGCCTCGGCGTCGAGGTCATGGCGGCGCCCGGCGAAGGCTGCTGCGGCGCGCTGGTGCATCACATGGGCCGCGAACATCAGGCGCTGGATTTCGCGCGCGCCAATGTCGACGCCTGGACGCGGCTGATCGAGGACGGCGGTCTCGACGCCATTCTCATCACGGCCTCGGGCTGCGGCACCACCGTAAAGGACTATGGCTACATGCTGCGCGAAGACGCCGCCTATGCCGAAAAGGCCGCGCGCGTCTCGGCGCTCGCCAAGGACGTTACGGAATATCTGTCGACGCTCGAATGGGCGCCGACCATGCAGCCGAACATGGCCATTGCCTATCATTCGGCCTGTTCGATGCAGCACGGTCAGAAGATCACGGACCTGCCCAAGAACCTGCTGCGCAAGGCGGGCTTCACCGTGAAGGACATTCCCGAAAGCCATATCTGCTGCGGCTCGGCGGGCACGTACAACATCATGCAACCCGATCTCGCAGGGCGGTTGCGCGCGCGAAAGCAGGCCAATATCGCCCGCCTGAAGGTGCGGGCGGTGGCGGCCGGCAATATCGGCTGCATCGCCCAGCTTTCGCAGAACGGGCCTGCGCCGGTCGTCCACACCGTCGAATTGCTGGACTGGGCCTGCGGCGGTCCACGGCCACAAGAGCTGGCGTGAACGCTGCGCATTTGGGCGCCTACGATTTAAGCAAAATGCCCCTCGATTGGCCCCGGTCTCGCCAAGCCCACCGCTAATCGCCTGATATTGCGCGCTGCCCGGGGCCGCGCGCCGCCTTGGCACGCATCTTGTTAATGCTGAGTTCGGTTCAGCCCGTTCTGGCGGCGCCGGACCGTCCGGAACGAACTCCGGCGGGACAGACCCGTCGCGTGAAAACAGGGCGAAAACAGAGGCGACAACATGAAAATCGT
>JAGRKN010000046.1 GCA_020442275.1 Rhodoblastus sp. | reverse complement strand
CGATCCCGACCGACGATCCGATGTTTGGCAAGGGGTCGATTCGCGAGGACGGCCGCCACATCCACACCATGTACCTGCTGACCACCAAGACCATCGCCGAATCCAAGGGCGACTGGGACTGGTTCAAGGTGACGGGCACGGTGAAGCCGGAAGACGCCTGGCGTCCGCTCGACAAGGGCGGCTGCCCCTTCATCAAGGCCTGACGCGGGCTTTGCGACACGGCGCGCGGGACGGTCTCGCGCGCCTGCCTGCGCTCGGCGGCGCAGGTCGCGGACGCGGCGTCTCGACTTTGCATGGCAGGGTTGCGTCGCGGGACTGGATACTTATGCTGCATGCCAATCGGCGCCCGAAAGGCCGCCGGAATGACAAGAGGGAGAAACGGACATGGATCGCAGACATCTGCTGGCTTCGGGCGCTGCGCTCGGCGCCACCTCGACACTCGTTCTGCCGACGCGCCTTCTGGCGGCCACCGGGCCACTCAAGGTCGGCGTGATCCTGCCCCGTTCCGGCGTGCAGGCCGGCATCGGTCAGGATTGCCAGCGCGGCGTCGACATCGCCGGCCCGATCCTCAAGGCGATGGGCATGCCCGATCTCCAGATCCTCAGCGGAGACACCGAATCCAAGGTCGAGACGGCGCGCTCGACGGCCGAAAAGCTGATCGGCGAAGGCGCGCAGCTGCTCATCGGCGCGTTCGATTCGGGCCAGACGACCGCGATCGCGCAGGTCGCGGAGCAGAAGGGCGTGCCGCTGGTGATCAACATCGCGGCGGCGCCGCAGATCACGGAGCAGGGCTACAAGTTCGTGTTCCGCAATTTCCCGACGGCGGGCACGATTCTCGCCAACGCCTTCGAGCAGCAGAACGCCATCTTCAAGCAGGTGGGCGACGCGCCGAAGTCGGTCGTGTTCATGCACGTCAACGACACGTTCGGTACGGCCATGGCCGGCGGCATCGGCGCGCTGATGCCGAAGTTCAACGTGCCCTACAAGGTGATCGAGACGATCCCCTACGATCCGCGCGCGCGCGACCTGTCGGTGGAAATCTCCAAGGCCAAGGCCTCGGGCGCCGAGGCGCTGCTGTGCGTGAGCCGTCTCAACGACGCGATCCTGCTGACGCGCGAAATGATCAAGCAGCGCTGGACGCCCAAGGCCGTCATGAGCATGGGGCCGGGCTGGTACGAGGATCAGTATCTCAAGACGCTCGGCAAATATTCCGACGGGCCGCTGACCTTCTCGCCCTGGTACGACCCGAAGAAGAAACTCAGCCAGACGCTGGTGGCGGCGATGGCCAAATCGTTCCCCGGCGTGAACCTCAACACCAACCACGTCTTCACGTTCGAGGCGCTGCTGGTGGCGGCCGACGCCTACAAGCGCGCCGGCTCCGGCGATCCCAAGGCGCTGGCCGAGGCGATCCGCACGACGAACATCGCCGACAATTCGAGCATGGGCCCCGGCATCATGTTCAACGCAAAGGGCCAGAACGACAAGGTCGTCGATGGCAGCGTGCAGAACGTCGGCGGCAAGCAGGTCGTGGTGCAACCCGAAGCTTCCGCCACCGCCAAGCCGATCTGGCCGATGCCGGCCTACGACAAGCGCTAGAGGCAACGCTTGCGTCCCGGCTCGCTCCGGGACGCAAGGCAACCGAGGCGCACATGTCGGGCGGACTCTATCTCAACGTCGCCGTCAGCGGCCTGCTGACGGGGTTGATCTACGGCCTGAGCGCGCTCGGGCTGTCGGTCATTTTCGGCGTCATCCGGATCGTCAATTTCGCGCATGGCGAGATGATGGTGCTCGGCATGTTCGCCACGCTCGTGCTGTTTCGCGCGCTCGGTATCGATCCGCTCTTGAGCCTGCCGCTTGTCGCGGCCGCGCTTTTCGCCTTCGGCTACCTGCTGCAGGATCTGATGGTGCGGCGCGTCGCGCATCTGGCCGACCACATGCAGTTCCTGCTGATGGCTTCCGTCGCGGTCATGCTGATCAGCGTCTGCCTGATGATGTTCGGGCCGGATGCGCAGAATGCGCAGGTGAGCTACGGCTTCGATTCCTTCGCCATCGGCCCGCTGCTGGTCGACAAGGTGCGCGTCTATGCGGGCATTGCGGCGCTGATCGTCTCCGGCTTGCTGTTCGCCTTCTTCCACTACACGCCGACCGGCAAGGCGATCCGCGCCTGCGGCGACAATTACACCGGCGCGCTTGTCGTCGGGCTCAACGTGCGGCGTCTCTATGCGTTGACCTTCGGCATCGGCACGGCCTGCCTCGGGGCGGCCGGCGCCATCATGCTGCTGCTCGTCGACGTGCATCCCTATCTCGGGCCGTCCTATACGCTGCTCGCCTTCATCATCGTCATAATCGGCGGCATGGGCAGCCTGCCCGGCGCACTGCTCGGCGGCATGTTGATCGGCGTCTCCGAGGCGCTGGCCGGGGTCATCCTGCAGCCCTCGCTCAAGAGCGCCTTTTCCTTCGGCCTTCTGATCCTCGTGCTGCTGGTGCGCCCACAGGGCCTGCTCGGGAAGGTTTCAAGATGATCGCGCGCGTCATCGAAAGCGCCTCGCCGCGCGCGCTGGCGCTTCTCGCCGTCGTGACGGCCGCATTGCTGATCGCGCCCTACCTCGTCGACAGCTACGTGCTGAGCGTGCTCATCATCGTGCTGTATTTCGCCTATGTCGGGCAGGCCTGGAACCTGATGCTGGGCTTTGCCGGGCAATTGTCCCTTGGTCATGCGCTGTTCGTCAGTCTCGGCGCCTATACGAGCGCGGCGCTGTTCATCAAGTTCGGCGTGCCGCCGGTCATCGGCATTTTCGCGGCGATTGCGATGGCGGTGGTTGCCGGATGCCTGATCGGCTATCTCGGTTTCCGCTTCTCGATCCGCGGCGTCTATTTCGCGCTGCTGACGATCGCCTTCGCCGAGTTCACGGGCATCATCGTCGACCACATCTCCTGGCTCGGCGCGTCGAGCGGCCTGTTCCTGCCGGTCAAGAACCAGCAGAGCAACGATCTCCTCAACCTGCGCGGCTCGCCGACGATGTTCTACTACGTCATCCTGGCGCTGACGGGGTTCGCGTTCGCGCTGTGCAGCTGGCTTCTGAATTCGAAGCTGGGCCTGTACTGGCAGGCGATCCGCGAGGACCAGGAGGCGGCGGAAGCCTCTGGCGTGCCGCTCTTCCGCTACAAGATGATCGCGGTCGCGATCTCCTCGGGGCTAACAGGCATCGGCGGCGTCTGGTACGCCTTCTACTATAACAACCTGTTTCCCGAGACGATGTTCAAGACCAGCCAGTCGGTCGAGATCATCCTGGGTTCCGTGGTCGGCGGCGTCGGCACGCTGTTCGGACCGATCCTGGGCGCTTTCGTGCTCACGCCGCTTGGCGAGATTTTGACGGCGGCGACCGACGGCATGCATCTCGACGGCGTCAAATCCTTCTTCTGGGGTTTTTGCGTCGCGGCCATTGTGCTGTTCCGGCCGCAGGGCCTGTGGCCCTGGATCTACGACGTTCTGGGTCTCGCGCCGAAAAAGGAGGGCAAGCGATGAGCGCCTCCGTGGCAGCGGGTTCGGCGGGCGCGCTCACCGTCCGCAACATTTCCAAGCGCTTCGGCGGTCTCGTGGCGGTGAGCGAGGTTTCG
This sequence comes from Rhodoblastus sp., assembly GCA_020442275.1. Classification (GTDB taxonomy): domain Bacteria; phylum Pseudomonadota; class Alphaproteobacteria; order Rhizobiales; family Beijerinckiaceae; genus JAJXWB01. The sequence continues at coordinate 2,360 of JAGRKN010000046.1, read as the reverse complement.
TTCTCTGTGGCGGCGGGCGAGATCCATGCGCTGATCGGGCCGAATGGCGCGGGCAAGACCACGACATTCAACATGATCGCCGGCGCGCAGCTGCCCGATACCGGCGATGTTCTGCTCGACGGCGTGTCGCTGGCCGGGCTGCGGCCCGATCAGATCTGCCGTGCGGGCGTCGGCCGAACCTTCCAGATCGTGAGGCCGTTCAACGAACTGACGCTGGTCGAAAACGTCGCGGTCGGGGCGCTCGCCTGGACGGACGATCTCGCCGAAGCGCGGGATTACGCACGCGGCGTTCTCGAGCTTCTTGGGCTCGGCGACAAGAAAGAAGCGCGTCCCAGCAGCATCACGCTGCCCGATCGCAAGTGCCTGGAAGTCGCGCGCGCGCTGGCGACCAAGCCCAAGCTGCTGCTGCTGGACGAGGTGATGGCCGGCCTGCGCCCGACCGAGACCGACCGGATGGTCGCGATCTTCAAGAAGCTGAACGCGGATACGGGCCTGACCATTCTCCTGATCGAGCATGTGATGCGCGCGGTGATGGCGCTCTCGCACCGCGTGCTCGTTCTCAACTACGGCCGGCTGATCGCCGACGGAAAGCCTGAAGAGGTGACGCGCGATCCCGAGGTTCTGGCCTGTTATCTCGGCGCGGAGGCCTTCGACTGATGCTGGACGTCGAGGACCTCAGCGTTTTCTACGGCGACGCGCAGGCGCTGGACGGCGTCTCGCTGTCGATCGAGCAGGGCGAAATCGTCGCGATCGTCGGCGCGAATGGCGCCGGCAAGACATCGCTCATTCGCACCATCGGCGGCATGCACCGGCCGACGAAGGGAAAAATCCGCTTCAAGGGCGTCGATATCACGGGCTGGCCGAGCTATCGGGTCTGCGATCTCGGCGTCGGGCAGGTGGCGGAAGGCCGCCAGATTTTTCCGAACATGTCGGTTCTGGAAAATCTCGAGATGGGCGCCATGCTGCCGCGCGCGCGCAAGCTCAAGGCGCGAAATCTCGAACACATCTACGGCCTGTTTCCGCGGCTGAAGGAGCGCGCGGGCCAGTTTGCCGGCACGTTGTCGGGCGGCGAGCAGCAAATGCTGGCGATCGGCCGATGCCTGATGGGCGCGCCGGAACTCGTGATGTTCGACGAGCCCTCGCTGGGCCTTGCCCCGGCGATCGTCCAGAACATGCTCGCCATCATCCGTACGCTCAACCAGGACGGACTGACCTGCATGCTGGTAGAGCAGAATGTCGCCGTGTCTCTCAGGCTCGCCCGCCACGGATATGTACTGGAAAACGGGCGCATCATGCTGAAAGGCGGCGGCGAGGAACTGCTCGCCGACGACCGTGTGCGGCAGGCCTATCTGGGGCTGTAGCGTTTTTCGCGAGTCGCCAGAACGGGAAGCGCCTCAGCGCTTCCGGCTCTTCTTCGCGGGCTTCTTGACCGACTTCTTTGCGGATTTCGTCGCCTTCCTGGGGGGCGTCTTGCGCGCGGCCTTCTTGGCGGCTTTCTTCGGCGCGGTCTTCTTCACTGCTTTTTTCGCCGCCTTCTTCGCGGACTTCTTGACCGCCTTCTTCGCGGCTTTCGTCGCCTTCTTCACGGCCTTTTTCGCCGCTTTCTTGGCGGCGCGGGCGGCGGGCCGGGCCTTGGCGGCTTTCTTGATCGGCTTCTTGGTGGCCTGCTTGCGGCTCGGGAAAGACTTCGGTCGCGCGGGTTTGGCCGGCGCTGTCAGGAAGTCGATCACCGCCTTGTTGAATTCGTCGGCCGCCTCGATATTGGACAGATGCGCGGCGTCGAGTTCGACCAGCCGCGCGCCGGGGATGGCGGCCGCGATCGCCTTGCCGGCTTCCGGCGGGGTGGCCGGATCGTTCTTGCCGATGATGACGAGCACCTGATTGCGGATGTTGCGGATGGCGTCGCGCAGGTCGATGTCGCGCAGCGCGGCCATGCAGGCGGCATAACCGTCGGCCGGGGTCTTCTCGAAGGCCGCCTTGATTCGGGCGATGGCTTCGGGCGCCTTTGCCTGGAACTCCTTGGTGAACCAGCGGTCGATGACGGCATCGACCATGCCCTGCAGGCCCAGCTCACGCAGGGTGCGCAGCCTGTCATTCCATGTGTCGGCCGTGCCGAATTGCGCGGCCGTATTGGCGAGAACCGCGCGCTCGATCCGGTCGGGCGCGTTCAGCAGCAGCCACTGGCCGACCGCGCCGCCCTTGGACAGACCCATCCAGTGCGCCTTCTTGACGCCGAGCGTATCGAGAATGGCGAGCGCGTCCTTGCCGAGCTGCTCCAGCGAATAGGGGCCGGCCGGCGCAGCGCTCAGGCCATGCCCGCGCGAATCATAGCGCACGACCCGGAAGTGCTTCGACAGGGC
>JAGRKN010000045.1 GCA_020442275.1 Rhodoblastus sp. | reverse complement strand
GGTCGTCGGCGCCCTGGCGCTGTGCATGCATGTCGGCGCTCCGGTCACGTTTCGTGCGGCCGGCACGTCGCTGTCCGGCCAGGCCACACCGACCGCGTTCTCATAGTGCTCGGCGAAGGCTGTAACGGCTCCCGAATTTCCGCTGACGGCGCAACCGCTGCGTTGCAGCCGGGCATCATCGGCGCGGAGGCCAACCGACGCCTTGCGTCATACTGGAGGAAGATCGGACCCGACCCTGCTTCGATCGGCGCGGCGATGATCGGGGGCATCCCCGCCAACAATTCCTCGGGCATGTGCTGCGGCACAGCGCAAAATTCCTATCAGACGCTGCAATCCATGCGCATCGTCTTCGCGGACGGCGCCGTACTCGACACTGCCGATTCCGCCTCCCGGACAGCCTTCGCCGACAGCCATGGCGCACTGCTCGCCGGCCTCGCCGAACTGGGACGAAATGCGCGCGCCGACGATGCGCTCGCGTGATCCACCCCCATTGAATTGGTCCACCTTGAAGTATGTCTTCGGACACGGAGAAGGAGGATCAGAATGCCGAGGAAGCGCCACAAGCCGGAGGAGATTGTCGCCAAGCTGCGACAGGTGGACGTGCTGGTTTCGCAGGGCCACGCGGTCTGGCGGGCGCGACGAACGCCGCCATGACGGCAAGATCGCGGTCGACAGGTCGAACCTGCGCTGGTATTCGGACGGCTTCGAGATCGCTTGCGACAACGCCGAAAAAGTTCGCGTCGCCTTCGCGCTCGACTGCTGCGACCGCGAGGCCATGGGCCATGTCGCCACGACAGAGGGCATCAAGGGAGAAGATGTTCGCGATCTCATGATCGTCGCCGTCGAGCAACCGTTCGGCCAGGTCAACCGCTTGCCAAAGCCGATTGAATGGCTGTCGGACAATGGCTCGTGCTACATCGCCGGGGAAACGCGCAAGTTCGCACGCGAGATCGGCTTCGTCGCCATCAGGACCCCGGTGGAAAGCCCGCAGTCGAATGGCATGGCTGAATCCTTCGTGCGCACGTTCAAGCGTGATTACGTCGAGGTCAATCCGAAGCCGGACGCCGCGACCGTCATCCGGTCGCTGCCGAAATGGTTCGAGCATTACAACGAACTTCACCCGCATCCCGCGCTCGGGTATCGTTCCCCGCGCGAGTTCATCGCCGAAAGGTCAACCGAAAACAGCGTGGAGCCCGTGTCCGGGAATTAAGGGGCTACAGCACCTGCTTACTTGCGTGCTTTGCAGGCTTTTGACGCGCCGGAACTCGGCTCATCGGCCATTCTCCTTATTCGACAAAGGCACAATGGGAATTTTCTGATTCTTACAGTGCTTGAGGATTAGCACCTCAATCAGCCCAGCAAGGATGCGGTGATCCCTATCGGCCGCAAGTTCGGCTGCTGCCTTCAATTCCGGAGTCACGCGGAGCGTTACCGTCGTCGTTTTTGATTTTGATCGCCCTCGCGCCATAGAATCAAATGTACTGCATAAATTCGTACATTGACACTAAGTTCGCCGACCGTTCTGAAGTTAGCGTGTGCACCGCAAATTTCCGCAGCGCGAAAGATTTCTGCGCTCATGCGGGTTAGGCATGAGGTGGCTGACTGCTTCGCGCGGTCCGCAGTCATGTGGTTACAGTATACCCCAAGCTCTATATCGACTCTTGCCGGTCGCCTCTCTCAATCCAAGCTCAGCGACGAGATCCTGCGCGGCCCGCGGCGTGACGGAAAGCTCCTTCGCGACCATGCCGGCCGAAACGATCGGCCGAGACATTACATAGTCGATCAGAGCGGATAGCTTCGACGTCGATCGCCGGTCGACAAGTTTTCGTTCAAGTTGACGACGGGCAAGAGTCCACCGGTCGTGATCATCCGCCCCTCTGGCAGCGCCTGCGGTAAAGCCGTCGATCAGAGCGACCAGACGAGCGCCGCAGTCGCGGGCGCGACGCCGCTCTCTCTGCAGCACGCGAAGACCAGTGTTTAGACAAGGGAGGTGGTTTCGGGCTTTACCACGGCTCCGCAGCGACTCGGACGCGAGCAGTCGACCGAGCCACGGCGAATGCTGTAGCGGTTCGATCGCGTCCCATGCCTCGAGCGCCATCACCGCGGCAAGGACTGGCGGCAGATCCATCGTGCGCCCTACAGCGTCTCGCCACTCCTCCAGCTTTTCGTCTTCATCCCAGTCCGGATCGTAGACGACCGGGTCGCGGGGACGCGCCGTCGACAAGAGCTGCTTGCTTCGCGCGACCGCTGCGTCGAGCGCGGCGAATTCGTCGGCCAGATCGAGATCGTCTCGCTCTCCGGGTTCGAGAAGATCGACGTCATCCCCATCGACAACGTCAGGCCCAGTGCCCTGCCCTGCGGTCGAGCGTCCTCTCAGAACGTCGAGCCCTTCTTGAGACAAAGCCCACCCGGGCTCGGCTTCGAGGATCCGTCGGCGGGCACGCAGGACGGCATGGGCGCGGGCGATCTCATGGGTCGGCGTGCGCACGTCCATGCGTTCGTTGTGCAGGACGAGGTCTTCGACGTGGACGAGCTCGCCAGCAAGCCACAGACTGTCGCAGGCATCGGTGAAATGCGTCCGGGCGATCCAGCCCTCTCGGATTGGGCTGCGGGACAGGCGCTCATCGAGCCTGGCGACGGCGTCTTCGGCTGCCGCAAGCGGCTGTCGCTTTCACTTCCGGATTTCAGCGGCCCAACCGTCATATGTTGTTTAGGTTTAAGGGCTAAAGCGGGCGAACTTTTCCGCTAATGATTTCAATGACCGCCGATTTGCCGCACCGACCGAAAACCCGAACGATCGCCGCAGAATCGACGCCGCCTTCGGACGACGCCTGGCTGGCGGCGCGTCGTATCGCGCGCGAACTCGACAGAATCCTCGACGAGGCGGGCCCGCACAGAGTTGCAGTCGATCGGGCCGCGGCCGAACTGCGCCTCTCGACCCGGCAGGTCTACAACTTGCTGGCCCGCTATCGCATCGATCGCCGGGTGTCGTCGCTGCTGCCGCGCAGGAATGGCGCACGGAAAAGGCGGCTCGCCCCCGAGGTCGAAGAAATCATCGCTGCGACCTTGCGGTCGCAATGGTTGACACTGGAGGCGCCGCCGCTTGCGCCCGCGGTGGCCGAAATCCGCGCCCGCTGTGAGGAGGCCGGGCTGGCCGCCCCCTCCTATGGCGCCGTCGAACGACGCATTCGGTCTCTGTTCAGCCCCGAAGAACTAGCCAGAAAGCGGTCGGCGAACCCAAAGCACCTGCTACGGCTCAAACCGAGACCCGGATATATCCGCGCCTCGAAGCCGCTGGACGTCTGTCAGATCGATCACACGCCAACCGACATCAATTTCGTGGAGGTCGTGGAGGATGAAGGCGTTTTCGTCGGCAGGGCGTACCTGACGCTGGTCGCAGACGTAGCGACGCGCTGCATACTCGGATTCTGCCTGACCCTCGAGAAGCCGTCGGCCCTTTCCGTCGCCTTGTGCCTCGCGCAGGCGATATGTCCGAAAGAAGATTGGTTGGCCGCGCGCGGTATAGAGCATCCCTGGCCGATGTTCGGACGACCGCGGCTGCTCGTCACGGACTCCGCCAAAGAGTTCAAAGGACGCGCGTTTCAGCGGGGCTGCGAGGATTATGGCGTCCGCATTCGCTATCGCGATCGTGGCCGCGTCCACGAAGGCGGTGTGATCGAACGGCTGCTCGGGAAGCTCAATGCCGTTCTCGCGATGCATCCTGGATCAACCGGTCGGTCGGTCGCGGATCGCGACAATTATCCCGCGCAGCGGCGAGCTCGAGTGAGTTTCGCCGACCTCGAGCGGTGCGTGGCGCTCGCCGCGATCGATCACAATCTGCAGCAGAATGCGAGGACGTTGAAAGCGCCGGCGGTGGAGTGGGCGCACGACAGCGGAAGTCTTCCACGCTTCGAAGACGACCCGGCGCGGGTCGTGCTGGCGTTCTTGCCTGGGACGGAACGACAGCTTTCGCCGCAGGGCGTCAGCCTGTTCGCGTTGGATTATTATTCGCCGTGGCTGGGCTCCCTCGTCCCACGGCGCGACCGTCTGGGTCGGCTCGAGGTGCGATACGACCCCCGCGACATCAGCCACATCTACGTCCGGGATCCGGAAACAAAGGAGTTTCGGTCCGTCGGACGGCGCGACGGTCGGCTCGCGCCGGCAACGTTGTGGGAACACCAGGGCTATCGGGCGCACCTACGCGCCGCGCATGCGCGATCGAGCTCGGAAAAGGTGCAGATTCAGCGTCGGATCGCCGAGATCGTCGACGGCTCCAAAGCGTCAAAGGCCGAAATGCGCGACGCCGTACGCCGGGTCCACGCAGCGGAGGCTGGCAAGCCGTATGAGGCCATGCGTCCGCCGACTTCAGCCGAACCTGCCGAGCACCCTGTCCGCGAGAAGCGTCGATTGCCGGTCGAGGACTGGTGAGATGGCCGACCACCTGCTCGATCACGTCCGGTCCTACCTCGACCGAAGCCCGGAGGAGCGGATCGCCTACATCCGAGCGCCGCGTTGGATCGGGCACCACGGGGCGACGCGGGCGCTCGAGCGGCTGAACGAATTGCTGCTCTGGCCCCCAGCTTTACGCACTCGTGGTCTGATGCTGGTCGGGCCCTACGCCAACGGCAAGACGATGATTGCCGAGCGGTTCGCCGTCGCGCAATTGAAAGCCTCCGAGTCGCAGCGGGTGTGGGTGGTCCAGACGCGGGAGGGCGCAGGGCTCACACATTTCTACGCAAGCATCCTGCAGGCGCTTCGGGCGCCGACGGGAAGCAGTCGCGACATCGGACGCAAGGCCGAACAGATCGATCACTTGCTTAACAAGCTGAAACCCAGAATCCTGATCTTCGACGAATTCCACAATGCGCTGCGTGGCCGATCGCGCGACGTGGAGGCCGTTTTGGCGTTTCTGCGACGGATCGGCCGCCAGTTCGAGATATCGCCGGTGCTGGTCGGTGAGGTCGCGGTGTACGATTTCATCAACGCTACTGATGAAATGGCGAGCCGGTTCGAACTGCTCGCCATGCCGCGATGGCGCTACGACGAGGAGTTTCTGGCGCTCCTCGACAGCCTGGAAGGCGCCCTGCCGCTTGCGCGTCAATCTGATCTCTCAGAAGAGAAACTGGCGCGAGAGATCTTCCGGCTTTCGGAAGGCTTGATCGGCGAGGCCGTGGCGATCGTCACGACCGCGGCTGTAGCGGCCGTGAGATCCGGCACGGAGCGGATCTCCAGGGCCTCGATCGACGAACTGAATTACATCCCGGTCTCGCGGCGCCGCGGCGCGCGGCTGCGCGATGGCCTGCTGTGAGCTGCAGAACGAGCTACGCCATCGAGGTCCGCGAACGATACCAGGATGTCGCGGGGTATCGGTGGCCGGTGGTCGTCGACGCGCAGCCCGACGAACTATTGTCGAGCTGGCTCCATCGCCTCTCGATTGCGAACGGCGTCGCGCCGCGAGCTTTCTCCGGTGAGTTCGGACTGGGCGGCGGGATGTGGTCGGTCCGCCTCGAACTAAGACCTCCTCAAGACGTCGCGGCTTGGCTCGGCGTTCGGACGGGCAAAACACCCGAGGCGATCATGGCGATGACCAGGATGGATGAGGCGTTGGGGCCGCTTGTGCTGCCCTTGCGCGAGACGGCGCGCCGAGGCCGTTCGAACTGGCTCCAGTATTGCGCTTCGTGTTTGGCCGATGATCGGGCTCCATATTTTCGACGGTCCTGGCGTCTCGCTTCGCGGATTTCCTGCTTCAGGCATGGCTGCGGCCTGCGGGACCGATGTCCCGCTTGCCGCGGCGGCATCGCGCTCTTCGCTCAGAGAGACCTGATCCCGCAACATGTCTGCGCGCGCTGTAATTTCGATCTGCGCAACTGCGCGAAGATTTCGGTCGAGGCGGCGGCGCGGCGGTTGGAACGGTCCATCGACGATATCTGCAAGGCGGAACTCGTAAAGAATTCTTCGGCAATTCACGAATGGGTCGCACGCCTGCGGCATGTTCCTGTTGTCGCGGGTCTCGGCGCCGGTCGGACGCTCGCAAATCTGCCGACGTCGTCGCGCATCCGCTGATTCCAACTCCTCGCGCAGAGAGCCAACGGCAGGCTCATCGCGGCCGAGAAGACCGCCGTTCGCCGGCGACGCCAAATTGCGCCGATCGCAGGAGACCCCCACAGATTGATCGCACGTTTCGTCGAGTTCTTCGACGAGCGCGAGGGATCGGCGCGGTCTGCTCGCGTTCAACCGCCCGACGTCGACCTCACGGCTCTGTTGGCGGCCTATGCTCGCGCAATTGACCGCAGCTCACGCGAGATGCGCCAGCGTGACGCCAGCTGGCCCGCGACCATGGCCGCATAATCTCACAGGACGCCCCACGCCCGATATCGTCCACGACCCGTCGCTTCGCGCAAATCCAGCTCCGCCACCAGATTCTGGGCGGCTCGCGGCGTGACGTCGAGACTCTTTGCGATCATGCCAGCCGAAACTAGCGGTCGCGAGATCACGAACTCGATCAGCTCCGGCAACCGGGAGGTGGAGCGGCGGCCATCGAGTTTTCGCAGGAGCAGGGTGCGGGCGAGCAGCCAACGGTCGTGCTGCTTGAGGCCCTGTTCGGCCGCTTCGGCGATGGCTTGGAGTTCGACGACGAGGCGCGCCGAAGCGTCGCGGTTTCGGCGCCGCTCGCGCGGAACAGCTTTCGCCCCCTCGGCGAGGCACGGCAAATGGACCAGGGTTTTGCCGCGTTCGCGAAGCAGAGAGCCGGCAAGCAGGCGGCCGAGCCCCAACGCATGTTGCAGCGGCTCAATCCTGGTCCAGGCTTCGTGAATAATCGCGGCGGCGAGCGTCGGCGGCAGGTCGCGGGTCCGATCGACGACCACGCGCCATTCCGCGAGGCGCGCGTCTTCGTCCCAGTCCAGGTCGTAGATAAGCGGATCGCGTTCGCCGGCGGGAGGCGCGCGCATTCGCCGTTCGCCGGCAAGGGTCTGATCGGTGTGCGCGATCGCCGCGTCCAGCGAAGCGAACAATTCGGAGAATTTGTCGTCGTCGGAAATCGCCGGCTCTAGGTCGGCCTCTTCGTCTTCGACGGGTTCGGGTTCTTCGCTCTCGAGCCGCGTCGCGTCGGCGCGCCCTACCCTCCCTCGCAATGTCTCGATGCCGACCGGTGACAACGCCCAACCGGGAGCGCCGGCGGCGATGCGCCGGCGTGCACGCAACACCGCATGTGCGCGCGTGAGTTCGTGGGTGGGCGTGCGAATGTCCTTGCCGGCGTCGTGCAGCACGAG
>JAGRKN010000044.1 GCA_020442275.1 Rhodoblastus sp. | reverse complement strand
CCCTGGACGGCGATGCGAGGCTGAGACGGAAGCGCCGCGGCAACGAGGTCGCCTTCATGATTTCGACTTCGCGGCGGCGGCCCAAAAGCGCGATTTCCGACTGCGCTCCTTTTTGCAACTGCGCACGAAACGTCGTGTGTGTGCTCAGACCATCCTGCCTTCGCGCTTGCAGGACCTGACTCCTTTCTAGAGCGCCTGGCAGCATCTGCGAGCGAACTGGCTTTCCAAGCGCGTCTTCGAAAACTACGAGGCGATCATCGACACGTCCTGTAGGGCGTGGCGAAACCTCATCGCCCAACCGCAAACGATCACATCAATCGGAATGCGCGCCTGGGCGCGTGTCGGTCAGTTCCTATGAGCCGTTGGTATCCATCAACCACGAGGCATAGCCCCGGGCTTAAACGAAAGCTCCATCGCGTAGTCGTTCGCCAAGCAACACGGTTCGGTGAGCGCATCAATTGACCAGTGGCAGACGAAATGGCGCGGACAAGGGGGAAAAGAGCCTTGTCCAGCATGCGCTTCACAAGTTCGGCGTTCGCAGGATCGGAATCGTCAGGCACGCGACATCTACGCGGCCTTGAAAGGCGCCACCTCAATCTCCCCTGCCCTCTTCCGGGCTTGGGCGATGTCGTAGCTGTTCTGCATGCGCATGAGCGTGTCCATGGAGACGCCGAAAGCCTTTTCGAGACGTAACGCCATATCCGCCGACAGGTGCGTACGCTCGTTCACGAAGGCCGACAAAGCCGCGCGCGTGATGCCGAGTGCTTGCGCTGCGGCCGTCACCGACAGCCCCAGCGATTCGATGATTTCGCTTTTTACAAACCCGCCGGGATGAGCGGGATTCTTCATGCGGATTCCCTGGATCGCGCTCATGTGAATCTCCTAGTGGTAATCCTCGTAGTCGAGATCGACGATTTCAATCTCGAACTGATCGATGCGAAACGTGAGCCGCCAGTTCTTCGTGACGAACAGGCTCCATGTGCCCTTGCGGTCGCCGGTAAGCTGATGCGCCTTCCAGCTCGGCACGGTTCTCAACTCTTCCTCCCGCTCCATGTCCTGCAGGAAGGAGACGATGCGACGGAGCTTCGACACCACGGCTGGTTGGAGCCCGGCTTCATCATCATCGACGATGAAGCGGCGCAGACCCTTGTGGACCACGTTCCTGATCTTCATGGCGCAGCTTAACCCAGAAACTGTATTGCGTCAATTGACGCAATACAGTCTCGCCGTCGTCGCCATCTGTGGTCGGCGCCTCAGGCAAAACCTGCCAAGTCAGTCTCTTCGGAGCCGATCGCCTCTTTCACCGTGCGATTTTTGCGACAGCGGCCCAGAATCCCGACTTGCGCGCATGATCTTTTCGCAGGCGCGCGAGAAAAGCGGCGTGATTGTCGCAATCGGGGGCCACGCCAGCATCGAAGGCGTCGGCGAGATGATCAAGCTTGGCGAGGTAGCGCGCGCCATGTCCGTAGGCGACCGAATTTCCGCGCGCGAGAATGTCGAGAAGCAGCGTGCGATAAAGGAAGGCCGACGCGACGGGCGAAATTTCTTCGAGTTGCTCGGCCGCCGGCGTCAGAAGATTGTAATGACGCCCCGACCATTCGCTCTTGCGGTCGATCACGAGTTTTGCGGCGCGCGCAAGATCGGACCATTCCAGAAAGAATACGAGCGCGGCATAGATCGCCTTCGATCCCGATACATGCGCGAAGGCCCGGTCGAGCGCGTCAAACTCCTCGAAGTCAGGCAACCGAGCCATATAGTCGCGCAGTATCGTCGCGTTCAGGGTTTCTGCGAAATGGGACCATCGCACATCCTGCGCTTGCTGCGGTTCGCCGAGCCGGTCGAGAATCTTGCCTTCGAGAAGCACGCGCGTCACGGCTGCGGCGTCGCGCGGCGATCCGCCGCCCGCGACGTCGGCGTAAGTCATAAAATTGAGGCGTGGTTTGCCGGATTTGCGGATCCAGTCGAGCGCCTCGCGCGGACGATCGGCTTGCAGCAACATTTCGGCGACGGTTTGGGCGTCCTGCGCATGCACAGGCTTGCCCTCCTCCAGCGCAATATAGGCGTCGAGATCGCCCCAAGCGATTGCGATATGCTGGCGACAACGGATCACGAGGCTTGCCCGCCAGCCGCCTTCCCAATCGCCCGGGCTCTTTCGGGCCGACGACGCGCCGACCGCAAGCTCCCGTTGAAGCGTGACGAGTTCGCCGTCCAACGTCTTCAGAGCGACCAAGGGCATGAATTGCGCGAGGCCGGCGAGAATGTTGACGACGTAGCCATGCGTGTCGCGCGACAGAGCTGGGGCAAGTAGATCGGCGACCTCGGTCAGCGCCTCTGGCGAGGCGGTTGCCGCCAAAGTCGGCAGCATGTCTACGGCGCCGTCGTACACGCCCTGGATGCGGCCGCCGGAGTCATCGATTCTTTCGAAAACGGAAGGATGCGTCGTCACGAAGCGGATGAGGCGCTTGATGGCCTCGCCCGGTTCGCTCTTTCCGAGTTCGTCGGCGATGGATGTCACGAGCGCCTGCAGATCGGCGGCGAACTCCTTTTCCCGATTCCAGTCGATCGTGCCGCGAGCGCGTTCGAGCGCCGCGAGCCGGCGATCGAGCAGCGCGGTCAGCGCGCCCCCGCCCTTGGCGCCGGCAAGCGCCGCCGCCACGCGCTTTTTGAAAGCGGCATCGCGGCCTATGCCCTCGAGAACGAGTTCCGCCAGTCTGTCCACTCCAAGCGCAACGAGGGTTTCAAGGCTGACCGCTGGTTTTCGCGCCACAAATCACTCCTCTCTGTCCGTTGCGCGCACAAGATTACAATACGCCCCACGCCCGATATCGCCCACGACCCGTCGCTTCCCGTAGGCCGAGTTCCGCAACGAGGTTCTGCGCAGCGCGCGGCGTGACGTCGAGCCTCTTTGCGATCATGCCTGCCGAGACCAGCGGCCGTGAGATCACGAACTCGATCAGCTCCGGCAGCCGCGACGTGGAGCGGCGACCCTCGAGTTTTCGCAGGAGCAGAGTGCGGGCGAGCAGCCAACGGTCGTGCTGCTTGAGGCCCTGTTCGGCCGCTTCGGCGATGGCATCGAGTTCGACGACCAGGCGCGCCGAAGCGTCGCGGCTTCGGCGCCGCTCGCGCGGAACGGCTTTCGCTCCCTCGGCGAGGCACGGCAGATGGACCTGGGTTTTGCCACGTTCGCGAAGCAGCGAGCCGGCAAGCAGACGACCGAGCCCCAACGCGTGCTGGAGCGGCTCAATCCTGGTCCAGGCTTCGTGGACGATCGCGGCGGCGAGCGTCGGCGGCAGGTCACGGGTCCGATCGACGACCACGCGCCACTCCGCCAGGCGCGCATCCTCGTCCCAGTCGAGATCGTAAATAAGAGGATCGCGTTCGCCGGCGGGAGACGCGCGCTGTCGCCGTTCGCCGGCAAGGGTCTGATCGGTGTGCGCTATCGCCGCATCGAGCGAAGCGAACAGTTCGGACAATTCGTCGTTAGAGGCAATCGGCGGTTCGAAGTCGATGCCTTCGTCATCGACTGGTTCGGGTTCCCCGAATTCGGGGCGCGTCGCGTCCGCGCGCCCTGCCCTGCCCCGCAATGTCTCGATGCCGGCGCGAGACAGCGCCCAACCAGGCGCGCCGTCGGCGATGCGCCGGCGTGCACGCAACACTGCATGGGCGCGCGTGAGTTCATGGGTGGGCGTGCGAACGTCCTTGCCGGCGTCGTGCAGCACGAGGTCTTCGATGTGGACGAGCTGGCCCTCGATCCAGAGCGCCGCAGCCGCATCGACAAAATGGGTTCGCGAGATCCAGCCCTCGCGGATCGGGCTCGCCCGCAACCGTTCGTCGAGCCGCGCCAGCGCGTCTTCAGCTCGCGCCAGCGGCCGGGCGAGTTCAGACCAAGGGAGCGGGCTCGGGAGGTCGGGGCTCATGAGCGGCATGGAGAGACCGGGTCGAGGGTAAATGGGTCGCTCAAGACAAGCATTGCGAAAGTTCCGCGGGTCAGAGCCGAAACGGCATATAAGTCAATGCGGTGCCTAGTTTCCGATGAAATTCCAAACGAAAACACGACGTCCGATTTTCCGCCAAGCGCTTCAAATTGAAATCGCTAACGGAAAACGACAGCGGCTGTCGCTTTCACTTCCCGATTTCAGCGGCCCAATCGTCATATGTTGTTTAGGTTTAGGGGCTAAATCGGGCGAAATTTTCCGCTAACGATTTCAGTGACAGCTCGATTTGCCACACCGACCGAAAACCCGAACAACCGCCGCTGTATCGACGCCGCCCTCGGACGACGCGTGGCTGGCGGCGCGCCGTATCGCGCGCGAACTCGACAGGATCCTGGACGAGGCGGACCCGCACCGAATTGCAATCGATCGGGCGGCGGCCGAGCTGCGCCTCTCGACCCGGCAGGTCTATAACTTGCTGGCGCGCTATCGTGCCGACCGGCGGGTGTCGTCGCTGCTGCCGCGGACGAAGGGCGCGCGGAAGAGGCGGCTCGCCCCCGAAGTTGAGGGAATCATCGCGACGACCTTGCGATCGCAATGGTTGACGCTGGAGGCGCCGCCGCTTGCGCCGGCGGTGGCCGAAATCCGCGCCCGCTGCGAGGAGGCCGGGCTCGTCGCGCCGTCCTATGGCGCCATCGAACGACGCATTCCGTCGCTGTTCAGCCCTGAGGAACTCGCCAGGAAGCGGTCGGCGAACCCGAAGCATCTTCTACGGCTCAAACCGAGACCCGGATATATCCGCGCCTCCAAGGCGCTGGAGGTCTGCCAGATCGATCACACGCCCACCGACATCAATTTCGTAGAGGTCGTGGAGGACGAAGGCGTCTTCGTCGGCAGGGCGTACCTGACGCTGGTCGCGGATGTGGCGACGCGCTGCATACTCGGATTTTGCCTGACTCTCGAAAAGCCGTCGGCCCTGTCCGTCGCCTTGTGCCTCGCGCAGGCGATGTGCCCGAAAGAAGATTGGTTGGCTGCGCGCGGCATAAAGTATTCTTGGCCGATGTTCGGACGACCGCGGCGGCTCGTCACGGACTCGGCAAAAGAGTTCAAAGGGCACGCATTTCAGAGTGGCTGCGACGATTATGGCATCCGAATTCGCTACCGCAATCGTGGC
>JAGRKN010000297.1 GCA_020442275.1 Rhodoblastus sp. | reverse complement strand
GCCGATCTCATCCTGCCCGCGCCGGCGGAAGGCTCCGCCGAAGTCGCCCGCCGCGTCGCGGCCGCCCGCACGATTCAGGCCGAGCGCTACGCCGCGGTCGGCCTTGCCGGCGTGTCCACCAACGCCGCTGCGCCGACCCGCGCGATCGAGGAGCTGGCCGCCGCCGATTCAGGCGCGCAGGCGCTGGTCCGCGAAGCCGCCGAGCGCTTCGCCCTGTCGGCGCGCGGCTATCATCGCGTCCTCAAGCTCGCGCGCACCATCGCCGATCTCGACGGCTCCTCCGCCGTCCGGCGCGCGCATCTGGCCGAGGCGCTCGCCTATCGCACCGGGATGGACCGCTCCGCCCACGCGGCGGCCTGAAGCGCGGCTTATTCGGACGTTTACGTTTGCCGTCCAGAATGCCGCGACTTTCAGGACGTGACGAGCATGAGCGGCAGGGTTCGCAACATCGACGTGCTGCGCGGCGTCGCCATTCTCGCCGTGGTGCAATTGCATGCCTTCAGCCAGACCGGCGCCTATCAGGTTCTGGGCGCGCCCGCCTTCGCCCGGGATCTGGCGAGCATCGGCTGGGCCGGCGTCGATCTCTTTTTTGTCCTTTCGGCCTACCTGCTGACCGGCAACCTGCTGCGCCATCGCGATGCGCCGGGGCTGGCGCTGTCCTTCTACAAGCGGCGCGCGCTGCGCATCCTGCCGCTCTACTGGACGGTGCTGATCGTAGGTTCACTGCTGGGCATCGTCTGGGACCTCTCGGGCGGCATTCCCAATTCCTTTCTGTTCGGAAACCAGCACCCGCTCTGGGTGTACCTGATCTTCGCGCAGAACTGGATCGGCGGATGGACGGAGACGCGCCACGCCATGTACCTCGCGCCGACCTGGTCGCTGGCGGTCGAGGAGCACCTCTACCTGCTGCTTCCGCTGTTCGTGCCGCGCATCGGCCTGCGCGGCCTGTGCGCGCTCGCGTTCGTCTGGATCGTCACGGCCCCCTTCATCCGCTACGGCGTGGCGAGCGAGGTCCGTCCGTGGGCGGCCTATGTCTGGACCATCGCGCGGCTCGACGCATTCGGCGTCGGCATTCTCGTGGCCGTCTTGATGTCGAGGCGCCCCGAATTCGTCCGCAGCCTGCCGCCGCTGCCGCTTGCGCTCGCAGCCGCGACTTTCTGGGCGTTGCTTTCTCGCGTCGCCCCGGTTCCGGCGGAGGGACCCTGGTCATCGGCCATCGCGCCTACGCTCGCCGCCGCCGCCGCCGCCTGCGCACTGATTGCGGGCCTTGCCGCCGGCGGTCGCCCATCGGCCGCGCCTGCCGGCCGCCTCGCCCGTGGGCTCGCCTGGTGCGGCGAGCATTGCTTCTCGCTCTACCTGCTGCACCTGCCGCTCATCGCCGCGCCCTTCCTGTTGGTCGGCGCGCCGCAGATCGCCCCCAACGTCGCAGACAGTTTCGTCGGCGTACTCCTCGTTCTCGCGAGCGTCGGCGCGACCTTCGCGCTCGCCGCGGCCACCTACAGGCTGATCGAAAAGCCCTACATGGACATGGCCGAAACGCTCGCGCCCTATCGTCTCGCCGCGAGCGCGCCGGATGCGCCGCTTGCCGTCGGATCGCCGGGATTTCAGGCTCGTTAACGAGAAAATCAGTCGGCCCGCCGCCGCAAGTCTTTCTCAACTCGGCGGCGCCAGACTGTCGCCGCGCCAGCTTCCGGCGCCGGGCCTGACATCATGTCGTCGAACCTCCTGGCATTCCTCGCAACGGCTCTGGCCGCGCTCATGGCGGGCGTCCTGCTCGGGCGTCGCCTCGGCGAGGCGGTTGGCGGCGAGCGCCGCGCGCCCGAGGCGGAGGAGCAGGAGACGGAGCGTCTGCGCGACGAGGTCTGGGAGCTGAAGGCCGCCGCCGCCGCGCGCGACCGCGCGGAAGCCGCGAGTGAAGCCAAGTCGCGCTTTCTCGCCACCGTCAGCCACGAGATCCGCACGCCGCTCAATGGCATTCTCGGCATGACCGACCTGCTCGCGTCGATGAAGCTCGACGCCGAAGCCCAGTCCTATTTGGCCGCCATCCGCACCTCCGGCGAGGCGCTCGGCACGCTCATCGACGAAATTCTCGACTTCTCCCGCATCGAGGCCGGCCGTCTCGAACTCGATTCCGCTCCCTTCGCACTCGCGCCGCTGATCGAGGGCGTGGTCGAGCTGGTCGCGCCGCGCGCTCAGGGCAAGGGCATCGAAGTGGCCGCCCATATCGCCCCCGATGTGCCCGCGCGGCTCGTCGGCGACGCCGCGCGCCTGCGCCAAATCCTCATCAATCTCGCCGGCAACGCAGTTAAATACACCGATCGCGGCGGCGTCGGCCTGCGTGTGTCGCGTGGGCCGGACCATCGCATCGTTTTTTCCGTCGAGGACACCGGCCCTGGCGTGCCGGTCGAGCAACGCGCCGCCATTTTCGAGGAATTTGAACGCGGCGACGGTTCGGCGACCGCGCTGCACGGCGGCGCCGGGCTCGGTCTCGCCATTTCGCGCGCCCTGGCCGAGCGCATGGGCGGCGATCTCACGCTCGCGCGTTCGGATACGACCGGCTCGACCTTCCAGCTCTCCTGCCCGTTGCCGGCTGAAAGCGCGGCCGCGGAAGCGCCGCCGACCCTGTCGGGTCGCCGTGCGCTCATCGTCGCGCGCTCGGCCTTCGAGGCGCCGTTCCTTGGCGAGCAGCTCGCCGCGGCCGGCGCGACGGTCGAACGCGCCGAGGGCGAGGACGCCGCCATGCTGGCGCTGGCGCAGCGCGCGCCGCCCGACGTCGTCATCGTCGACTGCGCCCTCGGCGAGCAGGCCTCGCGGCGCATCGCGGACGCCGCGCGCGCCGTGCATGCCGGCCGCACGCTCGTGCTCGTCTCGCCCTTCGAGCGGCGCACCATGGGTCGCAACGTGCTCGGCGCTTTCGACGGCTGGCTCGTGAAGCCCGTGCGCCACGCCTCGTTGCTCGCCCGGATTTCCGACCGCCTCAACGGCGGCGAAGCGGCGGCCGCCGCCCCCGATGCGCCCGCGCCGCGCCCGCTCGAAGGCCTGCGCGTACTCGTCGCCGAGGACAACGACATCAACGCGTTGATCGCGCAGCGCACGCTCGAGCGCGCCGGCGCCATGGCCGAGCGCGTCGCCGACGGTCTCGCCGCCGTCGCCGAGATCGAGGACGCCGCCGATGGCAAGCGCACGCCGTTCGACGCCGTCGTGATGGACATCCGCATGCCGCGCCTCGACGGTCTTGCTGCGGCCCGGCGTATCCGCGCCGTGCAGGCGACGATCGGCGCGACGCCGACGCCTTTGATCGCGCTGACCGCCAATGCGGCGGAAGAAGATCGCCAGGCGGCCGAAGCCGCGGGCTTTGCCGCCTTCTTCGTCAAACCGTTCGACGCGGACGCGCTCACCCGCGCCGTCGCGGACCTCGCGCGGGCCGCGCCCGTGCGGGAGGACGCGCGCGAGGCATAGGCGCCGCTGTCATAATCCCGTTGGCAAACCGTGACACTCCGGCGCAAATAGCCGCAGGAGACGAATCGGAATGTCCAAGCGCGTCGACGAAAGCCGTCGGGATTTCGGCATGCTCCTGCGCTTTCCCAAGGGCTTCAGGAAGCGCGCGACCTTCGGCGGGACGTTGTGCCGCGCCGGCTCGCTCGAATTGCGGCTGGCCGAGACCAAGAAGGAAATCCGCAAGGCGCAGCGACTGCGCTACAAGGTCTTCTACGAGGAAGGCGGCGCGACGCCCGACCGTACGGCGGCGCTGATCCGCCGCGACGTCTGCGCCTACGATCGCGTCTGCGATCATCTGCTCGTCGTCGATCATGCCGCTCTCAACCGCTTCGGCCGCGCGCGGCCGAAGGTGGTCGGCGCCTATCGCCTGCTGCGGCAGGAGGTCGCCGAGAAGAAGTTCGGTTTCTACAGCGCGGGCGAATACGATCTCGCGCCGCTGCTCGCCCGCCACAAGGGCAAGCGCTTTCTCGAGCTCGGCCGCTCCTGCGTGCTCGCGCCCTATCGCGGCAAGCGCGTGCTCGAACTATTGTGGCGCGGCATCGGCCTCTACATCGAGCAGCACAAGATCGACGCCATGTTCGGCTGCGCGAGTTTCGAGGGCGTCGATCCCACGACCCATGCGCGTTCGCTCAGCTTTCTCGCTCATCACGCGCCGAGTCGGCCCGACTGGCGCGTGCGCGCGCTCGACGCGCGCCACGTCCCCATGGCGACCGTGCCGCGCGAGGAAATCGATGCGCGCAGGACGCTCGTCGAATTGCCGCCGCTGGTGAAGGGCTACCTGCGCTGCGGCGCGACCTTCGGCGATGGCGCCGTGGTCGATGCGCAATTCGGCACGACGGATGTCTTTGTCGTCATGCCGGTGGCCGATATCGACGCGCGCGTCTTCGGGCGGTTCGGGTCGGGCAAGCAGGCGACGGAGGTTGCGGCCTGAGAGGCTTGCACGCGACCACACATCTCGCGATCCTCCCTCCCTGGGAGGACCCATGCCGAAAATTCTCTACGAAAAGGACGGCCGCATCGGCCGCATCACGCTCAATCGTCCGGAGGTGATGAACGCCATCGACGACGATGTCCCGCGCGAACTGGCCGAATGCGTCGAGCGCGCCAATACAGATCGCGGCGTGCATGTCATCGTGCTCGCAGGCAACGGCCCCGGCTTCTGCGCGGGCTACGATCTCACCTATTACGCGCAATCGAAGGACCGGCATTCCGCGGACAACATCCCCATGTGGGACCCGATGCAGGACTACGCCTTCATGATGCGCAACACCGAGCTCTTCATGAGCCTGTGGCGCAGCTACCGGCCGGTCGTGTGCAAGGTGCACGGCTATGCCGTCGCCGGCGGTTCCGACATTGCGCTGTGCAGCGACATCGTCGTGATGGAGGACAAGGCGCAGATCGGCTACATGCCCGCGCGCGTCTGGGGCTGCCCGACGACGGCCATGTGGGTCTATCGGCTGGGCGCCGAGCAGGCCAAGCGCATGCTGTTCACCGGCGACAAGATCGATGGGACCGAGGCCGCGCGCATCGGCCTCGTGCACAAGGCCGTGCCGCGTGAAGAGCTGGATGCGGAGGTCGAGCGGCTCGCCGAACACATGGCGAGCGTGCCGATCAATCAGCTGATGATGCAGAAGCTGATGATCAACCAGGCGATCGAGGCCATGGGCCTCAAGCACACGCAGATGTTCGCGACACTGTTCGACGGCATTACGCGCCACTCGCCGGAAGGCTTCAATTTCAAGCGGCGCGCCGAGGAGGTCGGCTGGAAGGAGGCTGTCCGCAACCGCGATCAGGGGACCTGGGATTGGACGGAGAACCGGCCGATCAATCCCGGCCGGTGAGCGCGGGCCTTCACATCGCCGTGAGCTGACCCTGCGTCATCACTTGTCGCAATGCGACGAATCAATTCCCCTGCGGCGCCTCGATGGGATTGGAGGCCGCCCTTGGGACGCGCGACATTTATTGCGCTCGACATGCTCGCCGCCCTGCGGGACGCGGAGATCGAAGCCGGTTTGCGTGGCGACGCCGACGGCGCGGGCGCGCAATTCGACCGTGGCGAGGCATTGACGCGCGCGGCTGTCGCCCAGACGCCTGACGTGCCGGAGCAGGCGGTCGAGCTCCTGCGGATCGCCTGCTGGCTCCTGCGCTTCGGCGAGCGTCCCGAGCCCGGCGCGACGCTGGAGCGGGCGCTCGCGACCGTCGAGGTCGAGGGGCTGAGCGGGCGCGCCCTGCATTTCGTGCGGCTCGCAGGCGAGCACTCGATCGACGATCCCTTTGCCGAGCAAGCTCTGGCTTCGTTCTGGCGCGGCCTGCGGACGCGGCGCATCGCCGGCGCCGAGGCGGCCGAGGCTGGCGCGCTTGCCCGCGACTGAATGGCCATGCTTTAGCTGTCTGCCCTTCCGATTTGCTGGTGGGCGCTCTATGTGAGGCCGCAATCGCCCCATACAAGCAGGCCCATGTCCCAGCCGCACGCCCATAGCCCGAGCGCGAAGTTTCACGTCGAGACTCGCTTGCCGGCCGCCAAACCGCTGTTCTCGTACCGGAAGTACTGGGCGCAGCGCTTCGGCGTCGCGCCTTTCCTGCCGATGTCGCGCGCCGAAATGGATCAGCTCGGCTGGGACAGCTGCGACGTCATTCTCGTGACCGGCGACGCCTATGTCGACCATCCCTCTTTCGGCATGGCCATCATCGGCCGGCTTCTGGAGGCTCAGGGCTTTCGCGTCGGAATCATCAGCCAGCCCGACTGGCGTTCGCCGGAGGCCTTCAAGGCGCTGGGCAAGCCGAACCTCTTTTTCGGCGTCACGTCCGGCAACATGGATTCGATGGTCAACCGCTACACCTCCGACCGGCGGCTGCGGCACAACGACAGCTACACGCCGGGCGGCGAGGGCGGAAAGCGGCCGGATCGCGCGACCATCGTCTATGCGCAACGCTGCCGCGAGGCCTATGCCGCCGCGCCGATCGTCATCGGCGGGATCGAAGCCTCGCTGCGCCGCATCGCGCATTACGACTATTGGTCGGACAAGGTGCGCCGTTCCATCCTGATGGACGCCAAGGCCGACCTCCTGATCTACGGCAATGCCGAGCGTGCGCTGGTGGAAGTCGCCCATCGCATCGCCAAGGGTGGGATTGCCCAGGATTTCTCCGACATCCGCGGCCTCGCTTTCATGCGCGACGCCACGCCGGAAGGCTGGCTGGAGGCGCCGGTCGACGATCTCGACGCGCCCGACGAGGGCGCGCGCCGTCGCGCCGAGACGAATGTCGTGATCCGCCTACCGTCAGCCGAGCAGGTGCAGGCCGACCGCGAATCCTACGCCCGCGCCTCGCGCGTCCTCCACCGGGAGAGCAACCCGGGCAATGCGAGGCCCCTGACCCAAAAGCACGGCGACCGCGACGTCTGGCTCACCGCGCCGCCCGTGCCGCTGACATCGGAGGAAATGGACGGCGTCTACGAACTCCCCTACGCCCGCGCGCCGCATCCGTCTTACGCGGGCCAGAAGATTCCGGCCTGGGAAATGATCCGCCATTCCGTGACGATCATGCGTGGCTGTTTCGGCGGCTGCTCATTCTGCTCGATCACCGAGCACGAGGGCCGCATTATTCAATCCCGGTCCGAGGGTTCCATCATCAAGGAGATCGAGAAGATCCGCGACAAGACGGAGGGCTTTACCGGCATCATCTCCGACATCGGCGGCCCGACGGCGAACATGTACCGCATCGCCTGCAAGGACCGCGAGACGGAGGCCCTCTGCCGCCGCCCATCCTGCGTCTACCCAGACATCTGCAAGAACCTGAACACCAGCCACGACGCGCTGATCTCCCTCTACCGCAAGGCGCGCGCCGTGCCCGGCGTGAAAAAGGTGATGGTGGCCTCCGGCGTGCGCTACGATCTCGCGGTCAAGAGTCCGGCCTATGTGAAGGAGCTCGTCGAGCATCACGTCGGCGGCTATCTCAAGATCGCGCCCGAGCATACCGAAGACGGCCCGCTGTCGAAGATGATGAAGCCGGGAATCGGCTCCTACGATCGGTTCAAGCAATTGTTCGACGCCGCCGCGCAGAAGGCGGGCAAGAAGTATTTCTTGATCCCCTATTTCATCGCCGCCCATCCCGGCACCAGCGACGAGGACATGATGAACCTCGCGCTCTGGCTGAAGAAGAACGGCTTCCGAGCCGATCAGGTGCAGACCTTCCTGCCGTCGCCGATGGCGATCTCGACCGCCATGTATCACTCCGGCGTCAACCCGCTGAAACCCGTGCGGCGCGGCGCGTCGGAGCCGGTCGACGCGGTCAAGGGCCTGCGCCAGCGCCGTCTGCACAAGGCTTTTTTGCGCTACCACGATCCGGAAAACTGGCCGGCCTTGCGCGAGGCGCTGAAAGGCATGGGCCGCGCCGATCTCATCGGCCCCGGCAAGCACCATCTGGTGCCGAACTGGCAGCCCGCCGGCACGGGGGGCGGTGGAGAAGGCGCGCGCACCGGCCGCAAGAACAGCCCGCAGCGCGGCGGCAAATTCACCACCAAGGGCGTGGGGTACGGAAAGGGCGCGTCGCGTAGACCCTCGCCCTGAGGCGAGGTCTGGGGCGGTTGACAATTGGCCGCGTGGCGCTGATCTCCTACGATGGTTGCGTCGCAATTCAGGAGATCGCAATGGCGCTTTTTCAAGCTGCACTATGCAGAATACAAGAAGGAAATCTTGTTCCCTACGAACACGAAACTATTCAAATGGACAGCGCTCCGGATGCCATAGAGAAGGCGAAACAATGGGCGCAATCCATTGATGATCGCGAAGATGCTTGGCTCCAAGTCCTGTTTGATGGCAAGAGCATCGCCAGCATGAAGCAGATACGAAGCTGGCGTTGACAGAGATGAGTGCGGAAAGCGTTTGCGTTTGGCGAAACTCGTGACAATGCAGACGGTATGACATCCGGGCGAATAAACTCGCGAAGATTGGGGCTGTCCCTCGCCGTCATTGGGGCGATTGTTGTTCCAGTCTGGACTGGATCGTTTTCGTTGTCGAGCTTTCGATTGTGGACGCATTCATTTGAAGATGACCATGACCGATATCTCGAATCGCGCGGAATAAATCGATATTCTTGTATCATCTCGCCGAGTGCTGAAGTCGAGGCATGTAAAGCGGCGCGGGCTCTTGCCGGTCAAAATGTTATAGAATCCAACAACTTTGCACCGGAGTCGCTTGTCAAATTGATACGTGATTTGCTTCTGGGGTTCCTTGTGCCCTTGGTCATAGTTCTAATTGCCCCAAGGATTGCAGGAGGTTATTGGCGTTGGCTAACCCGCTTTCCGGATTAGTATGCAAGCATTGCGCCCTTGACGCCGCCGGCGCGCCGCCCCCAAATACGATCTGCCAAGGAGATCCCCGCCAGGGGGCTGAGAGGCTGGCAGCGCGAGAGCGGCCCGGCGATCCTTAGAACCTGATCCAGTTCGCACTGGCGGAGGGATGGCTGCGGGCGCGAGGCCTGCTTCCCCATCTTTCCTTTAGGAGCACGCAGCGTCGGGATGGCGCCAATCCATTCCCTCCCCCTTGTGGGGGAGGGCTAGGGTGGGGGTCGCGTAGTCTTGCGAGGTTCCGCGACCCCCTCCCCCGCCCCT
>JAGRKN010000296.1 GCA_020442275.1 Rhodoblastus sp. | reverse complement strand
TCGCCTTGATGACGTCGATGCGCGGATCGAAGGGCGGCGGATAGCCCTCGATATGCACCTTCGCGCCGAGCGCGCGCGCGCTGTGTTCGACGGTTTCGACGAGTTCGAGATAATCCTCGATCGTCTCGACCGGCGGCATGAACACGCAGAGCGCGCCATCGCGCGGCTCGATGGTGAGCGCGGTACGCACGGCGCCTTCGACCGCGACCTGTTCGATCTGGTCCTGCTGCTCGGCGCCCGGCGCCTGCGCGGCCTGGGACTGCACCGCCAGGAAAGTCACCGGAAGATCGCCGCGCGGCTCCAGCGGGTCCTGCGCATGAATGTAGGGATAAGACGACGGCGGCACCCAGGGCAGCGAGGACAGCGGCAGACGGAAGCCGACCGGCGAGTCGCCCGGCGCCAGATAAAACTTGTCCTTGCGCAGCTTCCATTTTTCCGAGCGCCAGCGGCGGCCCTTGGCCTGCGCGTTCCAGCGCTGGATCGGCAGAACGAAACCCGAGGGCGCATCGAGGCCGCGGCCAAACGTGCGCTTCATGCGCTCGCGCGCCTCGATGTCCTCGAGTTTTGAATCGTCGGTCGTGACGTTTTCGGGAAGCTCGGCGAGCTTCTTCTCCCAATATTCATTGTCCTCGTAGGCGGGCATGACAAAGTCGGCGCCAACGCCGAGTTCATCCGCCACCTTGCAGGCGACGACGCCCGCCATTTCGACGGTCGCGGGCGGCGGATTGTCGACGGGGGCGATGAGATCGGCGTCGCGCCAGATCGGCTGGCCGTCCTTGCGCCAGTAGAGCGCGAGCGCCCAGCGCGGCAGGCTTTCGCCCGGATACCACTTGCCCTGCCCGTAATGCAGCAGGCCGCCCGGCGCGAATTTTTCGCGCAGGCGGCGGATGAGCTTGTCGGCGAGGCCTTTCTTGGTCGGGCCGACCGCGCCGGTATTCCATTCGTCGGACTGGAAATCGTCGATGGAAACGAAAGTCGGCTCGCCGCCCATCGTGAGACGCACGTCATTGGCGAGGAGATCGCGGTCAACCGCTTCGCCGAGCGCGTCGAGTTTCCGCCAGTCGGCGTCGTCGAAGGGCCGCGTGATGCGCGGCGCCTCGTCGATGCGATCGACGTGCATTTCGAAATGGAAGGTCGTCTGCGCGAAATCGACCATGCCCTCGATCGGCGCGGCCGAGCGATAATGCGGAGTGGCGGCGAGCGGCAGATGGCCCTCGGCGCAGAGCAGGCCGGAGGTGGCGTCGAGGCCGATCCAGCCGGCGCCCGGCACATAGACCTCCGCCCAGGCGTGCAGGTCGGTGAAGTCGTGATCGGCGCCCTGCGGACCCTCGATGGTCGTGAGATCGGGCTTGAGCTGGATCAGGTAGCCCGACACGAAACGCGTGGCGAGGCCGAGGCGGCGCAGGATCTGGACGAGCGCCCAGGCCGAATCGCGGCAGGAGCCCGAGCGCAACGTGAGCGTCTCGTCGGGCGTCTGGACGCCCGGCTCCATGCGGATGACGTAGCGGATGTCCTTGTGGAGCTGAAGGTTCAGGTCGACCAGAAAATTGGTGAGCTGCTTTTCCTCGCGGGGTATGGCGGCCACATAGGCGTCGAGCGCCGGGCCGCAAGGCTCGAGTTCGAGATAGGGCGCGAGCTCCATCGCGAGATTGGTCTCGTAGACGAAGGGAAACGTCTCGGCATAGGGCTCGATGAAGAAGTCGAAGGGGTTCCAGGTCGCCATTTCCGCAACGAGATCGACCTCGATCGAGAGATGATCGGCCTTGTCGGGAAAGACGCAGCGCGCCTGCCAGTTGCCGTGCGGGTCCTGCTGCCAGTTCTCGAAATGGCTTTCCGGCGAGACCTTGAGCGAATAGCTGAGCACCTTCGTCCGGCAGTGCGGCGCAGGGCGCAGCCGGATGACCTGAGGACCGATCGCGACGTCGCGGTCATAGGAATAGGAGGTGAAGTGACGCAGCGCGACCTTGATAGCCAATGACGCATCCCCAGTGGCGGTTTGCCAGCAAAATGCAGCAAGTCGCACCGGGACGCCATTGTTCTGGCGCCTGCTTTTTGGGCGCTCGACCCGAATTCGGCCTGCCAGGCTGGCGCCAAAGCCAAAAATTGCGCGGCAGCAAACTTTTGGCCGCAAAATGCGTTCTCAATGTCGCCGATGCTAGGATAGACCGATGCGCCATCTTTCCTGCCCGGCCTGCGGAAGCCGCGTCTTCTTCGAGAACTACGTCTGTCTCGCCTGCGGCGCGCAGATCGCCTTCTCGCCGGAGGCCGGCCTGATGGCGCCTTTGTGGGGCGACGGCGCCGTTCCCGCCTGCGGCAATCGCAGCCAGTTCGTCTGCAACTGGGCGACGAGCGACGGCGAGACCATGTGCCGGGCGTGCCGGCTCGACAGCGTCATTCCCAACCTGTCTTTCGCCGGCAATCTCGACCGGTGGCGGCGGATCGAACAGGCCAAGCGCCGCGTGGTCCATGATTTCATGCGGCTGGGGCTGCCGATCGAAGCGCGCAATTCCGCGAACCCCGGCGGATTGACCTTTCACTTCCTGTCCGCCGACCTTGCCGCCGCTCCGGTCATGACTGGGCACGATTCAGGGCTCGTTACCCTCGACATCGCCGAGGCCGACGACGCCGTGCGCGAGCATCGACGCGCGGAAATGCGCGAGCCTTACCGGACGCTGGTCGGGCATTTCCGGCACGAACTCGCGCATCATTATTTCGAGCGATTGGTGCTGAATTCGAACGACATCCAGGCCTGCCGCCTCATCTTCGGCGATGAACGCGCCGACTATCAGGAGGCGTTGCAGCGCCATTACCAGAACGGCGCGCCGGGCGATTGGCAGCAGCATTTCATCAGCGCCTATGCGTCCGCGCATCCTCACGAGGACTGGGCGGAGACCTTCGCGCATTTCGTGCATATCGTCGCGACGATGGATACGGCGCTCGACCTCGGCTTTGCCGACGAATTGTCCGGAAGGATCGTCGATCCTTATACGACGGAAGACTTCGATGCGCTGATCGAGGCCTTTCTCCCCATCACCGCGAAAGTCAACGAAATCAACCGGTCGATGGGCCAGCCCGACATGTATCCCTTCGTGCTGAGCGAGGAGGTGAAGGGCAAGCTGCACTTCATCCACATGATCGTCGCCAGGAATGCGCGCGCGCGCAGCGATGCGGCGCGGGCGCCCGAGCCCGTGGGCTGAGGACGGCGCGTCAACCGCGCTGCGACGACGGCATGGGCTTGGTCGGTCAACAGCGCGGGTGTTTCGACGCCGTACCGAAAGCGACGTCATGCATGATGCGGCCTGGCAGGAAGGCGAAGGCGCCGGCGATCAGGAGCGCCGACACGTAGAGCATCGTCATCACGCGCGCGTGGCTCGATACATCGTGGCGGCGCGCGGCGAGGACGCCGACCGGCAGAAAGACGGCGGTCAGCAGCGTCAGCAGATGGATCGCGCTGAAGGGCCCGAAGGCGCAGGTCGTATTGACGAAGAGCAAGCTGAGCGCGACCAGCGCCATCAGCAGGACCCAGGCCTAGCCGCGCGCGCGATGCCCGGTCGCGCCCTTGCCGCCTACGAATTGAACCAGCCCCAAAAGCAATGCTGCGACAGCCGCAAAGGCATGGAGCTGAATTTCAGCCGCGGCGTTCAGCAATGGCCCAAGCGACATGGCGCGCAAATCCGGCCCGGAACGACCGGCGGCTGACGCAGGCGATCAGTCGATGGAACAAGATACCTTACCGGCGAATGTTCGCGGCGCCTTCGCGCCCTCGACGGTCAGACGAAAATTTCCCGCGTATTTGTCGACGCCCTTCGACTTGCGCTTCGCCTCAATGATCAGGTCGGTCTCAGGCGTCTTCTCGTCGTGTTCGACCCGCAGCCAGAGTTTCAGGTCGAGTCCATCGATCCATCGCTGAACCAGACTGTCCGAATCGAACACGACTTTGCGCGCGGGCTCGGCGCCTGCGGCCTTGATCTCGATCTCGGCCTGCAGGCCACTGACAGAGGACGCGATCGAGCCGACCGCGCCCTGCAGTGAAAATTCGAGAGATCTGTCCTTGATCTCGCAGAGGAGCGTCGCGGTGGCGTGCGCGGCGCCCGTCCAAAATCCCAGCGCGGCGCAGGCCGCGCCGATTGTTCGAAACCGCATGCGCCCCCCTGTCAGCCGATCACGCTCCCAATTTCTGGATCTTGTGCGCGCCGGTGGCAAGGGAGACCATCTTGGTCTCCATGTAGAATTCGAAGGAATAATCGCCGCCGTCGCGGCCGATGCCGGAGGCTTTCGCGCCGCCGAAGGGCGTCGGCAGATGGCGGACGTTCTCGGAATTGACCCAGACCATGCCGGCTTCCAGCGCATCGGCGACGCGCAGAGCGCGGCCGATCTCTCCGGACCAGACGTAACCGGCGAGGCCGTAGCGCACGTTGTTGGCGAGTTCGATCGCCTGGGCTTCTTCGTCGAAGGTCAGCGCGGTCAGGAACGGGCCAAAAATCTCTTCCTGCGCGAGCCGCGAATCCGGTTTCGCGCGCACCAGCGTCGGCTGCACGAAATGGCCTGATCCCTCGCCGCGCGCGCCGCCCGCGAGAATCTCGCCGCCTTCGGCCTTCGCGACCTCGAAATAGGAACAGACTTTCGCCAGATGCCGCTCGTGGATCAGCGGACCAACCTCGGTCGCGGGATCGAGCGGATGGCCGACCTTCAACTTTTTCACCCGCGCCGCCAGTTTCGCCATGAATGCGTCGGCGATGGAATTCTGCACCAGCAGGCGGCTCGAGGAGGTGCAGCGCTCGCCGTTGAGCGAATAGATCATGAAGACGACGGCATCGAGCGCGCGGTCGAGATCGGCGTCGTCGAAGACGATGACCGGGTTCTTGCCTCCGAGCTCGAAATGCACGCGTTTCAGCGTTTCCGCGCCCTGCCGCATGATGGCCGAACCGGTCGAGGATTCGCCGACGAAACCGATGGCCTTGATCGCCTCGTGCTCGGTCAGCGCGCGGCCGGCGTCCTCGCCGAAACCGTGGACCGTGTTGAGCACGCCGTCCGGCAGGCCTGCCTCGGAACAGATGCGCGCCAGAAGATCGGCGGTGACCGGCGACCACTCGGCGGGCTTGTGGACGACCGTGCAGCCCGCCGCCAGCGCCGGGGCGATCTTCCAGGTCGACAACATGAAGGGCGTATTCCACGGCGTGATGACCCCGACCGGGCCGATCGGCGTGCGGGTCGAGACGTTCCAGTGCTCGGCGGACGGCATGTTCTGGCCGTCGCGCGCGGACTGGCAGCGGTCGGCGAAAAAGCGGAAGTTTTCGGCGCCGCGCAAAGCCGCCTTGGACATGAAGCGCCAGGCCTGGCCGGTGTCCCAGCATTCGAGGGTCGCGATCTCGTCGGCGTGCCTCTCGATGGCGTCGGCGATCCGGTGCAACAGTTTTTGGCGGGCGGAGGCGGCCATGGCGCGCCAGGCGGGAAAGGCCGCCTTCGCCGCCTCGGCGGCAGCGGCGATGTCGGCCGCATCGCCACGGGCGACATTGGCGATGAGCGAGCCGTCGACCGGCGAGCGGGTTTCGAAGGTCGCGCCGGACTTCGCTTGGGCGCGCTTGCCGCCGATCCAGTGGCCGACGCCGTTGGCGGACAGCGGCTCCAGCAGGGCTTGCAGTCGCGCCTTGTTTTCCTCGAACATGGAGCCGCTCCGTGATGACACCGACATTTGTTTAACGCGTTAAATGTCTACCTGCAAGGGCGGGCGTCGCAGTGCGGCCGCGGGTCATTTGTTCGGGGTCAATGGACAGGCGCGCGAAAACAATTTAACATGTGAATAAATCGACTGCTCGCCAAAGGGAGGCGTCAATGGGCAAGATCGTCATGGCCGCGAAGATCGCGCATGTCCCCTCGATCCTGATTTCGGAGCGGCCGGGCCCGCTGTTCGGCAAGCGCCAGGCGGCCATCGACGGCCTGAAGGAAATCGGCCGCCGGGCGCGCGAGCGCGGCGCGGACACGTTCCTCGTGTTCGACACACACTGGCTGTCCAACTTCGGCTGCCACATGAACGCCAATGCGCGACACAAGGGCGTCTATACGAGCCACGAAGCGCCGCACATGATCCAGAACATGGAATATGACTATGCGGGCAATCCCGAGCTCGCCGACTTGATTTCGGCCGAAGCGAAGAAGGACAAGCTCGAGGTGATGGCGCACAAGGTCGAGACGCTGCCTCTGGAATACGGCACGATCGTCCCCATGCACTACATGAACCATGACAATTGGGCGAAGGTCGTCTCCGTCGCCGCGCCGCTGTTTGCGACATGGCAGGAAAATCGCGCATTCGGCGCCGCCGTGCGCCGCGCGATCGAGGCCTCGCCTTACAATGTGGCCGTGCTCGCCTCAGGTTCGCTGTCCCACAAGCTCGTCTCGAACGATCAGGTCGGCGATGGCCAATGGGAACAAGTGGGCAGCGAATTCAACCGCCAGATGGACCTGCGCGTCGTCGATCTCTGGAAGGAGCGCCGCTACAGGGAATTCTGCGCCATGCTTCCGGAATATTCGACCAAGTGCAACGGCGAGGCGCTGATGTGCGACACGCACATGCTGTTCGGCATGCTGGGCTGGGGCGATTTTTCAGGCGAGATGGAGGAGTTGACGCCCTACTTCCCCTCGTCGGGCTCCGGGCAGATCAATGTCGAGTTCCATCTGTCGAAATAGCACGAGCGGCATGCGGAACGGCGGGTTGCGCTGCGGCGAGGGCTGAGCGAAAGTTCCGCCGCGCTTAACCCGTCATTGCGAGCGGAGCGAAGCGACGAAGCAATCCATCCCCGACAGACGCCCCGGGGATGGATTGCTTCGCTTCGCTCGCAATGACGGAAACGTTTCCGGCAATCGCCGCACATCCGAGAGACATGATGATCGAACGCAGCATCTTCACCGAGGACCACACTCTCTTCCGCGACATGGTCCGTCGCTTCCTCGACGAGCACGCCAAACCCTTCCATGAGAAGTGGGAGGCCCAAGGCTATGTCGATCGCGACGTCTGGCTGAAGGCCGGCGAACAGGGCCTGCTGCTGCCGACAGTCTCCACCGAATACGGCGGCGCCGGCGCGACGGAGGCGATGAGCTCGGTTCTGATCGAGGAAGTCGCGCGCGCCAATACGAGCGGGCTCGGCTTCGGCCTGCACAACGACATTGTCGCGCCGTACATCGAGACCTACGGCTCGGAAGCGCAGAAGAAGAAATATCTGCCTGCCATGGCGCGCGGCGAGAAGATCGGCGCCATCGCCATGACGGAGCCCGGCACGGGCTCCGACCTGCAGGGCGTGCGCACGACCGCGCGCAAGGACGGCGACCATTACGTCATCAACGGCTCCAAGACCTTCATCACCAATGGCTGGCACGCCGATCTCGTGATCGTCGTGACCAAGACCGATGTCGGCGCCGGCGCCAAGGGCGTGAGCCTGATCATCGTGGAAGAATCCATGCCCGGCTTCCGCAAGGGCAAGCGGCTGAAGAAGATGGGTCTGAAGGCGCAGGATACATCGGAACTGTTCTTCGACGATGTGCGCGTGCCCGCCGAGAACCTGCTCGGCAAGGAAGGCGAGGGCTTCGTCTACCTCATGCAGAAACTGCCGTGGGAGCGCTTGCAGATCGCGATCACCGCGCACGCCTCGGCGCAGGCGCAGATCGACAATACCGTGCAATATGTGCAGGACCGCAAGGCCTTTGGTTCGCCGATCGGCGAATTCCAGAACACGCGCTACAAGCTCGCGGAATGCCAGACCGAGGTCGAGGTCGGCCGCGTCTTCGTCGACAAATGCCTGGAGATGCAAATCGCCGGCACGCTGGATTCGGCGACCGCCTCGATGGCGAAGCTGTGGCTGTCGGAAATGCAGGGCCGCGTGCTCGACGCCTGCGTGCAGCTGCACGGCGGCTATGGCTTCATGTGGGAATATCCGGTCGCACAGGCCTATGCGGACGCCCGCGTGCAGCGAATCTACGGCGGCACCAGCGAGATCATGAAGGAACTGATCTCGCGCCAGATGGGGCTCGGCGCCGGCAAGAAGAAGCCGGCGTGAGACGTTCGGTCGTCATTGCGAGGAGCAGAGCGACGAAGCAATCCAGCGCCGCAACCCGGCTCTGGATTGCTTCGCTTCGCTCGCAATGACGGCTAGAATCCCGCGCTTCCTCGATTAAGGCGCGGTCCAAGAAATTGTCCGATCTCGACGACATCACAGATTTTCTGCGCGCGCGCCTCGGGTCGGGCGCGCAGGTGATCGACACGCATATTTCGCGCGTCGTGATCGGGCCTGAGCGCGCCTACAAGATCAAGAAGCCGGTCGCCTTCTCCTATCTCGATTTTTCGACCCGCGAGAAGCGGGCTGCCGCCGCCGAGACCGAGATCGCGATCAACCGTCGCACGGCGCCAGCGATCTATCTCGGCACACGCCGCATTTCTCGCGCGAAACGCGGCGGACTCGAGCTGGATGGCGATGGCGAGACGATCGAGACGATCGTCGAGATGCGTAGCTTCGATCAGGCCGATCTGTTCGACCAAATGGCGCAACGCGGCGCGCTGACGGCCGAGCTCATGACGCGGCTCACCGAAAAGCTGGTTGCGTTCCATGGTGAGGCTGCGCCCGATTTCGAACTCGGCGGAGCCGAGGGCATGGCGCGAATCCTCGCACTGGACGAAGGCGCGCTCGCGGGCTCCGGGCTGGCGACGCCGCAGCGCGTCGCCGCGTTCGAAGGCGCATTGCGCGAGAAACTCACGGAAATCGCAGCCCTGCTCGACGCGCGACGCGCTGCGGGAAAAGTGCGGCGCTGTCACGGCGATCTCACCTTGCGCAACATCTGCCTGTTCGAAGGCGAACCAACGCCGTTCGACGCCATCGAATTCGACGAGCGCCTCGGCACGATCGACGTTCTCTACGATCTGGCCTTCCTGCTGATGGACCTCACGCATCGCGGGCTCGCCGGACACGCCAATCTCGTCTTCAACCGCTATCTCGACGCCGCCGACGAGACGGACGGTTTGTCGGCGCTCCCTTTCTTCATGGCAGTGCGCGCCTCGATCCGCGCGCATGTGACCGCCACGCAAGCGAAGGGTGCGACAGCCGACAAGGCGGAAGCGTTGCGTGCGGAGGCGGAGAGCTATTTCGATCTGGCGGAACGCCTGATCGCGCCGCGCGAAAAGATTCTGGTCGCCATCGGCGGCTTCTCAGGCTCCGGCAAGTCGACGCTGGCGGCGGCGCTGGCGCCGCATCTGGGACCTGCGCCCGGCGCGCGCATTCTGTCGAGCGACCGCATCCGCAAGGCGCTGCACGGCATCGCGGCGACAGACCGACTGCCGCCCGAAGCCTACGCGCCTGCAGTATCCGAGCGCGTGTATGCGCGGATGCGCGCAGAGGCCGCGCGGACCCTGTCCTGCGGCGGCGCGGCGATCGCGGACGGGGTCTTCGACCGGCCGCGGCTTGCTGCGGCGATCGAGCAGGTCGCGCGCGACGACCGGGCGCCGTTCGCGGGCCTCTGGCTCATGGCGACGCGTGAAAAAATGGTGGCGCGAATCGTCGCACGGCGCGGCGATCCATCGGACGCCACGCCGGCCGTTCTCGACATGCAGATGGAAAAGGGCGAGGCGCCCGATGGCTGGACGAGGCTCGACGCCGCGCGCGAGCGCGTCGAAATCCTCGCCGACGCGCTGAAAGTCGCGACTAGAACTTGAGGCCCGTGCCGAAATTGCCGTTCTTGTCGAAGCCGACAGGCGCATAATCGTTGGGATCGGTGCGGCTGCTGGGCAGCGGAATGCCGCCGCCTGTCGCCTTTTCGGCCGGCTTGTCCGCCTTGGCCGCCTTGCCGGCCTTGGCGTGCTTCTTGCCCGCCTTGGCGTCTTGCGGCGGGGCTTTCGGCGTGTCGCTCCAACCTTCGAGTTCGCCCGGGCGGCGATCGCTCGGTTTGGGAATCGCCTTCAGTCCGCTCTGCGCGAAGGCGGCGACCGACGTCGAGAGGATGAAGGCCGTTGCTGCGGCGAGAAGCGGGGCGGTGCGAAATCTCATAAGCGTTCCTGTCGATTGCGCGGCAGATTGGCCGCGCACAATCCGGATTGCAAGACGCCATGAGAATACGGCGCCGACGTGGCCGCGCCGATTGGAGAATGCGGCGCGCG
>JAGRKN010000295.1:1803-2502 GCA_020442275.1 Rhodoblastus sp. | reverse complement strand
CCAAGCAGCGGACCGGCGACCTCAAGGTCATGACCGACGATCAGCTCAACGAGGAAGTTCTCAAGCTGAAGAAGGAGCAGTTCAACCTGCGCTTCCAGCGGGCCACCGGCCAGCTCGAGAATACGTCTCGCGTTCGCGTCGTGCGCCGTGACATCGCCCGCGCCAAAACCTTCGCCGCGCAGAAGCGCGCCGAAAAGAAGTAAGGTAGAGCAAGATGCCGAAGCGCATTCTCCAGGGCGTCGTGGTCAGCGACAAGCAGGCGAAGACGGTGGTCGTGAAGGTCGAGCGCCGTTTCACGCATCCCCTGCTGAAGAAGACCGTGCGCCGCACGAAGAACTATCACGCCCATGACGAAGCCGGGCACAAGGTCGGTGACGTCGTCTCTATCGAAGAGACGAAGCCGATCTCGCGCCTCAAGCGCTGGGTCGTGATCGAAGCAGCGAAGGCCTGAGGCCTCCGAACAAGTGGAATAGGGAAGCGAAAGCTTCCTTCAGGCGAAGTCCGGGGCTTGCCTCGGAAACCGATCTGAACGAAAGGCTCAGGCCATGATTCAAATGCAGACCAACCTCGACGTGGCGGACAATTCCGGCGCGCGCCGCGTGATGTGCATCAAGGTGCTCGGCGGCTCGAAGCGGAAGTACGCCGGCGTCGGCGACATCATCGTGGTGTCGATCAAGGAAGCCATCCCGCGCGGCCGCG
>JAGRKN010000295.1:1645-1796 GCA_020442275.1 Rhodoblastus sp. | reverse complement strand
GCGACGTCATGAAAGCCGTCGTCGTTCGCACCGCCAAGGACATCAAGCGCGCCGACGGTTCGGTGATCCGCTTCGACACCAATGCCGCGGTTCTCATCAACAACCAGTCCGAGCCGATCGGCACCCGTATCTTCGGGCCGGTTCCGCGCGA
>JAGRKN010000295.1:383-1427 GCA_020442275.1 Rhodoblastus sp. | reverse complement strand
CCATGCAGGCGGAAGGCGGAATCATTTCCAAGGAAGCCTCCGTCCACCTTTCCAATCTCGCGCTGACCGACCCCAAGGACGGCAAGCCGACGCGCGTCGGGTTCAAGGTCCTCGAAGACGGCCGCAAGGTCCGCTTCTCCAAGCGCTCGGGAGATCTGATCGATGGCTGACGACAAGAAGACAAAGGCCGCCAAGGGCGCGGCGCCGGCTCCGGGCGGGGCCAAGGATTCCGCCAAGGTCGCCAAGCCCAAGGCCGAGAAGGCCGCCAAGGGTTCGGGCGCCAAGCAGGCTCCGCTGCCCGAGGGCTACAGCCCCCGCATGCGCAAGATGTACGACGAGGTCGTGCGCGCCAAGATGATCGAGCAGTTCGGCTACAAGAACGCGCTCGAGGTTCCGCGCATCGAGAAGATCGTGCTGAACATGGGCGTGGGCGACGCGGTCAACGACACCAAGAAGGTGACCGTCGCCGCCGCCGACCTCGGCCTGATCGCCGGCCAGAAGCCAGTCGTCACGCGCGCCCGCAAGGCGATCTCGACCTTCAAGGTTCGCGAGAACATGCCGATCGGCGCCAAGGTCACCCTGCGCAAGACCCGCATGTACGAGTTCCTCGACCGCCTGGTCACGATCGCGCTGCCGCGCGTTCGCGACTTCCGCGGCCTGAGCGCGAAGAGCTTCGACGGCCGTGGCAATTTCGCCATGGGCATCAAGGAGCACATCGTGTTCCCGGAAATCGACTACGACAAGGCGGAGTCGGTGCTGGGCATGGACATCATCGTGTGCACCACGGCGAAGACCGACGACGAAGCCCGCGCGCTGCTGCGTGCGTTCAATTTCCCGTTCCGGCAGTGAGCTGACGCTCAAACGCGGATACCAAAGGAAAGCAAATGGCCAAGAAAAGCGCTATCGAGAACAACAAACGGAAGATGCGTCTGGTGAAGCAGTTCGCCGGCCGTCGCGCCCGCCTGCAGGCGATCGCCGACAACATGGACCTGAGCATGGAGGAGCGCTTCGAGGCGCGTCTCAAGCTCGCCGCGTTGCCGCGCA
>JAGRKN010000295.1:0-138 GCA_020442275.1 Rhodoblastus sp. | reverse complement strand
CGGGCTCGCGCCTGCGCGGCCACGTGCTCGACGTCCTCAAGGACGAAGGCTACATCCGCGGCTATTCGACGACCGAGCTCGGCAACGGCCGTACGGAGTTCGATATCGAACTGAAGTACTTCGAAGGCCAGCCGGTGA
>JAGRKN010000294.1:11757-12004 GCA_020442275.1 Rhodoblastus sp. | reverse complement strand
CCGGAGGCGGCGGGAACCTTGTCGCGCACATTGTTCGTCGGGCTTGCGATGATCGAAACGACAGCGATCTATTCCCTGGTCATCGCTCTGCTCGTTCTGTTCGCCAACCCGTTCGTGAAGTAAGCGACGTCCTCCATGCGCTTCGACTGGTGGACCTTCGCGCTTCAGACGGTGAATGTCCTCATCCTCCTCTGGATTCTGAGCCGTTTCCTGTTCAAGCCTGCCGCCGACATCATCAAGGCGCGAC
>JAGRKN010000294.1:0-11627 GCA_020442275.1 Rhodoblastus sp. | reverse complement strand
CGCCAGGCGCGCCGAGGCGCTCCACGCCGCCGAGCAGGACGCGTCCGCGCGCAAGGACGCGCTCGTCGACGCGGCGCGCAAGGAGGCCGAACAGTTGCGGCAGGCGGCGCAGGTCGCGATCGCGCAGGCGCGCGAGGCGGAGGCTGAAGCGGCCGACGATCGCGCCAGCAGGCTTGCGGTGGACATAGCCGCCAAGTTGATCGACCGCATGCCGGAGAGCGCCCGAGTGGCGGGATTTATCGAAGGCCTCGTCGAGGCCGTCGCCGCCTTGCCTCTGGAGACGCGCGCCGAACTTGCCGCGGAAGGCGCGCCGATCCCCGTGACCGCGCCGCGCGCGCTCGCCGAGAGCGAAATCGACGAACTGGAGGCGGCGCTCGGACGCGCGCTCAGCCGCCCCGTTAAAGTCGAGGTCCAGATCGAGGCGGACCTTATCGCAGGCCTCGAGATCGAGACCGCGCATGCGTGCGTGCGCAACAGTTTGCGCGCGGATATCGAATCGATCCGGCAGACATTGATGGCCCGCGATGGCTGAGCGCCCTTCGTCAGACTGGCTCGCGCGCAGCCGGCGCCGCCTGGCGGAGGTCGAGCTGACCGCGCAGGTCGATGCCATCGGCCGCGTCGAGCGCGTCGCCGATGGCGTGGCGCGTGTCTCCGGTCTGCCGCGCGCACGTATCGGCGAACTCATGGCTTTCGATGGCGAACGCAGGGGCTTCGCGCTCTCGCTCGAGCGGGACGCGATCGAAGTCGTTTTGCTCGACGATCCCGAGGGCGTCGAGGCAGGCGCCGCCGTGCGCGGAACAGGCGAGGTCGTGGTCGCGCCAGTCGGACCGAGTCTGCTCGGGCGGGTCGTCGATCCGCTCGGTCGCCCGCTCGACGGCGGCGCGCCGGTCGAGGCGGAGGAGTGGCGTCCTGTCGAGCGCGGCGCGCCGGGCATCATCGAACGCGATCATGTGACCGAACCACTGGAAACCGGCGTTCTCGTGCTCGACGCCCTGTTCGCGCTGGGGCGCGGCCAACGCGAGCTGATCATCGGGGACCGCGCGACCGGCAAGACCGCGATCGCCGTCGACACGATCATCAATCAAAAGCATTCGGACGCAATTTGTATCTATGTCGCGGTCGGGCAGCGCGCGACCGCCATCGAACGTGTGATCGAAGCCGTTCGGCAGCACGGCGCGCCGGAGCGATGCGTTTTCGTCGTCGCCGCCGCCTCGGCCACGGCCGGCCTGCAATGGATCGCGCCGTTCGCCGGCTTCACGATCGCGGAATATTTCCGGGATCGCGGCGCGCATGCGCTCGTCGTCATCGACGATCTCACCAAACATGCCGCAACCCATCGCGAGCTGGCGCTGCTGACCCGTCAGCCGCCGGGCCGCGAGGCCTATCCCGGCGACATCTTCTACCTGCACGCCCGTCTGCTGGAGCGGGCGGCGAAGCTTTCGAAGGCCGCTGGCGGCGGCTCGATCACGGCGCTGCCGATCGCCGAGACAGACGCCGGCAATCTGTCCGGCTATATTCCGACGAACCTGATTTCGATCACCGACGGCCAGATCGTGCTCGACGCCCATCTGTTCGCGGCCAACCAGCGTCCTGCGGTCGATGTCGGCCTTTCCGTCAGCCGGATCGGCGGGAAAGCGCAGAAAAAGGCCATGCGGCAGGTCTCCGGGCGCGTGCGTCTCGAATACGCGCAATTCCTGGAATTCGAGATGTTCACGCGCTTCGGCGGCGTGAGCGACGCGCGCATCGCCGCGCAGATCGCCCGTGGCCAGCGGATCCGCGCGCTGATCTCCCAGCCGCGCTTTTCCGCGCTGCGACCCGTGGACGAAGTCGCGCTGCTCGCCGCGCTCGCCGACGGCGTTTTCGATTCCGCGCCGGCGACCGTTATTCCTGCCGTGCGGGCGGGCATCGCGGGGCAGATCGACGCCGAAGCGCCCGACGCCGCAGAACTGCTCGGGACAGACGCAGGCCTCGACGAAGCGCTGCGCACGAGACTGGTTGATGCAGTGCGCACGCTCGTCTCGCACATCAGCGCGGGCGCGACATGACCGGGCGGCTCGCCGATGTCGTGTCGCGCATCGGTTCGGCGCGACAATTGGATGCGGTGATGGCGGCCATGCGCGGCATCGCCGCCGCCCGTGAGCGCGAGGCGCGCGAAAGGCTCTCTCCGATTCGCGCCTATGCCGCCGCCATCGGCGGCGCAATCGGTCAGGCGCTCGCTCTTGTCGGCGAGGCCGCGCCCGCGGAGCTGGCGCCGCCGCCCGTCGGACGCCCGACGCTGGTCGTCCTAGCCGCCGAACAGGGATTTGCCGGCGCATTCGACGACCGCGTGCTCGACGCGGTGGAGAAGGACGCAAACGGCCCGGCGCCGCACTTGCTGTTCGTCGGCGACAGGGGACTTGTCCGCGCGCGGGAGCGGGGACTGGAGGTCGACTGGTCGAGTGCGATGATCTCGCACGTCGATCAGGTCGGAGCGCTTGCTGATCGGATCGCCGAGGAAATTTACGCGCGTCTCGCGGGCGCGCAGACCTCGCAGGTCGCCATCCTTCACGCCGCGCCGGAACCCTCCCAGGGGTTCACGATCGTCCGCAAGACGCTCGCGCCATTCGACTACCGACGTTTCCCCGCCGCGCGTCGGCGACAGACGCCGCTGATCCAGATAGCGCCGCGCGATTTGCTCGCGCGTCTGGCCCAGGAATATGTGTTCGCCGAATTATGCGAGGCGGCGATTTTGTCGTTTGCCGCAGAGAATGGGGCGCGACGCCGCGCGATGACCTCGGCGCAAGACAATGTGGAGCGAAAGCTCGAAACGCTCGTGGGCGAGTCGCGCCGCCTTCGTCAGGAAGAGATCACGAACGAAATCATCGAGCTATTTGCGGGTCATGATAGCGACGAAAAGAACACATCTGTTTGATCGGATTGGTGAGGCATATAATAATAGATAAATAAAGAAATTCACAATGTTATATAGTGGATACAAGATTCTAATATTATGAAAATTATCTTTTAAGACGTCCAATTTTGTTGTATTCATTCTGCAATAATCGCGATCATGCCACGCTCTCCGTAGAAAAGGACTTTCTGAACGCTGGAAACGGGTCGCATACCGTCGAACAGCTCGTCAACGCCAATCGTTCGCTATCCGCCCGGTTCCCCGTTGCCGGCGGTAGCTTTCGGACCCTTCGGGCGAATGACCGCTTGTGGGCCGGAAGCGCAAGGCAGGGGCCGACCGGTTGGAGACTCAAATGATTCCGCGACCGCGCTTCCGTACTGCGCCACAAGGAGACGCCAGACGGTCGCCGCCCGGTTTCGATCCTTGGGGACGGGCGCGAGCATCGCATAGGCGTCGGAAGCGGCCATCGTGCGATCGTCGTGTCGCAGACACGCGCACCAAGAATAGCCGTGGCGCGCGAGTACGTGGACAGATGGAAGGGGGCTACCGCGGCTGAGACAGTCTCGCCACCGTTGGCCTGCGCTACGGGACGAATTTCCGGAGCTTTCATCATCGGGAGCCGATGCTTTGTCGAACGCGTCGCTGGAATTTTATGGCCGTTGGCGACGGCGCGCTCGCCGATCGGCGCCCAGACGTGAAGCTTAACGCAACGAATTTCCGCACAATGCGCAACCAATCGCTTTGACCGATCGAGATTTGCGCCGTTAGATCGGAACAACAGACTTGCGCTGACGATTCCTCTTTCTCGTCAGCCGAAAACTTTCAAGACGGAGGTCGACATGGCCACCGTACAATCGGTCAGGCTTGTTCCGGTTGTGCCCGCCTACAAGGACGTGGCGCTCACGGGCGTATACGAAATTTCCAAGATACTTACGACGCCGCAGGCTTTGGACCGATGCCTCGGTGGCGTGATCGCCGTGCTCTCCTCCTTTATGCAGATGCGGCGCGGCTACATACTCGTGCTGGACGATGCCGGCGAGCCCGAATTGACCGCCGCCATGGGCGATAACGAGCGCAGATCGCCGCGCGCGCGATCACTCGTACCGCAGATGGTGATCGACCAAGTCGTCGCGACCGGCGTGCCATTGGTGATCGAAAGCATAACGAGCCATCCGCTGTTCACGGGGTCCGCCTATCTGCGGCTCACCCCTGCGCGCACGACAGTTTCCTTCATCGGCGTGCCGATCCGTGTCGACGGCAAGGTGAAGGGCGTCGTCACGGTCGATCGCGAATGGGACGGCAAGCTGCAGTTCCGTCTGGAAGACGACGTGCGGCTTCTGACCATGATCGCCAACCTCATCGGCCAGACGCTTCGCATGCATCTGATGCTGGCGCGCGACCGCGATCGGCTGATTTCGGAGAAGCAACGGCTCGAAAAGCAATTGTCGGACGCGCGCGAGGACGAAGCGCGCCCGCCGCCGCCGCAACGCTCCCGCGCCTCGACCATCGCCGGTATTGTTGGCGGCGGCCCGGCCATTCGCGCCGTGCTGAAGCGCGTCGACGCGGCGGCGCGCTCCAACGCCACCGTGTTGTTGCGTGGAGAAACCGGCACGGGCAAGGAATTGTTCGCCCGCGCCATCCACGACGCTTCGCCGCGCGCGAAAGGGCCTTTCGTCAAGGTCAATTGCGCGGCCCTGTCGGAGAGCGTTCTCGAATCCGAATTGTTCGGTCACGAGAAAGGCGCATTCACCGGCGCGATCAACCAGCGCATAGGCCGCTTCGAACTGGCGCATGGCGGCACGCTGTTTCTCGACGAGATCGGCGAGATTTCGCCGGCCTTTCAAGCAAAACTTCTGCGCGTATTGCAGGAAGGCGAGTTCGAGCGCGTCGGTGGCGCCAAGACCCTGAAAGTGGACGTGCGCATCGTCTGCGCCACCAACCGCAATCTCGAAGAAGCGGTTGCGAAGAACCAGTTTCGCGCCGATCTCTATTATCGCATCAATGTCGTGACACTGCTGCTGCCGCCGCTGCGTCAGCGCGTCGAGGACATTCCCGCGCTCGCGCGCCTCTTCCTCGAGCGCTTCTCGCATGAAAACGGACGCGACCTGCACTTTTCGGAAGCCGCGATCGAGACGCTGACGACCTGCGCTTTTCCCGGCAATGTGCGTGAACTCGAAAATTGCGTGCGTCGCACGGCGGCCCTTGCGCCGGATGACGAGATCGACGGCGCCGATTTCGCCTGCGTGACCGGCGATTGTCTGTCGCGCACCCTGTGGAAGAGCCATGTCGGCGCGCCGACCCCCGCGCCGGCGGTCGCGCCCCTGCCCGAGAGCCACCTCTTCCCGATCGTCGCCGAGGGCGGCGAGACCGCGCCTTGTCCAGCGCCCGGCGCCTGCCCCGTCACCCACCCGCATATCGGCGAGCGCGAGCGGCTTGTGGACGCTATGGAGCGCACGGGCTGGGTGCAGGCCAAGGCCGCGCGCCTGCTCGGCCTCACGCCGCGCCAGATCGGCTATGCGCTGCGCAAGCACGGCGTCGAGATGAAGCATCTCTGATCGACCGACACGAATGTCGCGGGCCCGACAGTTTGTGGCGCCTGCGACGGCCGCATCGGCCAGGATAATCGCTCAACCAACTGAAATATAGCCTTGTCCGCCTTGGCATGGCGGTTGCGGAGCCTCTGCGACACCGGAGGTCCGCCATGCTCTCAGTCGACAGCCTGCTTCAGCCCATCGATCTCGATTCCATGCGCGCGAAGCTCGCCGACGGCGGCTGCTCGTCCTCGTCCTGCGGCTCCTCCGCCAAGCCCGGCGACATGGACGCGGCGACCTGGGAGAAGATCAAGGACCACCCCTGCTATTCCGAAGAGGCGCACCATTATTTCGCGCGCATGCACGTGGCGGTCGCGCCCGCGTGCAACATCCAGTGCAACTATTGCAACCGCAAATACGATTGCGCCAACGAGAGCCGGCCGGGCGTCGTCTCCGAAAAGCTGACGCCGGACGAGGCGACCCGCAAGGTCATCACAGTGGCCAACGAAGTGCCTCAGCTCTCCGTGCTCGGCATCGCCGGTCCCGGCGACGCCTGCTACGACTGGAACAAATCGAAAGCGACATTCGAGAATGTCGCGGCCGACATTCCCGACATCAAGCTCTGCATCTCCACCAATGGCCTGATGCTGCCAGATCGCGTCGACGAACTCGCGGCGATGAACGTCGATCACGTGACGATCACTATCAACATGGTCGACCCCGAGATCGGCGTGAAGATCTATCCGTGGATATTCTACAAGGGTAAGCGCTACACGGGCCTCGAAGCCTCGCAGATTCTGCACGAGCGCCAGATGATCGGCCTCGAGATGCTGACCAGCCGCGGCATTCTCACCAAGATCAATTCGGTCATGATCCCCGGCGTCAACGACGAGCATCTCGTCGAGGTCAACAAATGGGTCAAGGAGCGCGGCGCTTTCCTGCACAATGTCATGCCGCTGATCTCCGATCCCGCGCACGGCACGCACTTTGGCCTCACTGGTCAGCGCGGCCCGACCGCGATGGAATTGAAGGCGCTGCAGGACAAGCTCGACGGCGGCGCCAAGCTGATGCGCCATTGCCGCCAGTGCCGTGCCGACGCCGTCGGTCTTCTGGGCGAAGATCGCGGCCAGGAATTCACCAAGGACTTGTTGCCCGAAACGGTCGCCTACGATGCCAGCAAGCGCGAGGCCTATCGCGAAATCGTGGCGCGCGAGCGTGGCGATCATGTCGCCGCAAAACAGGAGGCGATCGGCGAGGTGCGCGCGGCCGACAGCGCCGGCACGCTGCTTGTCGCGATCGCGACAAAGGGCGGCGGCCGCGTCAACGTTCACTTCGGCCACGCGACCGAATTCCAAGTCTACGAAGCCGGCCCCAAGGGTATCGTCTTCGTCGGTCATCGCAAGGTCGAGCAATATTGCGAGGGTGGCTTCGGCGAGGATGCGACGCTCGACAGCGTGATCGGCGCGCTCGAGGGCGTCGAGCTGGTGCTCTGCGCCAAGATCGGCGATTGCCCGAAAGACCAGCTTGCCGCCGCCGGCATAGCGGTCAGCGACGCCCACGCCCACGAATACATCGAATCCGCGATCTCGGCGGAATACCAGGCGCGCTTCGGCGCGAGCGACATCGTGTTGACCGCCTGACCCCACGACTTCACCAGAGGAGAACAAAATGGCCTACAAGATCATCGCCTCGCAATGCACGGTCTGCGGCGCCTGCGAGTTCGAGTGCCCCAACGCGGCGATCAAGATGAAGGGCGACATGTACATCATCGATCCCGCCAAGTGCACGGAATGCGAGGGCTCTTTCGACAAGCCGCAATGCGCGGAAGTCTGCCCCGTGCCGAAGACCTGCGTGCCGGCGAAATAGCGGGTTCTGCAATGGCGCGGGAGACCGGCGCGAGCGAAGCGGGCGCCGTGGAGAATGGCGTCGTCGACTGGACCGGCAAGCCGTTCTCCTGCCAGGACTGCCCGCATCAGGCGATCCGCGAGGAGGGCCGCTGCGTGCTCGGGCGCATCTGCGTCCGCGACCAGCGCGCCAAGCGGATCGACCGTTTTTTCGCGGCGAACAGCGGCGTGGTCGGCGACTATCTCGAACATCCCTACTTCGAGATACGCGCCATCGCCGCCAAGCACGCGAACATCTTCATGCTGCCGCGCCTGATTCGCGACAGGGACCCGGAGGTGCGCGCCATGGTCGCCATGCGTCTGCCGAGACCGCGCGTGCGCGAGCTGATGGACGATGAGGATCGAAAGGTCCGCATCGCCTGCGCCATGCGGCTGGAAGGCGCCGACCTGCTGCGCATGTTCTCCGACGAAGACTACTACGTGCGCCTGATGGTCGCGCGCAGGCTCGACCCGGACCTGCTGCCGGTCGCCGCCAATGATCCAGAACCCGAGGTGCGTCGCACGGTCGCGCGCCGCCTGCCGCCGGAACGCCTCGCGCCTTTCGCCTTCGACGCCGATCCACTCGTACGCCGTCAGGCCGCCGAGCGCATTCCGCCGGCCACGCTGCATCTCTTCATCCGCGACGCCGATCTGCGCGTGCGCTACGTCGCCGCCGAACGTGGCGATATCGCGGTTGCGCGGCGCCTCGCGAACGATCCCGACAATGCCG
The DNA here is from genome assembly GCA_020442275.1 of Rhodoblastus sp. Taxonomy (GTDB): domain Bacteria; phylum Pseudomonadota; class Alphaproteobacteria; order Rhizobiales; family Beijerinckiaceae; genus JAJXWB01. The sequence goes on along the minus strand of JAGRKN010000294.1, from coordinate 3,593 downwards.
TCGCCGACATGGCGCGTCGGCGTATTCTCGAACTGGAGACGTGACATGGGACTGGCGCGCGAACAGGAAGTGGAAATCCGCTCCGATCCAATCTTCATGCCCGGCGCGCGCGTCGTCTCGAAGAAGCACATCCGAAACGACGGCACCTATCCGTTGCGCGAGATCGGCGACATCCTCGTCCGCAAGGGCGATGTCGGCTATGTACGCGACATCGGCACCTTCCTTCAGCAGTTCTACATTTACGCGGTCGAATGGGTCGATCGCGGCACGATCGTCGGCATGCGCGGCAAGGAATTGATTTCGGCCGACGTCGCCGGGCAGCAGGAGAAGCCGCAATGAAAGTGATGATCCGCGAAACGCCGAAGGGCCTTTCAGCCTATGTGCCGAAGAAAGACCTGGAAGAACTCGTCGTCGAGACCGAAAAAACGCCGATCTGGGGCGGCTCGATCAAATTGAAGAACGGCTGGACGCTCGCCCTTCCCGACATGCCGGCGGACACCAAGCTGCCGATCACCGTCAATGCGAAGAAACTCGGAGGCGACGATGAGTGACGCAATCGCCGCGGAAAACTCCTCCTATTCGCCGGGCGATCTCGATCGCACGCTGACGGCGGTCGCCGATGGAATACGCTCGGGACGTCTCGTTCCTTATCTCGGCGCCGGCGCGATCCCGACCGGAACCGTGCCGACCCTGCCAGAAGAGATCGCCGCCGAATTGCACAAGCGCGTGCCCGCACCAGGCCGCATCCGCACGAACATGTGGTCGGTCGCGCAATTCATCGAGCAGCGCCGTCATCGCAAGACGCTGGTCGCATTGATGTCGGAGATCTTTCGCGTGCCGGTCGAACCGACGGACCTGCATCGCAGACTGGCGGCGCTGCCGATCCCGCTGATCGTCGACGTCTGGTACGATGGCGCGATGCGCGCCGCGCTCGAAAACCGCACGGACTGGGTCGAGGTGCAGGGCATCACGCGCGCGCTCGAGAACAGCGACATCTGGTTCAAGGCCTACGACGCAGCAGGCGCCCAGGTTCCGCCGGAGGCCGCGCACGCCGCACGAACCCTCCTCTACAAGCCCCATGGCGGCGTTACGCCGGCGCAAAACTATCTCGTCGCCGACAGCGACTATGTCGAGGTTCTGACAGAGATCGATATTCAGACGCCGATCCCCGACGAGGTGAAGCTGATCCGCGAAACGCGCGGCTTCGTGTTCATCGGCTGTCGCTTCCACGACCAGATGCTGCGCACCTATGCACGCCAGATCATCAAACGGTCCAAGGGGCCGCACTATATTCTGGTCGAGGACGACACGGCGACGCGCATGGAGTGGAAATTCTTCGACGAGATCGGCGTCACGCGGGTCATCGCGCCCATCTCCGCATTGGTCGAGCGTCTTTGAGAATTGCGTCGGCCGAGGCCGACGCGAGACTCATCGGTCGACCGGCAGGGACTTCCCAGCCTTGTGCGCGGCGATCCACTTCCGCAGCTCGGCGACATGTTCGGATTCTTCCTCGGTGAATTCGATCGCGAGCACGCGGATTTCGGGATCGGTCGTCGTGTCGCGCACGTTCCGGTAGTAGTCGTACCCGGCGATTTCGGCGTCGAGCGCGATCTCCAGCGCCTGCTCACGACCGATCATCGGGTCCGCCGCCCATATGGCGGCAGTCTCCGGGTTCTCGAAATCGCGCCAGCCGAGATTGTCGGCGCGCAGGTCCGGCACTTCACGAAAGCCCGCACGCGCGGTGGCGTCGGCCAGATGCAAACGCGAATAGTCCGACAGTCGCCGAAATAGCTTGCCGACTTCGCGATTGCCCGACGCTTCCATCGTGTCCGCCAGCTCGCCATATCGGTCCGCCGCCTCCTTTTCGAGAAGAATGGCGTAGGCGAGAAATTCTTCGACCGTCTGCATGTTCGTCTCCTCGGATTGGGCAGGCGCCGCGCACGGCGCGCGCGTGCAAGGCGCGGGCCAGATTCGGGCCCGCGCCGCTCGATCATCCAGGCCGCGTGAACGTCAGTTCGCGCCGCCCGGCGCGCCCGTGAACTTCACGAGTATGTCCTGGTCGCGCACGATGTACTGACACGCGAGCCGGTATTTCGGCGCGATGTCGTCGACCTCTGCGAGGCGGATGTCGTCGGCCGTGATCTTGCCGAGGCCCTTGAGCTGCTCCTTCTCTTTGTCGGTCAGCATCGAGCCCATGGTCTTGCCGGTCAGCGTCACGACCTCGATCAGGCACGAGCCGCAATTGCCGTCCTTGCAATCGAACGGGATCGGAATCTTGCTCGTCTCGGCGACCGCGAGGATCGTCTTGCGGTCGCCGGCGATGGCGTAGACGGTCACATCCTTGTGCAGCAGCGGAGATGAAAAGGTAACATTGGGCATGATGCGCTCCTTGGCTTGAACCCGCGCAGGCCCCAGCAAGCCGCGTACCTCGCCTCATCCATCGTTTGGGCGGCCTACGCGCGACAAGCGCGGCGCAAATTCTTCAAGCCCGTCCGAAGCGCGACAGCCGATGTCGCATCGCCTGCGTTCCAACGTTTCCGGGCGGTCCGACGCCATTGTCCGCGTTGTGTCGGGCACGCGACACATTCGTTGGTCCCCCGATGCTGTCGTGAGCGCGCACGCGAGAAAAACTCAAGCAATTTCAGCGTGCCGCTTCGAATGCAACCACTGGCACGCGCATTGCGGACCTTCTCGCCGAGCAGCGACGGATTGTTGCTCCCCGGGGGAAGGGCCCCAATTTCGCAGGAGACATTCATGGGCAAGCTCCGTCAGATCGCGTTCTACGGAAAAGGCGGCATCGGCAAGTCGACGACGTCGCAGAACACTCTCGCCGCGCTCGTCGAGATGGGTCAGAAGATCCTCATCGTCGGTTGTGACCCGAAGGCGGATTCGACCCGCCTCATCCTCAACACCAAGCTGCAGGACACCGTGCTGCATCTGGCCGCCGAAGCCGGCTCGGTCGAGGACCTCGAAATCGAGGACGTGCTGAAGATCGGCTACAAGGGCATCAAGTGCACGGAATCCGGCGGTCCGGAGCCGGGCGTCGGCTGCGCCGGCCGCGGCGTCATCACCGCCATCAACTTCCTGGAAGAAAACGGCGCCTATGACGACGTGGACTATGTGTCCTACGACGTTCTCGGCGACGTCGTCTGTGGCGGTTTCGCCATGCCGATCCGCGANNAACAAGGCGCAGGAAATCTACATCGTCATGTCCGGCGAGATGATGGCGCTCTACGCCGCCAACAACATCGCCAAGGGCATTCTGAAATACGCCCATTCCGGCGGCGTGCGCCTGGGCGGGCTCATCTGCAACGAGCGCCAGACCGACAAGGAGCTGGAACTCGCAGAGGCGCTGGCCGCCAAGCTCGGCTGCAAGCTCATCCACTTCGTGCCGCGCGACAATATCGTCCAGCACGCCGAGCTGCGCCGCCAGACGGTCATCGAATACGCGCCCGACAGCGCGCAGGCCGGCGAATATCGCGAACTCGCCCGCAAGATCCACGAGAATTCCGGCAAGGGCGTCATCCCGACCCCGATCACCATGGAAGAGCTTGAGGACATGCTGCTCGAGTTCGGCATCATGAAGACGGAAG
>JAGRKN010000043.1:7959-16522 GCA_020442275.1 Rhodoblastus sp. | reverse complement strand
GGGTAATGAACAGCATGGCCATGTTGCGGCGATGCTGGAGATCGCGCAGCAGGCTCAGGATCTGCGCCTGCACGGTGACGTCGAGCGCGGTGGTCGGCTCATCGACGATGAAGAGTTTCGGGCAATTGGCGAGCGCCATGGCGATCATGACGCGCTGGCGCTGGCCGCCGGACAGCTGGTGCGGATAGGCGCCGAGCCGTCCCTCGGGGTCGCGAATGCCGACTTCCTTCAGCCCCTCGATCACGCGCGCGCGCATGTCGGCCCGATCGGTTGCGCCGTGCTGGGCGAGGATTTCGGCGACCTGCTTCTCGATCGTGTGCAGCGGATTGAGAGAGGTCATCGGCTCCTGGAACACCATGGAGACTTCCGCGCCGCGCACCCTGCGCATGTCGTCTTCCCGCACGCGCAGCAGATCCTGCCCGTCGAAGAAAATTTCGCCGGAGGGATGGCGCGCGGTCGGCGCGAGCAGGCGCACGACGGAAAGCGCGGTGATCGACTTGCCGGAGCCGGATTCGCCGACCAGCGCCAGCGTTCGGCCGGGCTCGAGCTTGAAGGAGACACGATCGACGACGAGTGTCTCCTTGGCTCCGGCGCCGAAGGCGATCGAGAGATCGCGGACGTCGAGGAGGGGCGCGCTCATCTGAACGCCTTTCTCGGATCGAAGGCGTCGCGCACCGCTTCGCCGATGAAGACGAGTAGCGAGAGCATGAAGGCGATGACGACAAAGCCGGTGATGCCGAGCCAGGGCGCATTCAGGTTGGACTTGCCCTGCAGCAGCAATTCGCCGAGCGACGGCGAGCCCGGCGGCAGGCCGAAGCCGAGAAAGTCGAGCGAGGTGAGCGTCGTGATCGAGGAATTGAGCACGAAGGGCAGGAAGGTCAGCGTCGCCACCATGGCGTTTGGCAGGACGTGCTTGACCATGATCTTGGCGTTCGAAAGCCCCAGCGCGCGGGCCGCATTCACGTATTCGAAGTTGCGCGCNNNNCGCGCGCGCAGGAATTCGGCGCGCACGACATGCACGAGCGACACCCAGGAGAACAGCAGCAGGATGAACAGGAGGACGAAGAAGCTCGGCGTGATGATCGAGGAGACGATGATCAGCAGATAGAGATGCGGCAGCGACGACCAGATTTCGATGAAACGCTGGAAGACGAGATCGACGAGGCCGCCGAAATAGCCCTGGATCGCGCCGGCCGTGACGCCGATGATCGACGAGACGATGGCGAGCGTGAGGCCGAACAGGATCGAAATGCGGAAGCCGTAAAGCAGGCGCGCGACGACGTCGCGGCCCTGATCGTCGGTGCCGAGCCAGTTCCATTCGATGCCGGCGCAGCCGCGGTTCGGTTTGTCCGGGCCGGCCGCGCGCGCGCCGGCTTTTTCACAGACGTCCTTCGACAGCGCCCAGGTCGGCGGGGAGGGCGCGGGCGAAGGCAAATCGAGATTGTGGGTCGAATAGGAATAGCGGATCGGCGGCCAGATCGCCCAGCCATGCGCGGCGATCTCCTTCTGGATGAAGGGGTCGCGATAATCGGTCATGGCGAGAAAGCCGCCGAATTTCTCTTCAGGATAATCGACGACGACTGGGAAGAGCGTCTCCCCCTTGTAGGAGACGACGATCGGCTTGTCGTTGGCGATGAATTCCGCGAACAGCGACACGATGAACAGCGTCAGAAAAATCCAGAACGAGACATAGCCGCGCCGGTTGGCGCGAAAATTCTCGAGGCGGCGGCGGTTGACCGGCGTCAGCTTCAGCCAGCCGCGCTGCTCCACGGTTGGAGCGAGCGGCGCGCCGGATGCTGCTTCGAGAATCGCGCGGTCGTGCACCTCAGACCTCCCGCGTCTCGAAATCGATGCGCGGATCGATCCACATGTAGGTGAGGTCGGACATGAGGTTCACCACCAGCCCGAGCAACGCGAAAATATAGAGGTTGGCGAAGACGACGGGATAGTCGCGATTGACGATCGACTCGAAGGAAAGAAGTCCGAGTCCGTCGAGCGAGAAGATGGTTTCGATCAGCAGCGCGCCGGTGAAGAAGGCGTGCACGAAGGCGCCCGGAAAGCCCGAGACGACGATCAGCATGGCGTTGCGGAAAACGTGGCCGTACAGAACCTGGCGCTCGCTCAGGCCCTTCATGCGCGCGGTCTGCACATATTGCTTCTTGATCTCGTCGAGGAACGAATTCTTGGTGAGGAAGGTCGATGTCGCGAACGAGCCGAGCGCCATCGCGGTGATCGGCAGCGCTATGTGCCAGAGATAATCCTTCACCTTCGCGAACATCGAGAGTTCGGCGAAATTTTCGGACGTCAGGCCGCGCAGCGGGAACAATTGCCCGATATAGGGGAAAGAGCCGCCGGCGAAGAGCACCACCAGCAGGATGGCGAAGAGAAAGCTCGGGATCGCATAGCCCACGATCACGACCGCCGAGGTCCAGACGTCGAAGCGCGATCCGTCGCGCACCGCCTTGGCGATGCCGAGCGGGATCGAGATCGAATAGGACAAGAGCGTCATCCAAAAGCCGAGCGTGATCGACACGGGCAGTTTCTGTGCGATCAAGGTCAGGACGGGCGTGTCGCGGAAATAGGAGCGGCCGAAATCGAAGGTCGCGTAATTCTTCAGCATGATCGCGAAGCGTTCCCAGGCCGGCTTGTCGAAACCGAACTGCTTTTCCAGCTCCTTGATGAATTTCGGATCGAGCCCCTGCGCGCCGCGATATTTCGACATGTCGCCGCTCGCGCTCTGGCTCGCGCCGCCCGATGCGCCGACATCGCCGCCGCCGCCGCCGAAGCGCGAGGTCGCGCCCGCGTCCTGCCCCTGCAATTGCGCGATGATGCGCTCGACCGGCCCGCCCGGCGCGAACTGCACGACGACGAAGGAAATGAGCATGATCCCGAAAAGGGTCGGGATCATCAGCAGGAGGCGTCGCGCGATATAGGCTGCCATCAACGCTGCCCGACGAAGGCGATTTTCTTCGCGCGCGCCTCGTCCCACCACCAGGTGGAGACGATGCCCGGGCTGAATTTGGGCGAACGCTCCGGCCGACCGAACACGTCCCAATGCGCGATCCAGTGCGTCGGCTTGTACCAGTGCGGAACCCAGTAGCGGCCGGCGCGCAGCACGCGATCGAGCGCGCGGCAGATCGCGACCAGGTCCTCGCGCGTCGTCGCCTGCAAGGCCTTGGCGATCAGGGCGTCGACGACGGGATCGGCGATGCCCGTCAGATTGCGCGAGCCGCGCGTATTCGCCGCTTCAGAGCCGAACAGGGCGCGCAATTCCTCGCCCGGCGAATAGGCCATGGAGAGACGGCGCGTGATGACGTCGAAATCGAAATCCTCAAGACGGCGCTGGTATTGCGCGGCGTCGACGATTCGTATCCGCGCGTCGATCCCGAGCAGCTTGAGGTTCTTGATGAAGGGCTGCGTGTGCCGCTCGAGCGCCGATGAGAAATCCAGAAATTCGAGTTCGATCGGCTTGCCGTCGGGCAGCATCAGGCTCATGCCGTTGCGCTTGCATCCGGCCTTCGTCAGCAGATCATTGGCGCGCTTCAGCAGCGCGCGATCCTGGCCGGAGCCGTCGGTCTGCGGTGGAACGAAGGGCTCGCCGAAGACCTCGTCCGGAACCTTGCCGCGGAAGGGTTCGAGCAGCGCGAGTTCGCGCGGGCCGGGCAGGCCCTTCGCCTTCATGTCGGAATTCTCGAAATAGGATTCCGTACGCGTATAGGCGCCGTACATCAGGTTCTTGTTGGTCCAGGCGAAATCGAAGGCGTAGCCGATCGCCTCGCGCACGCGCGGGTCCTTCAGCGCCGGCCGGCGCGTATTGAAGAACCAGCCCTGGATGCCGGAAATGTTGGCGTCCGGGATTTCGCCGCGCACCACGCGCTTCTCGCGGAAGGCAGGGAAGTCGTAGCCCGTCGCCCAGGTCGCGGAGGTGAATTCCTCGTGCACGGTGAAGGCGCCGGCCTTGAAAGCCTCGAAGGCGACAGGGCGGTCGTTGAAATATTCGAAACGCACGACGTCGAAATTGTTCTGCCCGATGTTGACCGGAAGATCCTTGCCCCAATAATCGGCCACGCGCTCGAAGGCGATATAGCGGCCGGCCTCGAACTTGCCGACCTTGTAGGGTCCGGACGCCAGCGGCGGCTCGAGTGTCGGCTCCTCGAACTTGTGCTTGGCGTAATAGGCCGCGGAAAAGATCGGCTGGCGCGCGACGATCAGCTTGAGATCGCGGCTGGCGCTTTCGCCGAGCTTGACGATGACGGCGTGATCGCCGTCAGCCGTCACGCTTTCCAGATCGCGCAAGGCTTGCCGGATCGTCGGACGGCTCTTGTCCTTGAGAATCTGCAGCGAGAAGACGACGTCCTTGGCCGTCAGCGGCGAACCGTCATGGAAGCGCGCCTCGGGCCGCAGTTCGAAACGGATGCTGCGTTTGTCGGGCGAGGTGGCGACCGATTTGGCGACCAGCGGATACAGCGCGTCGCGCTCGTCGAGGCTCGAGGTCAGCAGGCTGTCGTAGACGATCTCGATCCCTTCGGGCGCATCGCCGGACAGGATGAAGGGATTGAGCGAATTGAACGGACCGTAGCTCTCCTGCGAGACGGCGCCGCCCTTGGGCGCGTCGGGGCGAACGTAGCCGAAATGCTTGAAGTCCGCCTTTTCGGCGAGTTCGCCGAAGACGGACATGCCGTAGGAGACGCTCCAGTCCGCGGGCGCCGCGGCGCGCGCATATCGGCTGAGCGCGCTGGCGCCGACGCCGGCGACGAATGCGCGTCGCGTCAGCGACCCCATCGATCCCTTCAGGAAATTCAATCCCACCTCGCAATCCTGCTTTCTCGTCCGAGCCCGGTCGATACCGCGATGATTCGGCGATTATGTAGGTTTTTCCGGGGCAGGCCACTCCCCCGCGATGGCCGCAAAACGAAAAGAGCCGGGCAAGCCCGGCTCTTTCATTCATTCGGGGCGATGCCCGATCACTTGTGCTCGGCGGCCTTCGCGCCATCGGCGGGCTTGGCGCCTTCGGCCGGCTTCGCGTCGGCCGCAGGCAGCGGCAGCGGGCTGTCGGACAGCGTGCGCAGATAGGCGACGATGTCGGCGCGCTTGGCGTCGTCCTTCTCGCCGGCGAAGGCCATCTTGGTGCCGGGAATGTCCTTCTTGGGATCGGCGATGAACTTGTTGAGCTCGTCGAAGCTCCAGTCGCCGCCCTTCGCCTTCATCGGATCGGAATAGGCGAAGCCCGCGACATGCGCCTTGGCGCGGCCGACGACGCCGTAGAGCGGCGGACCGACCTTGGAAACGCCGGGCTTGGTGAAATCGTGGCAGGCCGCGCAGGGCTTGACCAGGGACTCGCCCTTCTTGGCGTCGGCCTTGGCCAGCAGCACGGGGAAGGGTTCGCCAGCCGGCTTCGCGGCTTCAGCTTTGCCGCCCGCGGCCTCGCCCGCCGGCAGATCATAGCCCGCCTTTTTCATGTGGTCCGGCGCATAGAGCACGTCCGAGAACATGCCCAGGCCCATCACGCCCAGCAGCGAGCCAAGCAGGGCGCCCGCCATCTTGTTGATTTCCATGTTCATATTAGCGGCGCTCCGATCCCTGGCGCTGACAATTCGCTTGGCCGGCCGCCGGTTGCGCGGCGGCGCGCAAGCTGATTACCCGTTTTGCCCGCGCCTTGGCAACAGCCTATAACCTCCGGCTTTCTCCGACTTTCCGCCGTACACATGTCTCGCCCGATCATTGTCGTTCCCGCGCGCCTCGCCTCGAAGCGCCTGCCCGCCAAGGCTTTGGCCGATATCGCCGGCCGGCCGATGATCGTGCGCGTCTGGGAACGGGCCGCCACAGCCGGCGTCGGGCCGGTGGTCGTGGCGACCGATTGCTCCGAAATCGCCGAGGCGGTGCGGGCGGCGGGCGGGCGGGCGATCATGACCGATCCCGGCCACGCCTCCGGTTCGGACCGGATCGCCGAGGCCGTGGCGGCGATCGATCCGGCCGGCGCGCACGATCTCGTCGTCAATGTGCAGGGCGACGAGCCGCTGGTGGAGCCCGAGGCGATCCGCGCCACGGTCGCGCTGATGGAAGATTCCGCCGTCGATATCGGCACGCTGGGCGTTCCGGCCGGGCCCGCCGAACGGGACGACCCCAACGCGGTGAAAGTCGCGGCGGCGGTCATCGCGCCGGACCGCCTGCGCGCGCTTTACTTTTCGCGGGCGGCCATACCGTGGGGAGCGGGGGCGACCATTCGTCACATCGGCCTCTACGTGTACCGCCGCGCGGCGCTCGCCCGATTCGTCGCGCTGCCGCCCTCGCCGCTCGAGCAACGTGAGCGCCTCGAGCAATTGCGGGCGCTGGAAGCCGGCATGCGGATCGACCTCGCTCTGGTCGAGACGGCCGCGCGCGGTGTAGACACGCCCGCCGACCTCGAGCGGGTGCGTGCGATATTCGCCGGAAAAGGCAAGGACAGATGACCAAGCTGAAGATCGCCTATCAGGGAGAACCCGGCGCGAATTCCCACATCGCCTGCGCGGATGTGTTTCCGGACATGGAGCCCATGCCCTGCGCGACTTTCGAGGACGCGCTCTCGGCCATTTCGGAAGGGTCGGCCGCGCTCGGCATGATCCCGATCGAGAATTCGCTCGCCGGCCGCGTCGCCGACATCCACCAGTTCCTGCCGACGGCGGGCCTGCACATCATCGGCGAATATTTCCTGCCGATCCGCTTCCAGCTGATGGCGATCAAGGGCGCCAGGATCGATCAACTGACCGACGTCTATAGCCACGTCCACGCGCTCGGGCAGTGCCGGCGCATCATCCGGCAATACGGCCTGAAGGCGCATGTGTTCGGCGATACCGCCGGCTCGGCGCGCCAGATCGCGGAATGGCGCAACCCGGCCCGCGCGGCGCTCGCGCCAAAACTCGCGGCTTCCATCTACGATCTCGACATTCTCGCCGAAAACGTCGAGGACGCCGCCCACAACACGACACGCTTCGTCATTCTGTCGAAGCAGCAGGACTGGTGCGCGCCGCAGAACGGCCCGACGGTCACGTCGTTCATATTTCGCGTGCGCAACGTGCCGGCGGCGCTCTACAAGGCGCTCGGCGGCTTCGCCACCAATGGCGTCAACATGACCAAGCTCGAAAGCTACATGCTGGAGGGCGAATTCACGGCGACGCAATTTTTGGCCGACGTGGACGGCCATCCCGACGATCGCGGGCTGAAGCTGGCGCTGGAAGAGCTCGAGTTCTTCTCCAAGGAAGTGCGGATTCTCGGCGTGTACCCGGCGCATCCCTTCCGGATCGAGGCGCAGAAGAAGGCGGGGTAGATCAACCCGCCGCCCGCTGCCCTTCCTCGCCGGCGAACTGCGCCTCCACAAGCGCGCGATAGGCCGGCTCTTTCGCCAGCAATTCGGCGTGGCTGCCCTTTGTCACCAGCCTGCCGTGTTCGATCAGGCAGATCGAATCCGCGGAGAGGATCGTCTGCAGGCGATGCGCGATGACGATGGTGGTGCGGCCCGCGCGCAATTCATCCAGCGCCTTGCGCACCTCGCGCTCGCTTTCTGAATCCAGAGCCGCAGTCGGCTCGTCGAGCACCAGGATCGGCGCGTCCTTCAGCATGGCGCGGGCGATCGCGATGCGTTGTTTCTGGCCGCCCGACAGGTTCTGGCCGAGTTCGCCGACTTCCGTGTCGTAGCCATCGCGGAAATCGCGGATGAATTCGTCGGCGTTGGCGCGCCGCGCCGCCAGTTCGATCTCGTCCCGCCGTGCGCCGATGCGGCCGAGCGCGATATTGTCGCGGATCGTGCCGCGGAACAGAAAGACGTCCTGCGGCACATAGGCGATATTTTCACGCAATGAGCGGAGTTCTACGCCGGCAATGTCCTGCGCGTCGATGAAGATGGCGCCGGCCTGCGGCTTGTAGAAGCGCAGGAGCAGCGCGACGATGGTCGACTTGCCCGCGCCGGAGACTCCGACGAGCGCCGTCGTCTCGCCGGGCGCGAAGACGAGGCCGAGATCGTCGAGCGCGGTCTCGCCGGGCCGATAGGAAAAGCCGACATCCATATATTCGATGCGCCCCGCGCCGACCCGCAGCGCAGGCTGGCCGGAGCGCGGCGCCTCGGTCGCAGGCGTGTCGAGGATCTCGTAGATCATCCGCGCCTGATCGAGGCCTGCCTGCATTTCCAGATGCACGCGCGCGAGCCTCTTGCCGGGCTCGTAGGCCATGAGCATGGCGACGACGAACGAGAAAAAGGCGCCAGCGTCCGCGCTCGCCACCGTCACCCGCCAGGCGCCGTAGAACAGGATGATCGCGATGGCGACGCCGGCGATCAGATCGGCGATCGGGCTCGCCAGCGCCATCCGCACGGCGGCGCGATCAGCGGCGCGCGCGACATCGTCGACGGACGCGCCCATGCGCGCGCGCATCTCGTTTTCGAGATTGAACGCCTTGACGACGCCGATGCCCTGCAGGGTCTCCTGCAGCGTCTGCATTACGCGCGCGGAGCCGTCGAAGGAGCGGCGCGACAGTTTGCGCACGGCCGATACAAGCCGCGAGAGACCAAAGCCCGCGAGCGGCATGGCCGCGA
>JAGRKN010000043.1:0-7940 GCA_020442275.1 Rhodoblastus sp. | reverse complement strand
ACATGACGACGATCAGACAGAACAGCGTCGCGGCGTCGCGGCCGACCGAGGTCGTCATCACCTGCAACGTGTCGCGCACGCCGGAGGCCGCGATGGTGACGCGCGCCAGCATGTCCGAGGAATGGGTGTCGCGCAGGAAGGCGACGTCCTGATCGAGCAGGCGGTCGAACAGGCGCATCTGCAGGCCGGCGACGATCCGCGCGCCGGTGCGCGCCAAGAGCACCTGCGAGAAATAGGAGGCGAGGCCGCGCACGGCGAACAGGCCGGCGACCGCGAAGGAGAGGACGCGCATGGCGCGCAGCCCCTCGGGCTCGACCATCTGGTTGAGAACGGGCTTGAGCAGATAGGCGACGAGCGCCGTCGCCGCCGAACCGACCGACATGAAGACGAGCGCGGCGAAATAGGCGACGCCGTAGCGCCGGCCGTGATCCATCAGAAGCCGGCGAAGGATGGCAAAACTACTCGCCGGCCGCGTATCGGCCTGTCCGGACAACCCGCCAGCTCCGCGTTCTCGCGCACAGCCCTAGGACGCGAAGGGGGCGCGAACAAGGGCGAAATGACGCCGGGGCGCAATCGGGCCTGGAGCGTGGTCGGGCTGCATCAGGGCTTCAGCCCTCCAGCTCCTCGCGCAACATTTCCAGTTCCAGCCAGCGATCCTCGGCGGCCGCGAGATCGGTCTCGATCTTCGTCAGCGCGGCGGACGCCTGCTCGAATTTCTTCGGTTCTCGCGTGAAGAGGTCGGGATCGGCGAGGATCGCCTGCGCCTTGTCGCGTATCCCACGCAGGCGCTCCATTTCGGCGGGCAGGTTTTCCAGCGCGTGCTTCTCGTTGAAGCTGAGCTTCCGCTTTTGCTTGGGCGCCTCTGCTTGTGGGCTGGCCGCAGGCCGGCGATCCCGATTGGGCTTCTCCACCGCCCGCGCGCCGACGCCCGCGCCGCGCTGGGCGACCATGTCCGAATAGCCGCCGGCATATTCGATCCATTGGCCATCGCCTTCCGCGACCAGCACCGAGGTCGCGACGCGGTCGAGAAAATCACGGTCGTGGCTGACGACCAGCACCGTGCCTGGATAGTCGGCCAGCATTTCCTCGACGAGATCGAGCGTCTCGAGATCGAGATCGTTGGTCGGCTCGTCGAGCACCAGAAAATTCGAGGGCAGCGCCAGCGCGCGGGCGAGCATGAGTCGTGCGCGCTCGCCGCCCGACAGGCGCGAGACGGGCGTGCGCGCCTGCTCCGGCTTGAACAGGAAGTCCTGCATGTAGCCGACGACATGCTTCTTCTTGCCCGCGATCTCCACCCAGTCGCCGCCGCCGCCGGTGAGGAAATTCGCGACCGTGTCGGCGGGATCGAGCGCGGCGCGCGACTGGTCGAGCGCGGCCATTTCGACATTGGCGCCGATCTTCGCCTGCCCCGCGTCAGGCGCGAGCTTGCCGGTCAGCAGATTGACCAGCGTCGTCTTGCCCGCGCCATTGGCGCCGACGAGGCCGAGCCGGTCGCCGCGCAAGACACGCAGCGACAGGTTTTTGACGATGGCGCGGTCGCCGAACGATTTCGACAGGCCCTCGGCGTCGATCACCAGCTTGCCGGAGAGTTGCGCCTCGCTGACCTGCAATTGCACCGCGCCATCGACGCGGCGCGCCTCGCGCTTGGCGCGGCGCAACTCGCCGAGTTCGGCCATGCGGCGCATGTTGCGCTTGCGCCGGCCGGAGACGCCGTAGCGCACCCAATGTTCTTCGGCGACGATCTTGCGGTCGAGCTTGTGGGCGGCCGCCTCTTCCTCTTCCAGAACCTTGTCGCGCCAGGCCTCGAACTCGCCAAAACCCCGATCGAGCCTGCGCGTGACGCCGCGATCGAGCCAGACGGTGGCGCGGGTCAAATCCTGCAGGAATCGCCGGTCGTGGCTGATGAGCACCAGCGCGCCGCGCACGGAGGCCAGTTCCTCCTCCAGCCATTCGATGGCCGGCAGGTCGAGATGGTTGGTCGGCTCGTCGAGCAGCAGAATGTCGGGATCGGGCGCGAGCGTGCGGGCGAGTGCGGCGCGGCGCGCCTCGCCGCCCGAGAGTTTTGTCGGGTCTTCCTCGCCGGTGAGCCCGAGCCGCTCGAGCAGATAGCGGGCGCGATGCGGATCGTCGGTCGGGCCGAGGCCTGCTTCCGCATAGGCGAGCGTCGTGGCGAAGCCAGCAAAATCCGGCTCCTGCGGGAGGTAGCGGATGGTCGCGCCCGGCTGGAAAAAGCGCGTGCCGCCATCGGATTCGAGCAGGCCGGCCGCGATCCTCAGCAGCGTCGACTTGCCGGAGCCGTTGCGGCCGACGAGGCAGAGCCGATCGCCGGGCTCGACCGCGAGTTCCGCTCCGGCGAGCAGGGGCGCGCCGCCCAGCGTCAGCGCGATGTTCTGGAGATGGAGAAGCGGCGGGGCCATGGCGCGCCGGGTTTGGCCCATCGCGCCGCCGGGATCAAGCGGGCCCCGCGCTCACGGGAAATTGACCCCTAGCCGGCCAAACTTGAAAACATCTTGGGCCGATCGCGCGTAAAGGAAGATATGGCCGCAACGACCTCTCCGCATCCGCTCGCCCTCTGGCGTGATCGCGCCGGCGCGTTTTCCGGCCTGCGCGCCGTCGCGCTGGCGCTCGCCGTCCTGCCGGCCCTGCCGCTCCTCTGGCGGATCGGCGTCGCCGATCTCGGGCCGCGCCCGCTGACCGAGATTTCCCATGTCACCGGCCTGTGGGCGATCCGGCTGCTGGCGGCCACCATGGCGATCACCCCGCTGATCGAAATTCTGCGCCAGCCCCGCCTTGCCGCCGCGCGCCGAATTCTTGGCGTTTCCGTCTTCGTCTGGATGGTCGCGCATTTCGTCGTCTTCGTCGCCGACAAATCGTTCGACCTCGGCGTCGTCGCGCATGAGCTTTTCGCGCGCATATATCTGCTGATCGGCACGGCGGCTCTGCTGATGCTCGTCGCGCTGGCCGCGACTTCGACCGATTCGGCAGTACGCAAACTCGGCGCGCAGCGCTGGAAACGGCTGCACCGGCTCGTCTATGCGATCGTGCTGCTCGGGCTCGTCCATTTCTTCATGCAGTCGAAACTCGATGTGACCGAGCCCACCGCCATGGCCGGTATTTTCGCGCTGCTCGGCTTTCTGCGCCTGCCGCGCCGTTTCGGGCGCGTCTTGACGCCGACCCTGACGCTGGGGCTCGCCGTGGCGACGACGGCGCTCGTGGCGCTGATCGAGGCCGGCTATTACGCGATCGCCATGGGCGCGCCCTTCGGCGCCCTGATATCGGCCGACTTCAGTCTGGAACTGGGCATACGGCCGTGCTGGGCGCCGATGGCCGTGGGCGTCACGCTCGCAATCTCTGGTCTTGTCGCGCGAGCGCGCAAGCCGCAGCCGCGCGAGACGAAAACGTCGCTCGGCCGCGCCTCGACTTGAATCGCGCGCTTATTTCTTCAGGATATCGGCGTTGAGCACGCGGATCGGCGCGCCCGACAGCCAGGCGCGAATATTTTCGACCGTGTCGCCGTACCAGACGGTATAGACGTCCTGCGTGACGAAACCCTGGTGCGGCGAGAGTACGACATTGTCGAGGCCGCGCAGCGGGTGGTCCGCAGGCAGCGGCTCGATGTCGTAGACGTCGAGCGCCGTGCAGGCGATTTTTCGCGCGCGCATGGCGTCGATCATCGCGGCCTCGTCGATCAGCGGGCCGCGCGACGTGTTCACGAGCACCGCGTGCTTCTGCATCTGCTCGAATTCACGCGCGCCGACGATATGCCGGCTCCTGTCGCCGAGCACGAGATGCAGCGTGACGACGTCGCTCGTACGAAACAGCGTTTCCTTGTCGACGAGCGTCGCGCCGGCCGCAGCCGCCGTCTCCGCCGTCATGTTCGGGCTCCAGGCGACAAGCTCCATGCCGAGCGCCTTTGCGACGGCTGCGACACGCGCGCCGATGCGGCCGAGCCCGACCACGCCGAGACGCCGGCCGTGCAGCGTCATGCCGAGGCCCGACTGCCAGCCGCCGGCGCGCATGTCGCGATCTTCGCGCGTCAGGTTGCGCGCGCCGTCGAGAATGAGGGCGACGCAGAGTTCGACTGTCGCCGGCACCGAGGCGCCAGCGGTGGTGTGCGATACGACCACGCCGTGCTTCGTCGCGGCGGCCTGATCGAGCAGGCGTTGATGCAGGCCGGTGATGCAGAGCAGTTTCAGATTGGGCAGGCGCGCGAACAGGCTTTCCGGCCATTCCATGCGCTCGCGCATCGTGCTGACGATTTCGAAACCGTTCAACTTCTCGACGATCTCGTCTTCGCTGGCGAAGGGCTTGTCGAAGACGGTGAATTCGGCGCCGGGGATGCTCTTCCAGTCGGCGAGGGACAGCGCGACGTTCTGATAATCGTCGACGATGGCGATGCGGGTCATGTGTTCTTTCCTGGCGCTCAGAGCGTCAAAACGATCTTGCCGAAATGGGCGTTGGCGCGCATGTGCGCGAAGGCGGCGTCGGCTTCCGCGAACGGGTAGATCCTGTCGATCGGCAGGCCGAGCGCGCCGGATTCGACGCCGCCCATCAGATCAGCCTGCATCAGGCGCACGATCTCGCGCACTTCCTGCGCGCTGCGCGTGCGGAAGGTGACGCCGATATAGTCGATGCGCTTGAGCGCGTGCAGGTCGAAATCGAATTCGCCTTTCATGCCGCCGAGGCGTCCGACATTGACGATACGGCCGAGCACGGCGGCGGCCTGCATGTTGGCGTTCGCGACATAGCCGGAAATCTGGTCGACGATCAGATCGACGCCCTTGCCGCCAGTGGCCGCGCGCGCGTCTTCCACCCAGTTCGCGTCGCGTGAATCCAGCGCGAGATCGGCGCCGAATTCCTTCAGCTTCGCGCGACGCTCCGCATTGGTCGACGTGCCGATGACGAGGCCCGCGCCCATGTACTTGGCGATCTGCAACGCCATCAGGCCGACGCCGGAGCTCGCGCCCTGCACGAGCACACTCTCGCCCTTCTTCAGGCGGCCGGCGGTCACGACCGCATTGTGCATGGTCTGCAAGGCGACGGGCAGGGTCGCGGCGCGCTCGAAACCTGTTCCATCAGCGATCCTGATCGCGCGGCCGGCGTCGGTCACGGCATATTCGGCGAGCGCATGGCGCGCCGAGCACATGACGCGGTCGCCAACCGCGAAATCGCGGACGCCCTCGCCGAGGCTGTCGACCTCGCCCGCGCATTCGAGCCCGACGATGGCGCCGGCGCCGCCGACCGCGCCATGCTGGTGGCCGGCCAGCACCAGCAGGTCGGCGCGATTGAGCGCGGCGGCGCGGACGCGCACGCGGATTTCGCCGGGGCCGGGCGCGGGCGTTTCGACCTCGCCGACCGCGGCGCGGTTGCGGTCGGCGACGATGATGGCGCGCATGAGTTCGACTTTCCTGGCGGGAGGCTCAAAGGGTTCGCGAAGCTACCGGCGGGGCCGGCGCCCGGCAAGCGCGCCATGACGATAGCTCCATTGCAGGCGGTGCGCGTTGGACCTATGACGCTGGCGTCAGGAGAAAGAGCCCGCGCGCATGACCGCCTTCCTCGCCAGCGTCGTCAGTCCCGCCGAAGCGGCGATCGCGCTCGATTGCGGCGCCGACATCATCGACTGCACGGATCCCGGACGCGGCGCGCTGGGGGCGCCGGCCCCCGAGGTCGTCGCGGCCATTGTCCAGGCGGTCGCCGGAGCGCGGCCGGTGAGCGCGGCGGCCGGCCCGCTCGACCTCGTGGGCGTGCGGCTCTACGCGGCGGTCGAGGCGCTCCGCGCGGCCGGCGCGGATATCGTGAAGGTGGGCTTTGCCGACGACGCCGACGCGCGCGCGAAAATCGTGACGCTGGCGCCGCTGACCGACGATGTGCAACTCGTCGCTGTCCTGCTCGCCGACCGCACGCCGCCGCTCGGCATGATCGAGGAAATGGCGGCGGCGGGCTTTTCCGGCGCCATGCTGGACACGGTCGACAAGACGCGCGGCCGATTTCTCGAAACGCTGGACGCGGCCGACGCCGCCGATTTCATTGAGAAATCTCGCGCAGCCGGGCTTATTGCGGGCGTCTCGGGCTCGCTGGAGGCGCCGGATGTGCCGCGCCTCGTGGCGCTGGACGCGGATTTTCTCGGTTTCCGCAGCGCCTTGTGCGGCGCGGGCGACCGGCAGGGCGGCATCGACCGCGACGCGGTGGCCGCCATCCGCGCGCTGATGGACGCAGGCCTGCACGCCGGCGAGGGGCCGCAGCAGACAGACAGGATTTTCGTGCGCGACTTTCTCGTCGACGCGAATGTCGGCGCCTATAATTACGAGACCAAGAAGCGCCAGCGCATGCGCTTCAACGTCGAGGCCGATGTGCCTCGCGCAAAACGCGTGGCGGATGATTTCGGCGATGTCGTTTCCTACGACGTGATCGTCGACGCGATCCGCCGCATGATCCAGTCCGGCCATGTCAAGCTGGTGGAGACCATGGCGGAGGAAATCGCGGCGGCGGCCTTGCGCGACAAGCGCGTGAAGCGGGTGAGGGTGCGCGTGGAAAAACTCGACATCATCGAGGGCGCGGTCGGCGTGGAGATCGAACGCGAGCAATCGCTCGAGCCGCCGAAGCCGCGCGCGCCATTTCGCGGCCTTCCCAAGCGCGAGCCGCAGGCGTGAACCTGCTCGTCGCGCGTATCGGCGACGGGCTGGCGGCGATGCCGCATCTGAAGGTGTGGCTGGATGCGCTGGCGGCATGGCCGGGCGCGCTGGTGATCGCGCCTGGCGGCGGGCCGTTCGGCGCGGCGGCGCGCGGCGCCGCGCAGACGATGGAGCTGAACGCCGTCGTCGCGCAAAGAATCGCGCTGATGGCGATGGATCAGTTTGCGGTCGCACTCGCGGCGGTCAGGCCGTCGCCGGTTATCGCCGACACGGACGCTGCATTGCGCGCGGCAATCGCGACGCGGCGCATCGCGATCTGGTCGCCGGCGCGCATGGTTGCGGCCGCGACCGACATTCCCGCGACATCGGAGATTTCATCAGACTCGCTTGCCTGCTGGCTAGCGGGAAAGCTCGGCGCTGCGCATCTGCTGCTGATCGAGGATATCGATCCGCCGACGCCGGTCTCGACGGCATGGTTGGCGAAGCGCGCGATGGTCGATGCGCGCTTTCCGGATTTCGCGGCGCTGGCGGGCTGTCCGATCTGGATCGCGGGGCCCGGCGCGTGTCTCGACGCCGAGGGAATGCTGGCGAAGGGGAGGCTGCCGGGCGCGCGCGTGACGGCGATGCGCGGGGCTTGAGGGCTCGCGAGCCAACTGGCCGTCATCGCGAGGAGCCTCCGCGAAACCGCGTCGCGGTTTCACGGAGGCGACGCGGCGATCCATCCCGGCCTCTCGGCAAACTCACGGGGATGGATTGCTTCGCTCCGCTCGCAATGACGGATCGGCGTCACGGCGCGATCTTCACCATCATTTCCTGATAGCCGTGCACGAAGGACGAGTAGACGCGCTTCGGCGGCGCCAGAACCTCGATCTTCATGTCGCGCTTCAGAATCTCCTCCCACAGAATCTTCAGCTGCAATTCGCCGAGCCGGTTGCCGACGCAGCGATGGATGCCGAAGCCGAAGGAGAGATGCTGGCGCGGGCGCTCGCGATCGATGATGAACTGATCCGGGTTCTCGATCGCGTCGCTGTCGCGATTGCCTGATATGTACCACATGGCGAGCTTGTCGCCCTTCTTGATCATCTTTCCGCCGACTTCCGTATCGGCCAGCGCCGTGCGGCGCATGTAGGCGAGCGGCGTCTGGTAGCGGATGATCTCCGGCACGGCGGATTCGAGCAGCGCGGGATTCTCGCGCAATTTCTTGTACTGGTCCGGGTTCTGGTTGAAGAACCAGACCGAGCCCGTCATCGAATTGCGCGTCGTGTCGTTGCCGCCGACGATCAGCAGGATGACGTTGCCGAGATATTC
>JAGRKN010000293.1:1133-4892 GCA_020442275.1 Rhodoblastus sp. | reverse complement strand
AGCCCGACCTGCCGGAAGTTTCCCGAGATGATCGCGCGAAAATCTACGACGAGATGAACCGGGCGCTGGCGGCGCTCACCGCGCTCGATCCCGCCAAGGTCGGGCTTTCCGACTTCGGCCGGCCCGGTTCCTATTTCGAACGCCAGTTCAAGCGCTGGACCGACCAGTACCGCGCCTCCGAAACCGGAACCATCGCGGCCATGGACGATCTCATCGCCTGGCTCGCCGGGAATACGCCAGCCGACGACGGCCGCGTCTCCATCGTCCACGGCGACTACCGCCTCGACAACATGATCTTCCATCCGACCGAGCCCAGGCTTCTTGCCGTGCTCGACTGGGAATTGTCGACGCTCGGTCATCCCTTCGCGGATATTTCCTACCAGTGCATGCAGTGGCGCACGGATTCCAAAAGCATCTTCTCCGGCCTCGGCGGACTCGACCGCAAGGCGTTGGGCGTGCCCACGGAAGAGGAATATGTCGAGGCGTTCTGCAAGCGCGCGGGCCTGTTAGGCATTCCGAACTGGGATTTCTATATCGCGTTCAATTTCTTCCGACTGGCCGCCATCATCCAGGGCGTGAAGAAGCGCGCGCTCGACGGCAACGGCTCCAATCCCGAGCGCGGCCTGGCCATGGGCGAAATGGTGCCGGTGCTGGCGAAAGCGGGACTGGAGACCATCGGCAAGGCGTGAACGCCGCCGACTTGTTTTCATGGCGCGACGGTCTATGTTGCACCGCATAACATTCGCGCGGCTGCGTGAGGTCGCCTACGCCTGACGGCGCAGGGGCCCTTTGTCGCGCTTCCTCGACTTCGGCGGCCGCTCCACGCATGAAACGCGCAATCATTCTCGTCCTGGCCTTGGTCATCCTGCTCGGCGCGGCCGGCGGGCTCGGCTATTTCCAGATGGTCGTGAAGCCCGCGATGATCAAAGGCTTCATCCAGAAGGCCGGCCAGCCCACGAATTCCGTCGCGGCCACGCAAGCCAAGACCGAGACCTGGACGCCGACCCTTACGGCCATCGGCTCGCTACGCGCCACGCAGGGCGTCGAGATCGCTCCGCAAGTCGGCGGCGTCGTGCGCGCCATCAAATTCGAATCCTCGCAGGATGTGCAGAAGGGCGCGCTGCTCGTCGAAATCGACGATTCGACCGAGCAGGCCGATCTCAAGGCCAATCAGGCTGCATTGCGCAATGCGCAGGCGACGCTCGACCGTCAGTCGAAACTGGTCTCGGGCGGCAACAGCACGCAGGCGACGCTCGACCAGGCGACCTCCGCCCGCGATCAGGCCGCCGCCGCCGTCGAGCGGACCAAGGCGATCATCGCGCAGAAACGGATCGCCGCGCCCTTCGACGGACGCCTCGGCATCCGCCGCATCGACATCGGGCAATATGTCTCGCCCGGCTCGCCGCTGGTGACGCTGCAGAAGCTCGATCCGATCTACGTCGACTTCCAGGCGCCCGAGCAATATTTCGCGCGCCTCGCCGTCGACCAGTCGATCACGCTCACCGTCGACGCTTTCGGCGGCAAGACCTTCAGCGGCAAGGTCAAGTTCCTCGACGCGCGCATCTCGACCGACACCCGCAATTTCCTCGTGCGCGGCGAAATCCAGAACGACGAGAAGAAACTGTTGCCCGGCATGTTCGCCAACGTCTCGGTCATGGCCGGCGACCCGCGCTCCGTGGTCACGCTGCCGCGGACGGCGGTCGTCTATTCGCTCTATGGCGACAGCGTCTACGTGCTGAAGACGCCGACGGCGAAGTCCGGCGAAGCGCAGGCGGCGACTATGGGGAAAGACCAGAAGGCTGAACAGCTCTACGAGGTCGAGCGCCGTTTCGTGCGCGTCGGCGAGACGCAGGGCGACCGCGTCGAGATCGCGGACGGCGTGAAGGCGGGAGAGACCGTCGTCTCCGAGGGACAGGTCAAGCTCTTCCCCGGCATGCGCGTGCGCATCGACCCGAAGGCGGGCCTTCCGCCAATGAACCCCATGCCGAAGCTCTGAGGCCAGACGCGTGGGCTCGTTCACCGACCTCTTCATCCGCCGCCCGGTTCTTTCGACCGTCGTGAGCCTGCTGATCTTGCTCGTCGGCGCGCAGGCGGGCTTCAAGCTGCAGATCCGGCAATATCCGGAACTGTCGCAGACCACGATCACCATCACGACGGCCTATCCGGGCGCCAACGCCGACCTCATCAAGGGCTTCATCACCACGCCGCTCGAACAGGCCGTGGCGAGCACCGAGGGCATCGACACGCTGGTCGCAAGTTCCCAGCAGAACGTCTCGACGATCACGCTCAACATGCGCCTGAACGCGAGCCCCGATCGCGCGGTCGCCGACGTCCTGTCGAAAATCCAGCAGGTGAAGAGCCAGTTGCCGCGCGAGGCGCAGGACCCGGTCGTCGTCAAGAAGACCGGTCAGGGCTATGCGCTGCTCTACATGTCCTTCAATTCGGATGTGCTTTCCAGCGCGCAGATCACGGACTATCTCAATCGCGTAGTGCAACCGAAGCTCCAGACCCTCGACGGCGTCGCGGAAGCCCAGATTCTCGGCGGCCAGACCTTCGCCATGCGCATCTGGCTCGATCCGACCAGGATGGCCGCGCGCGGCGTCACCGCGAGCGACGTCAGCCGGGCGCTCGCCGCCAACAATTTCACCGCCGCCGCCGGTCAGATCAAATCGGATTACACGCAGACCTCGATCAACGCGCTCACCTCGCTCGACAGCGCCAAGGCTTTCGCGCAGCTCGTCGTCGTCGCGCGCGGCGATGCGCTCGTGCGGCTCGGCGACATCGCCCGCGTGGAACTCGGCCCGCAGAGCGCGGATTCCTCCTCCGTCTTCGACGGATTGAAGGCCGTCTTCATCGGCATCTATGCGACGCCGACCGCCAATCCGCTGACCGTGATCGACGAGGTCCGCAAGGCCTTCCCGAGCGTGCAGCGGGAATTGCCGGCCGGCATCCATGCCGCCATCGCCTATGACGCGACGGAATTCATCCGCGCCTCGATCTGGGAAGTCGCCAAGACGCTCGGCGAAGCCGCGCTCATCGTCGTCGTCGTCATCTTCCTCTTCCTCGGCAACCTCCGCTCGACCCTCATCCCCATCGTCACCATTCCGCTCTCGCTGATCGGCGTGATGATGTTCCTGCTTGCGATGGGCTATTCCATCAATCTGCTCACGCTGCTCGCCTTCGTGCTGGCGATCGGCCTCGTCGTCGACGACGCGATCGTTGTGGTGGAGAACATCTGGCGCCACATCGAGGACGGCATGACGCCCCGCGACGCGGCGCTCGTCGGCGCGCGCGAGATCGCGGGCCCCGTCATCTCGATGACGATCACGCTCGCCGCCGTCTATGCGCCGATCGGTTTCGTCTCGGGGCTCACCGGAGCGCTGTTCCGCGAATTCGCCTTCACGCTCGCTGGCTCCGTCATCGTCTCGGGCGTCGTCGCGCTCACGCTGTCGCCGATGATGTGCTCGAAGCTGCTCAAGGCGCATGCGCCGGGCGAAAGCGGCGGCTTCTCGGCCTGGCTCGACCGGCGTTTCGACGCGTTGCGCAATCGCTATGAGCGGCGGCTGCACAAGACGCTCAACTTTCGCGCGCTGACGGTGACTATCCTCGTGGGCGTGCTCGCGATCACCGCCGTCATGTTCGTCACGACGCCGAAGGAGCTCGCGCCGGAAGAGGATCAGGGCATTCTCCTGTCCATCCTCAAGACGCCGCAGTCGGGCAATCTCGACTACACGGAAGCCTCGACGCAAAAGCTCTGGC
>JAGRKN010000293.1:0-1068 GCA_020442275.1 Rhodoblastus sp. | reverse complement strand
CAGGCCTTCGCGGGCATCCTGCTGAAGCCGTGGGACCAGCGCTCGCGCACGCAGAAGCAGATTCTGCAGAACGAATTGCAGGCCAAGCTCGCGACCATTCCAAGCGCATCCGTCTTCGCCTTCTCGCCGCCGCCGCTGCCGGGCTCTACCGGCGGCCCGCCGATGCAATTCGTCATCCGCACGACAGGAGACTACCAGCGTCTCGCGCAGGTCGCCGCGGAAATGCAGAAGGCCGCGACCGCCAGCGGCATGTTCATCTTCACCGACGTCGATCTGAAGTTCGACACGCCGCAGCTCGAGTTCAAGATCGACGCCGCCAAGGCCAATCGCCTCGGCTGGTCGATGCAGGAGATCGGCGGCGCGCTCGCCACCATGCTCGGCGGCAATTACGTCAACCGCTTCAATCTCTATGGCCGGTCCTACCAGGTCATCCCGCAGGCGCCGCGCGACTTCCGCGACGCCAGGGACTGGCTGACACGCTATCAGCTGCGCACCTCCTCCGGCGAACTCGCGCCGCTCTCGACGGTGGCGACGGTGCAGCAGACCGTGCAGCCCAACAGCCTGAGCGAGTTCCAGCAGCTCAGCTCCGCGACCCTGTCGGGCGTGCCCTACCCTGGCCGCACGCTGGGCGAGGCCATCGACTTCCTCACCGCCAAGTCGAAGGAAATCTTTCCCGAGGGCTACACCTACGATTTCCAGGGCGACGCGCGGCAATACGTGCAGGAATCGAACGCGCTCACCATCACCTTTATCTTCGCGCTGATCGTGATCTTCCTCGTGCTGTCAGCGCAGTTCGAAAGCTTCCGCGATCCCTTCATCATCCTGATCGCGCTGCCGACCTCGATGTTCGGCGCGCTGCTGCCGCTCAACCTGATGAGCGTGATGGGGCTGGCGAGCCTCAACATCTACTCGCAGATCGGTCTCGTCACCCTCATCGGCCTCATCTCCAAGCACGGCATCCTCATGACGGAATTCTCCAACCGCATGCAGGAGGAGGAGCACATTAGCCGCCGTGAGGCGATCGAGCATGCAGCCGGCGTACGCCTGCGCCCGATCCTGATGACGACG
>JAGRKN010000042.1:11178-12368 GCA_020442275.1 Rhodoblastus sp. | reverse complement strand
TCCGACAACATCATCGTCGCCGTCGACGCCTTCACGCCGGGCTTAATCTATCAGACCGCCACGGCCAGCGAGCGTGCGGCGCGTGGCCACAAGATAGCGATCGCGCCGATCGCGCCTGGCGAGCCGGTACGCAAGTTCGGCCAGATCATCGGCTTCGCATCGCAGCCGATCTCGCCCGGCCAATGGGTGCACGAGCACAATGTCGAATGCCGCGATTTTGCGCGCGACTATGCCTTCGCCGAAGAGGCGCGCGACGAGGCGATCCTGCCTGAAGGCGAGCGCGCGACCTTCGAGGGCTTTCGGCGCGCAAGCGGGCGCGTCGGCACACGCAATTACATCGCGATCCTGACATCCGTGAATTGCTCGGCCTCGGTCGCGCGCTTCATGGCCGAGGAAATCCAGCGCTCCGGGCTGCTCGATCAATATCCCGGCATCGACGGCGTCATCCCGCTCACCCATGGCGGCGGCTGCGCGCTCGACGTGAAAGGCGAGGGCTACGAGGTCCTGAAGCGCACGCAATGGGGATACGCCGTCAATCCCAATGTCGGCGGCGTCGTAATGGTCGGGCTCGGCTGCGAGGGCTTCCAGATCTCGCGCTTCAAGGAAGCCTATGGGCTCAAGGAATCCGACACGTTCCGCAGCATGACAATCCAGGAGGTCGGCGGCACCAAGAAGACCGTGATGGCGGGCGTCGACGCCATAAGGACGATGCTGCCGCAGGTCGCGCAGGCGAAGCGCGAGACGTGTCTGGCTTCAGATCTCGTCCTCGCCCTGCAATGCGGCGGTTCGGACGGCTATTCCGGCATCACCGCCAATCCGGCGCTGGGCGCGGCGGTCGACGAACTTGTGCGCCATGGCGGCACGGCGATCCTCTCGGAAACGCCTGAAATTTACGGCGCGGAACATTTGCTGACACGGCGCGCAACCAACAAGGACGTGGGCGAAAAACTCGTCTCCACCATCCGCTGGTGGGAGGATTACACCGCGCGCAACCGGATGGAGATGAACAACAATCCCTCGCCCGGCAACAAGGCTGGCGGGCTCACCACCATTCTGGAAAAATCGCTCGGCGCGGCCGCCAAGGGCGGCACGACGACAATGCGCGCGGTCTACGACTACGCCGAACTCGTCACCGAGAAGGGCTTCGTCTTCATGGATACGCCCGGCTACGATCCGGTCGCCGCGACGGG
>JAGRKN010000042.1:10416-11154 GCA_020442275.1 Rhodoblastus sp. | reverse complement strand
GCGCCAATCTTCTGGCCTTCACCACGGGACGCGGCTCGGCCTATGGCTGCAAGCCGACGCCGTCTTTCAAGCTCGCGACCAATACCGACATCTATCGCCGCATGATTGACGACATGGACATCGATTGTGGCGAGGTGCTGGACGGCGTGTCGATCGAGACCAAGGGCAAGCAAATTTTCGATGCGCTGCTGAAGGTCGCCGCCGGCGAGCGCACGAAGTCCGAGCAGCTCGGCTACGGCGACGTCGAATTCGTGCCCTGGACGATCGGCGCGACGATGTAGCGCGTCTCAGCGCGCTGGCGCGCCCGAGGCGATCCACAGCGCGATCGTGCGGCGCTCGTCGTCGCCGATCGGAACATGCGCGCCGGGCGGCGGCATTGCGCGCGTCCACACGGCCTGCGCGGCAATGTCTTTCGCGTGGCCTGCAATCTGCGTGCGTGTCTCCAGCATCACGCCCTTGGGCGCGGCCGCCAGGCCCGGCCATGACGGATTTCGCGCATGACACATGACGCAGCGATCGGCGACGATATCCTCGACATCGCCGATGCGCGGGGCGACCACGGAAGCGATGGCGTCCATCGCGCTCTTCGGCGCGGCGGCGCGCGCCTGCGGTTTTTCTGCTCCGAAGATCGAGAGCGCGACCATCGCAGCAGCAGCAGCTGTCGCCAGCGCCCATGTCCACCAGAGATCGCCGGAGCCTCGGTGGCGCGC
The DNA here is from genome assembly GCA_020442275.1 of Rhodoblastus sp. GTDB lineage: Bacteria > Pseudomonadota > Alphaproteobacteria > Rhizobiales > Beijerinckiaceae > JAJXWB01. Next base: position 10,444 of record JAGRKN010000042.1, on the reverse strand, counting down.
GATGTAGAAGTGACGGATGGCGGCGCCC
>JAGRKN010000042.1:288-10369 GCA_020442275.1 Rhodoblastus sp. | reverse complement strand
GGATAATGGTTCGCCAGCATCAGGACGAGAACCGGCAGCGCCAGATAATTGTTGTGCAGCGCGCGCTGTCGACTGACCGCGAAGCCCGCTTCGTCCGGCGCGACGCCTGCGCGGATCGCCTCGAGCATGCGGCGCTGGTTGGGCACGAGATAGTGCGCGACATTGGCCGCCATGATCGTGCCGATGATCGCGCCGAAGACGAGGAAGGCGCCGCGACCGGAGAACATGCGCGTGAGCGCGATGGCGAGCGCAAAAAGGAAGATCGCGACCGCTACGCGCCGCGCCGTCTCGCTCCATGGCGCCTTGGCGAGCTGATCATAGCCAAGCCAGCCGACGACGAGCAGCATGAGCACCAGCAAGATCGCCTGCCAGGACTCGAGCGCGAGAATGGCGGGGTCGATCAGATAGAGATCAGCCTTCGCGAAATAGATCGCGATCATCAGCGCGAAACCGGAGAGCCAGACGACATAGGCCTCCCAGCGAAACCAGCCGATCTGCGGTTCGGCCTCGCGGGGAACGTTCATGTCGCGCGAGACACGAAAGAAGCCGTCGTCGGCCGCGCGCCAGACGTCCGCCTTTGTGGACTTCAACGTGAGATTGAGCCGCAGGAAACCGAGCGCGAGACCGACCCAGAAGATGGCGGCGACGAGATGCAGCCAGCGCAGGAAAAACTCGGCCCAGTCGAAAGCAATCGCGGCGATCATTCCGCCAGCTTAACACGATGCTGCGCGACCGGAATCATCTGGCGCGCCTTGGCGACGCGCTTGGGATCGACGCGCGCGGAGACCACGCCGACGCCGTCCGACGCCTTCGCCACGACATGCCCCCAGGGGTCGGCGACGAGCGAATGGCCATAAGTGTGGCGAGTCTCGTTGCCGGCGGTGTGCGCGCCGGTCTGCGCCGCCGCGCAAAAGTAAGTTTCGGTTTCGATGGCGCGCGCGCGGCACAGGACCTCCCAATGGTCCTTGCCGGTCTGCATGGTGAAGGCCGAGGGCAGGGCGATCAGTTGTGCGCCCTTGTCGACGAGCGCGCCGAACAGATAGGGGAAGCGCAGGTCGTAGCAAATGGCGCAGCCCACCGTGACGCCCTCGCAATCGTAGGTCGCGATCGCATCGCCCGGCTTGAAGGCCGCGCTTTCGCGATAGGCCGTACCGTCAGGCGCCGTAATGTCGAACATGTGGATCTTGCGATAGCGCGCGACTTCCTTGCCATCGCGGTCGAAGGCGACGGTCGTATTGTGAATGCGCTCGTCGTCGCCGGGAATCTTTTCGAGAATCGAGCCTGCGTGAATGAAGACGCGATGCGTCTTCGCCAGCTCCTGCATCAGCGTATAGGCGGGACCGCCGGGGATTTCCTCGGCCGCTTCCATCTTCGAGCGCCGGTTGCCGCCGATGAAGTCCCAGACTTCCGGCAGGCAGATCCAGTCGGGCCGCTCGTCGCGCACGGCCTCCTCGATCAGCGCGCGCGCCTGCGCGAGATTGGCCTGCTTGTCGCTGACCGAATTCATCTGGATGAGCGAGACTTTCATGACGCGCCTTCTCCCTCTCCCCGCATAGGCGAGGAGAGGGTCGGGGTGAGGGGGCAAACGACTGGTATGGCTGTTGCGGCCTCGCCCCTCATCCGGCCTTCGCCCACCTTCTCTCCGAACTCAAAGCGGCTGTTGCCGCTTTGAGAAATCAACATGACCGAAGTCGGCGGCAGCCGACTTCGGCGCGGGGAGAAGGAACAATCTACTTACTTGCCCTTCAGCTCGCCCGCCTTGATGTCGGCGAACTTCTTGTTGTTCGCCACCATCCATTCGAGCGCGGAAGCGGGTTCGAAACCCTTTCCGGCGGTCTTGTACACTTCCTTGATCGTCTCCAGCACCTTGTCGATGCCGATGCGGTCGGCTTCCTGCATCGGGCCGCCGCGCCAGACGGGGAAGCCATAGCCGTTGAGCTTGACGATATCGACATCGAGCGGCCGAGAGACGATGTTTTCCGAAAGAATCTTGGCGGCCTCGTTGACCATGGAGGCGTGCACCCAGGAGGTCATCTGCTCGGCCGAGATGGCTTTACGCGTGATGCCCTTTTCCTTCGACACGCGCTCGATGATCTCGGTCACGACCGGATCGACCGTGCGCTTGCCGTCGACGTACTTGTAGTAGCCGGAGCCCGTCTTCTGGCCATAGCGGCCGAGCGCGCAGATGGCGTCGGCGATGGCGCCGGTGTCGCGCTTCTCGTTGTCGCGCAGATGCGCGAATTCCTTGCGGCGACGCATGCCGATGTCGAGGCCGGCGAGATCGCCGACCGCATACGGGCCCATGGCCATGCCCCAGGCTTCCATCGCGGCGTCGAAATCCTGCGGATAGGCGCCTTCCTCGATCATCATGTCGGCGACCTTGCGCCAGGTGGCGAGAATGCGATTTCCCACGAAGCCGTCGCAATTGCCCATCACGACAGGCAGCTTGCCCATGCGCTTGCCGACGGCGACGCCGGTCGCCAGCGCATCCTTGGCGCTGCGGCCGCCGTCGATGACTTCGACGAGACGCATGATGTTGGCCGGCGAGAAGAAGTGCATGCCGATCACGTCCTGCGGACGGCCGGAGGCTTCGCCGATCGCGTCGATGTCGAGATAGGACGTGTTGGAGGCGAGCACGGCGCCCGCCTTCACGATCTTGCCAAGCTTGCCGAAGATTTCCTTCTTCAGCGCCATTTCCTCGAACACGGCCTCGATCACGATGTCCTTGTCGGCCAAAGCCTCGAACTGCGTCGTCAGCGTCAGCAGGCCGACGCGCTTGTCCATCGTCGCCTGGTCGATGCGGCCGAGCTTGACGTCGCGTTCCCAGGTCGACTTGAAGCGGACCATCGCCTTGTCGAGCGCTTCCTGGCTGTTCTCGACCACCGTGACCGGCATGCCGGAATTGATCAGCGAGATCGTGATGCCCGCGCCCATCGTGCCGGAGCCGATCACGCCGGCGCTCATCACCGGACGCGCCTCGACGCCTTCGAGGCTCGGCACCTTCAAGACTTCGCGCTCGGCGAAGAAGACGTACCGCATGGCCTTGGACTGGTCGGAGACGAGCAGCTCCATGAAGTTCTTGCGCTCGACGGCTTCGCCTTCCTTGAAGGTTCCGTGGGTCGAGGCCTTCACGCATTCGATGATCTTGGCGGGCGCCATCGCGCCGCGCGCCTTCTTCAGCACCTCGGCGGCGGCCTTGTCGAAGGCGGCCTCATCGAAGGGCTGCTGCTGTTCGGAAGAGCGCTTCAGCGGCTTGCCGACGAGCGAGCGGGCGTATTCGATCGCGCCTTCGCGCAGATCGCCGTCGACAATCTTGTCGATCAGGCCGAACTTGAGCGCTTCCGCCGCCGGAACCATGCGACCGGAGGTGCAGAGATCGAGGCCGACCAAAGCGCCGGCAACGCGCGGCACGCGCTGCGTGCCGCCGGCGCCCGGCAGCAGGCCGAGCTTGACTTCCGGCAGGCCGACGCGGGCGGCCTTGTCCGACACGCGCGCATGGCAGGCCATGGCGATCTCGAAGCCGCCGCCGAGCGCGGTGCCGTGGATGGCGGCGACGACCGGCTTGTTTCCAGCTTCCATGCCGTTGAGCAATTCCTGCAGCGAGGGGCCGGCCGGCGGCTTGCCGAACTCGCGGATGTCGGCGCCTGCGACGAACGTCCGGCCTTCGCAAGCGATGACGATCGCCTTGGTGGCGGCGTCGGCCATGCCCTTCTCGACATGCTCCTTCAGACCCGCGCGAACCGCCTGCGAAATGGCGTTGACCGGCGGATTGTCGACGAGAACGAGAAGAACGTCGCCCTTCTGGACGGACGAGACGGCGGGCTTGTCGGACATGAGAATTCCTTGGGCTGAGCGACCGCTGTGCGGTCTTCTTGGTTCAGGGCGCGAAATCTATTCCTTCCCCGCCGGCGGGCGCAATGCAAAACAGCGCATGGCCGGCATTTGGTTGACCGGGTTTCGCGCGCGTGCCAATCAATCGCGCCAACGATTTCGCTTGTCGAAACATTGCGGACCAAAATGACGCCCGAGGAAATCGCGCGCGCGAGCGCGGACAGGATGTGGGAGCTCGACGCCGTCAGCGTGGCGCAGGGCATGGAACTGACGTCCGTCGGCCCCGGCGATGCGTGCGTGACGATGCGGGTGCTGCCGACCATGCTCAACGCGCACAAGATGTGCCACGGCGGCCACATTTTCACGCTGGCCGACACGGCCTTCGCCTATGCCTGCAACTCCCACGGCGTTTCGACCGTCGCGCAGCATTGCTCGATCACCTATCTCGCGCCGGCGCGTCTCAACGATCTCCTGACCGCGCATGCGCGCGAAGTGCAGGTCGCCGGCCGCACCGGCGTCTACGACGTCTCCATCGCAAACCAGAACGGCCTCGCCATTGCGGAATTCCGTGGCCTGTCGCGCGCCGTGCCCAAGGCGCCGATCGGCGGCGCGCCCTGAAGTCCGAGCCATGCCCGACGCCAGCGCCCAGCATATTCTCACGCTCTCCTGCCCGAACCGGCCCGGCATTGTCGCGGCCGTCGCCACATGCCTGTTCAAGCACGGCTGCAACATTCTCGACGCGCAGCAGTTCGACTCGCTGGAGACCGGGCAGTTTTTCGCGCGCATCGTGTTCGACCGCGTCGGCGCGGCGGAAAACTACGAGGCGTTGCGCGCCGATTTTTCACGCGTCGCGCAGGAGTTTTCGTTCGTCTGGCAGATGCGGGCGCGCGCCGAGAAGAAGCGCGTAATGATCCTCGTCTCGAAGTCGGACCATTGCCTCGTCGATCTCGTCTATCGCTGGCGGATCGGCGAACTCGACATGGAGCCAGTCGGCATCATCGCCAACCACAGGCGCGAGACCTATGCGCATATCGATCTCGAAGGCATTCCCTTCCACTACCTGCCCATCACGCGCGAAACGAAAATGGAGCAGGAAGCCGACGTTTGGCGGCTGATCCGCGAGGCGCGCGCCGATGTCGTCGTGCTCGCGCGCTACATGCAGGTGCTGTCGGACGGGCTCGCGGCGAAACTCTCGGGGCGTTGCATCAACATCCACCATTCCTTCCTGCCGGGCTTCAAGGGCGCAAAACCCTATCATCAGGCGCATGCGCGCGGGGTGAAGCTGATCGGCGCCACCGCGCATTACGTCACGAGCGACCTCGACGAGGGCCCGATCATAGAGCAGGACGTGGAGACGATCTCGCATCGCGACACGCCCGACGATCTCGTGCGCAAGGGCCGCGACATCGAGCGCCGCGTGCTCGCGCGCGCGCTGCGCAAGCATCTGGAAGACCGCGTGCTGCTCGACGGGCAGAAGACGGTGGTGTTCGCGGATTGAGGCCGGAGCCCCGGCGCTTCAGATCGCCGGCACGCTCGCGCCCACCTCCCGCGCCTTGGCGCAAATCGAATTCCAGGTCGCCTCCGTCAGCGGCACGCCGTTCTTCGTGCGCTCGGCGCGCATGCGGCGCTCGGGTTCGCCGGGAACGAGCACCTCGTCGACGCCCTTGGCCGGCTCGGCCGACTTGAAATAGGCGATGTAGCGCGTGACATCGGCGTCGAAGACGAGCTCGGGATCGACGCGCTTGGGGTCGACGTAGATCGAGAACATGCCGTTGCAGAAGCGACGGCCCGGCCCTGTCGCCTTGGCGCCGGTCAGCGAGCCGCCGAGGATTTCGCACATGAAGGCGAGCCCGGACCCCTTGTGTTCGCCGAAGGCGCGGATCGCGCCGCGCCCTTTCGTCGAGTCGCGCGGGCCCTCCGGCTCGTAGGGGCCGTAGAGCATGGCCGGATCGGTCGAGAATTCGCCGTCCGGCCCGATCAGCGCGCCGTCGGGCAGTTTCTTGCCGCCCTGGCTCGCGACCATGACCTTGCCTTCCGCCACGATCGAGGTCGCGAAATCGAGGATGACCGGTTCCTTTTTCTCCCGCGGAATGCCGACACAGAAGGGCGCGGTCGACAGCCGCCGTTCGCGCGCGCCGAAGGGCGCGACGAGGATGGAGCCCGACGCCGTGACGAAATGGATGGAGACCAGCCCCTCGGCCGCCGCCATTTCCGCCCATTCGCCGACACGGCCGATATGGCCTGCGTCCCGTAGCGCGACCGCCGCGAGTCCCGATTCGTCCGCCTTCCTGAGGCCGATGCGCACCGCCTCCGGCGCGACCGTCTGGCCGAAGCCGTAGCGGCCGTCGACGACGGCGAGCGAGGGCGTGTCGACCAGAACCGCAACGGTCTGGTTTGGCGTGATGTCGCCCGACTTCACCCAGTCGACATAGCGCGGCACGCGGATCACGCCGTGGCTGTCATGGCCGGTCAGATTGGCGCCGATCAGCGAACGCGCGACGCGCAGCGCCTCGTCCGGCGTCGAGCCGATGCGCGCGAATGTGTCCGCGCAGACCTGTTCCAGCTTCGCGACCGGGACGAGAACCATTTTCGAGCGCTCCTTGCGGGCTTTGTTTCCTCAGCCTGCAAGCCTATACGCGCGCTCCCGCCCTGTCCCGGCGATCGCCGCGCTCCGGACGCATCGACCGGATGCGGGAACCGCGACCCGGCTCCGCCTCAGTATCGACCCGCAGGGTCGAGCTGGAACGAACGCACCGTGCCACGGTACACGCGCGCACGCGACGGGGCGTAGGCCATCGGCGCCTGCGCACGACTGCGGCCCGCGTAATGCTTCCAGCGCTTGTGATGGCGCGAGGACGCATAGTGCTTGTACTTCTTGTGACCGGCGCGGGCGTAGTGCTTGCCGTACTTTTTCTTGGTCGAAGCATAGACGCGGCCGGGCGCGGAGCCCGAGATCGAGATGCTCGCGCCTTCGCGCTGCACCATGGCGAAGAGCGCGGCGGCGTTGCCGGGCGCCAGCCGCACGCAGCCGTGCGAGGCGGGGCTGCCGAGCTGGCTGGTGGCGTAGGTGCCGTGGATCGCATAGCCGCCACGGAAGAAGATCGAATGCGGCATCGGCGACATGTGATATTTGCGCGAATAGTGCATGCGCTGCAGGCTGGTCGGCCTGTACGAGCCGCGCGGCGTCACGTAGCCGGAACGCGCCGTCGAGACCGGCCAGACATAGCTGCCCGACGACGAATTGACCGTCATGCGTTGCGACGACAGGTCGATGTGGATCTGAACCTTGGCCTGAGCGGCGGCCGCGAAAACGAATGTCGCCCCAAAAAGGGCCATAACGGCAAACACAAAGCGCTTCATGACGCCCCCGATACTCAAAAGATTACGCGCACCTCGAAGAATTAAACCAGCGGAGCCGGCCGGTGGCAACGTCCCGCACGTCGTAAAGGTTGACAGCAATCTCCGAATCGCGGCGCCTGTCGGGACAAAGCGGAGATGAACTTGCGCGCTTTCGCACCCGTTCTGGCGCTTCTGGTCGCCGCCGCCACGCCCGGGTTCCGGCCAGCCCTGGCGCAGGACAAGGGCACGCTCGATCCCAAGCCACTGCCGGCGCTCGCCCATCCCGAAGCGCCCTCGACGCCCGCCAAGGAATTGTTCGGCAGGGCGCGCGAGCCCGCCGACATGGAGGCGCGGTCGATCGGCTTCTATTCGCGCGGATGTCTCGCCGGCGGCGAGGCGCTGCCGGTGAACGGCGAGGCGTGGCAGGTGATGCGCCTCTCGCGCAACCGCAACTACGGCAATCCGGCGCTGATCTCCTTCCTCGAGAAATTCGCGCGCGAGGTGCCGAAGGTGTCCAACTGGCCGGGCCTGCTGGTCGGCGACATTTCCCAACCACGCGGCGGCCCGATGCTGACGGGCCATGCCTCGCACCAGATCGGGCTCGACGCCGACATCTGGTTGACCCCCATGCCGCGGCGGCAATTGAGCCGGGCCGAGCGCGAGGAAATGTCGGCCACCAACGTGGTGCGCGCCGACAAGCTGGATGTCGACCCCCGCGTCTGGACGGAAGACCATTTCGACGTGATCCGCGCGGCGGCGAAATCGCCGCAGGTCCAGCGCATCTTTGTCAATGCCGCGATCAAGAAGGCGATGTGCCGCGAGGCGGGGTCCGACCGCGACTGGCTGAACAAGGTGCGCCCGATGTGGGGCCACAATTACCATTTCCACGTGCGCGTCTATTGCCCGCGCGGCGAGGAAGGCTGTTCGGGCCAGGATTCCGTGCCGCCCGGCGATGGCTGCGACCAGCTCGCCTGGTGGTTCCAGCCGAGCGTGCTGCATCCCAAGCCCAACCCGCATGCGAAGAAGAAGCCGCCCATGACCATGGCGGCGCTGCCGGCGGAATGCCGGGTCGTGTTAAAATCGAAATAGAACAATGGCCTGGCGATCTTGATGCAGATGCATCTTGATTGAATGCAGATGAATGGCCGGGCGCCGGCGCTTCCCGACGCCTGCGCGAAGATTCGCGCATGGCCGGCCGGCGTCCGCTACGCTTGCATTTGCGGCAGGCTCGCGCGAAACCATTTTCGACATCAGCGAGCACAATTTCGCCGAGCGAAAACGAACGAGTGACATGAACGAACATTCCCGGTCCGGGCCGCGCCCGGTCGTCGCCGAGATCGCCGATATCGAGGCCCGCCTCGAGGCGCAGAACTACATCTGCAATTCCGCGATCGCGACCGCGCTGTTCCTCGCCCAGAGCCTCGACAAGCCCCTGCTGATCGAGGGGCCGCCCGGCGTCGGCAAGACCGAACTCGCCAAGGCCGCCGCCGCCATGACCGGCAAGACGCTGATCCGTCTGCAATGCTACGAGGGGCTGGACGAGACCAAGGCCCTCTACGAGTGGAAATACGGCAAGCAGTTGCTTTACACGCAGGTGCTGAAGGAAAAGCTCGGCGACCTGCTGCAGGGCGCGCAGGGCTTGAAGGAATCGATCGGCCGCCTGCACGAATTCGACGACACATTCTTTTCGGAGGAGTTTCTCGAGCCGCGCCCGCTGCTCAAGGCGCTCTGGGAGCCGGGCGGGGCCATTCTGCTGATCGACGAGATCGACAAGGCCGACGACGAATTCGAGGCTTTCTTGCTCGAGCTTCTGTCGGATTACCAGATTTCCGTACCCGAGCTCGGTACGATCAAGGCGAAGTCTACGCCTCTGGTGTTCCTGACGTCCAACAACAAGCGGGAACTCGGCGACGCCCTCAAGCGTCGCTGCCTGCACCTGCACATCCCCTTCCCCGACCAGGCGCTGGAACAGTCGATCGTGCGCCGGCGCGTGCCGGAGGCCGAGGCGCGGCTGAATGCGCAGCTCGTCGGCTTCGTGCAGGGCCTGCGCAAGCTCGACCTGAAGAAGGTCCCGGCCATTTCCGAAACGCTGGACTGGGCGCGCACGCTGGTGCTGATGCACGCCCGCGAACTCGATGCCGATCTCGTGCGCGACACGCTGAATGTTCTGCTGAAGTACCAAGACGATATCGAGGCAGTGGATTCGGAGATTTCTGGCCTGGTGGTGGCGGCGAAGAAGGAAGCGGAGTGGCGGGTGAAGTGAGCGACGCTGACGCCGCTGCACCCACCGTCATGCCCGGGCTTGTCCCGGGCATCCACGCCGGGCCGCCGCGGTGGCGTGGGGCGGCCTTGACGCTCGCGCTACGGATCCCGGCTGTTCGGCATCGCGTGGATGGCCGGGACAAAGGCGTGCGAAGCGACGCCGTCTGTCGACGGCTATTGCCCGGCCATGACGGGCTGACATGACCCAGATCCTCTCCGACTTCATCCGCGCCCTGCGCGCCCAGGACGTCCGCATTTCGCCCGCCGAGGCGATCGAGGCTGGTCAGGCGCTGGAGTTGCTCGGCTACGATAACCGCGAAATCCTCAAGCAAGGCCTGTCGAACGCGCTGGCCAAGAGCGTCGACGAGAAGTCGGCCTTCGACGAGACTTTCGACAAATATTTCGAGTTCCGATCTTTTTCCGGCAAGACGCCAGCTGGCGCGCAAGGCGAGCAGCAGCTGCAGGACGACGCCTCGCCCGACAGCGACGGCGATTCCAGCGGCCAGCAGGGCCAGGGCGGCGAGGGCGGCTCGCCGACCGGCGGCGGGACCGGCCAGGGGCAGGGCCAGACGAGCGCTCCGCCCGACCAGAGCGCGGCGGAGGCGGCCGAGGCCGATCTCATCGACATTCTCGAGCGCGGCGACCGCGC
>JAGRKN010000042.1:0-162 GCA_020442275.1 Rhodoblastus sp. | reverse complement strand
TCGCGGAAGCCCGCGATTCAGCCGACCCGGCGCAGCAATCGGAGGGCGCGCGGCTCGGCGCCTTGCGCGAAATTCTGCGCTCGGAAGTGCGCGATTACGTCGAGCGGCAGTTGCAATTGTTCGCCGCTAACGCTGGACGCCGGTTGCGGGAGGAAATTCTGG
>JAGRKN010000292.1:475-16878 GCA_020442275.1 Rhodoblastus sp. | reverse complement strand
GATAGAAAATTCCGCCGACGATCGCCGCGCCGAGCACGCCGGTCGCAACGAAGGCGTCGAACAGCTTTGCATTCTGCGTGAAGGCGCCGACCGCGCCGATCAGCAGCATGAAGACGAAGCCATAGACGGCGCCCTTGCCCGCGCCCGATGACCAGGGCTTGCGCACCGCCGGCTCGATCGGCGGCTTGCCGTGCAGCAGGTCGGTCACGGTCTGCGTGATCAGATAGGTCTCGCCCCACAGGCCAGCCTGCGAGATCGCCGCCATGAGAGCGGTAAAGAGAACGCCGAGCGCCGGCGGCAGGTTCTGCGCGAATTGCAGCGACCCGTAGGTCGCGATGTTGGGCGTGAAGGAGGCGAAGATCGCCGCGCCGAACAGCATGGCGTGCAGCCGCGCGCCGCCCTGCGGCTTGCGGCCGAGCGCGATCGAGGCGCCCGCGACGACGGCCTCGTTGAGCAGGATGAGGATTGGCGCGCGGCCGATGGCCGCGACGACGAAATAGTCGAGCGGCGCGTTGAAGGTCAGCTTGCGCCCGAGGTCGGCCGGCAGGTTGGAGCCGATGGCGAGGAACAGGCAGAAGACGAAGGGAATGAGCGCCAGCGCGCCATTTGCCGCCGCCTGCGGCCTGCGGCCCGAATAGGCCATGATGATGAGCAGCGAGGCGATGTAGAGGCCCGCCGCGCAGGACGCGCCGACCGAGGTGAAGGCGAAGAGCTCGCTCCAGTTGTTCGCCGCCCGCCACAGGAAGGCCTGCGGATTGCAAAGCAGCGCATAGACGCCGACGACCAGCGCGTCGAACCAGCCGACCCGCGACAGCGCGGGCAAGAAGCGCGTTTCCGGATTGACGAGCGCAAGCCCCAGCGCCGCCGTCGCGGCCGCGCCCGCAGCCGCTTCCCACCCGCCCATGCCGGCGAGCGAAATGCTCGCGCCGAGCAGCAGAAGTCCCGCCAGCAGCGTCCAGATCTGCGGCGCGCCTCGTTCCTGTGTCGCGGCAATGCCCATCGTGTTTTCGCCTGTCCCTCTGCCGCTCGCAAAGCCGCCTTCCCGAAGGCGCGCCGCGTCGAACGCTCCAGCCCAACCGCGCGCTCTCGGGCGCGCTGATTCGCCGAGCTTCACTATACCGTCCGGGCCAGCACGGCCACATTGCCCTCCAGGCCGCAATCCCCTAATTCCGGAGGATCAACGGAGGAAAAAGCCGATGCCCGCACTGCCCACCAAAATGCGTCAGGTAATCTTCGATGGCGCGGGCGGGCCCGAGGTCGTCAAGCTGGCCGAGGCGGCGGTTCCGACGCCCGGCGCCGGCAAGGTCCTGGTTGAGGTCGCCGCCTTCGGGATCAATCGCCCGGACTGCGCCCAGCGGGCTGGCGCCTACCCGCCCCCGCCCGGCGAGACGCCGGTGCCCGGCCTCGAGATTGCAGGCCGGATCGTGGCGCTGGGCCCCGACGTGACGGGCTTCGAGGTCGGCGACGAGATCTGCGCGCTGGTCGGCTCCGGCGGCTATGCCGAATATGCGGTCGCCGACGCGGCGCTGTGCCTGCCACGCCCGAAGGCGCTGTCCATGCTGGAAGCCGCCGGCGTGCCGGAAACCTATTTCACCGTCTACGACAACGTTTTCACGCGAGGGCGCCTGGCCAAGGGCGAGACCCTGCTCGTGCACGGCGGCTCATCCGGCATCGGCTCCACCGCCATCCAGCTCGCCAAGCATTTCGGCGCGACCGTGATCGCCACGGCGGGCTCGCCTGAAAAATGCGACTTCTGCCGCAAGATCGGCGCCGACCACGCCATCGACTATCGTGCGCAGGATTTCGTCGTCGAGGTCCTGAAGATCACCGAAAAGCGCGGCGTCGACGTCATCCTCGACATGGTCGGCGGCCCCTATATTCCGAAGAACATCTCGCTGCTCGCGCTCGACGGCCGCCTGGTGCAGATCGCCTTCCTGCAGGGCTCGATGGTCGAAAAGTTCAACTTGCTGCCGGTCATGGTCAAGCGCCTGACGCTCACCGGCTCGACGCTGCGTCCGCGCACGCTGGCGCAGAAGGCCGCCGTCGCCCGTGAGTTGCGCGACAAAGTCTGGCCGCTGCTCGACAGCGGGGCGGTGAAGCCGCTGATCCACGCGACCTTCCCGATGGAACAGACGCGCGAAGCCCATGCGCTGATGGAAAGCTCCGCGCATCTCGGCAAGATCATGGTGACGACCGGCAGGTAGCCGCGTCAGACCACCGCTTTCGACGCGCGCATGCGCGCGATCTCGGCGGCGCCATAGCCGATCTCGGCGAGCACCTCGTCCGTGTGCTGGCCGAGGTCCGGCGCCATGCGCGGCTGCACCTTCGTCTCACCGCTGATCCAGAACGGCGAATTCACTGTCTTGAGATCGCTGTCCGCGAAGGGCACGAGAATGTCGTTCTGCAACGCCTGCGGATCATTGGGCACATCGGTGACAGGCGCGACGACCTCGAACAATATGCCGCGCGCATTGAGCCGCTGGCGCCAGTCCGCGCGATCACGTGTCGCAAACGCCGCGTCGAGTTCATCGATCAGCGCGCGCGCATTGGCCAGGCGATCGGGCTTGGTCGCAAAGCGCGCATCGGCCGCCAGTTCCGGCCGCTCGACGCAGGCGACGAGTTCCGGCCACAACCGCTCCTCGTTGTGGATCGACAGGATCAGCCATTCGCCGTCGCGGCACTGGTAGAAGGTCGCCAGCGCATTGCTCGCGGCCTCGCGCGGCTTGCGTTCGGGAAAGACCGCGCCGCACAACGCCGCCTGCACGAGAAAGGCGTTGGCCCATATGCCGCTGGCGATCAGCGACGACGTCACTTCCGCGCCCTGCCCCGTCTTCTCGCGCCTGTAGAGCGCCATCAGAATGCCCGACAGAACCGCGAGCGATGTCGGATGATCGCCCATGCCGCCGGTCGAGCGCGCAGGAGGGCTCCCGGCTGCGCGAACAGCGTCCATCATGCCCGAGCGCGCCCACCAGGCCGTCGTATCGAAGCCGGGCTTCTCGGCCTCGGCGCCCTTGTCGCCATAGCCGGAGAAGGAGGCATAGATGAGACGCGGATTGAGCGCTTCGAGTGTCGCGAAATCAAAACCGAGCTTTTCGCGCACGCGCACCGGATAATTGGTGATGAACACGTCGGCGGCGGCGCTGAGGCGCCGCAATATTTCCTTGCCGTCGGCGGTGGCGAGATCGATGGCGATGCTACGCTTGTTGCGCGAGTCCATGATCCACGGAAAATTATGTTCGGTCGCAGGCTGGCCGGGCGCAAGACCGGTCTGGCGAAAGGCGTCGCCGGTCGGCGGTTCGATCTTGATCACGTCGGCGCCGAAATCCGACAGGACGGTCGCGGCCGCCGGCGCGGCGATGAAGCTCGCGCAGTCGATGATCTTGAGACCCTCGAAGAGATGTTTCATCACGCTCAGCAAGCCTTCCACTGCGGCGGCCGCTTGGCGAGAAAAGAGCCGATTCCCTCGCGAAAATCCTGCGAGCCGTAACACAGCCCCACGAGATCGTCGTCCGGCGGCAACGTCTGCGCGGCGGCGATGCGACGCAAAGCTTCCTTGGTCGCGCGCAGCGTCAGCGGCGCATGGCCGGCAACCGTCGCCGCGATTTCGCGGGCGCGCCGCATCAGCGTTTCGTGATCATCGACGAGTTCATTGACGATCCCGATGGACAGCGCTTCGTCAGCCTCCATCAACCGCGCGGTAAAGAACAGGTCCTTTACCCGCGCCGGCCCTATGAGATGCACGAGCCGCGCATAATTGGCGACCGACAGGCAATTGCCGAGCGTGCGCGCGATCGGAAAGCCGAACTTCATCGAGCGCGTGGCGATGCGCAGGTCGCAGCAGGCCGCGATCGCCGCCCCGCCGCCCGTGCAGGCCCCGGCGATCGCCGAAATCGTCGGGATCGCGAGCGTCTCCAGCGCCGACAGCACGCGCTCGATCTTCGCCTCGTAGGCGAGCCCGTCCTCGGCCGTTTTCACCGTGTGAAATTCGGCAATGTCCGTGCCCGCCGCGAAAGCCTTGTCGCCCGCGCCCGTGATCAGCACGACGCGCAGGCTGGAATCGCGCGCCGCCTTTTCGCAGAAACCGAGCAGGCGCTCGTACATGGAAAAGGTCAACGCATTGCGTTGCCGTGGTCGGTTGAGCGTCACCTCGGCGACGCCATCGTGGATTTCGACGTGCAGGTTTTCGGTCATTCGGCGGCAACTTTCTCATTGGAGAATGCGCGCTCCATTTCGCGCCGGATCGCGACATGCTGCGCGCCTTCGTCGATCGCGACGTCGGCCCAGCGCACGACGGCGCCGTCCGGCACGTCGCGCACGAGCGTGACATGATGCGCGAGGCCGATCGGCAGCGCGTCCTCGCGCAACGAGCGCTGTGCGGGCGATAACTTGCCATAGACCGTGTAGCCGCCCTCGCCGTCCAGCGTCTCGCCGCGCTTCAACGCGCGCTTGGCTGTCGCGACCGCATCGCCCGCGAATACGCGCGACTGGCCGGTCGGCTCGCCGCGCAAAGCTGCGCTCAGGATGGAGATCGACAGTTCCATGCCAATCAGATGGTAGGGCTTGTATTGCGCGGCGTAACGACCGCTCGCATCGGTCTTCAATCCATATTGCGCGAAGCAGGCGGCGGCGTAATCGTTGGGCGCCTCCAGCACGACATAGACGCCCCAGCGCAGGTCGCGAAACACGGGACGCCCGTCGCGTTCGAGCGAGGAGACGACCTCCACGGTCCCATTGTTCTCCAGCGCGCCGCCGGCGCTGGCCGGCCGCAACACATGGGCGAGATCGTCGACGCCGCAGGGCGGAAACAGCAGCCCGTCTGACGGCGGGCGAAGGTCGCAGGCATTGGCGATCGCCGCCATTTCAATCGCCGATTTCGTGCCGTCGAGAAACGAATTGAACATCTGGCTGTTCATGCCGGCGGCCTTCGCCTGCTCCGGCGTCAGGCCATAATGCGACCAGACGTCGTCCGGCGTCACGCGGTGATATTCGGGGAGATATTTCGTGCCCTTGCCCGCGCAGGCGACACGGAAGCCGGTGGCGCGCGCCCAGTCCACCATTTCGGCCGTCAGCGCCGGCTGGTCGCCATAGGCCATGGAATAGACGACGCCGGCCGACGCGGCTTTGCGCGCGAGCAGTGGGCCCGCGAGCACGTCCGCTTCCACATTCACCATCACGATATGCTTGCCCGCCGCGAAGGCCGCGAGCGCGTGGCGCACGCCTGCCGCCGGCGATCCCGTCGCCTCGACCACGACCTCGACATCGTCGCGCGCGCAGAGCGCCGCGCCATCCTCGAGGAAGGCGGTCGCCGCGATCCGCGCCTCGTCCCATCCCACGGCGCGGCACGCGATTTTCGCGCGCGAAACATCGAGGTCGGCGATCGCCGTCACGACCAGGCCGGGAATGGTCGGAACCTGGCCGAGAAACATCGAGCCGAACTTGCCGGCGCCGATCATGCCGACGCGAACCGGCCGGCCGGCCTCGGCGCGACGTTGCAACAGGGAAAAAAGGTTCATGGCCGAACTCCGGCGCGCTTGCAGCACAGGGTTTGCCCGACCGGCTGGCGCGGCGCAACATCGCCAGACGCAAGGAAGGCGAGCCGCCGGAGCATGGGAGGCCGCATGGTGACGCAGCGATCCCCGACCGCCGATCCGGAACTTGAGCCAGCGCACAGCCGCGCGCGCGAGATCATGGCAGTCTCACCGCAAATCTGGAGGCCCGTATCATGATCATCCGGCGTTCGGCGATTCTGGCTGCGGCGATCATCGCGCTCGTCTCTGGCGCGGCCTGCGCGACGCCGCTCGAGGCGACAGCCCTCTATCGCGAGAAAGCCAGCGGTTGCCGCACGCTCGACCTCGCGGCCTGGTCGCATCCGACCCGCAAGGTGATGGAGACGTCGCGCGTCGATATCCGGAAGGTCGAGCTCTGCAACGGCGACGTCTATCCGATCTTCACGGTGGGATTGCCGGGCGAACCGCTCGTGCGCGTCAACGACGCCTATTACAACAAGCTGCACGCCCGTATGGCGGAGGCCAACGGCTGGCACTCCTATGCCTTCGTCGACGCGGAGCGCGGCGTGATCATCTATGTCGACGTGACCGGCAAGCGCCAATTGTCACTCGACTACGAGGAATTTGACGCGGCCTCGGCGAAATAGACGACGCCGTCGACACTAGCCCAGCGCTTCCGCGATCGCCCTGCCGCAGGCCGACGTGTCGGCATTGCCGCCGAGATCGCGCGTGCGCAGCGTGCGTTCGGCCAATGTGCGTTCGATCGCGTTCACGATCTCGGCCGCCGCTTCGCGCTCGCCGAGATGTTCGAGCATCATCGCGCCCGACCAGATCTGGCCGATCGGATTGGCGATCCCCTGCCCGGCGATGTCCGGCGCGGAGCCATGCACGGGCTCGAACAGCGAGGGAAAGGCGCCGCCGCTGATATTGGCGGATGGCGCAATGCCGATCGTGCCGGCGCAGGCGGGGCCAAGGTCCGAGAGAATGTCTCCGAACAGGTTGGAGGCCACCACAACGTCGAACCAGTCGGGATGCAGCACGAAATGGGCGGTCAGAATGTCGATGTGGTACTTGTCCCACTTCACGTCCGGATAGCTTTTCGCCATCGCCTCAACGCGCTCGTCCCAATAGGGCATGGTGATGGAAATGCCGTTGGACTTGGTGGCCGACGTCAGGTGCTTCTTCGGCCGGCTCTGCGCGAGATCGAAGGCGAATTTGAGAATGCGGTCGACGCCGGTGCGCGTCATCACCGTCTCCTGCACGACGAATTCGCGTTCCGTGCCGGGGAACATGCGCCCGCCGATCGAGGAATATTCGCCCTCGGTATTCTCGCGCACGACATAGAAGTCGATGTCGCCGGGCTTGCGACCCGCGAGCGGACACGGCACGCCCGGCATGAGCTTGACCGGCCGCAGGTTCACGAACTGATCGAATTCCCGCCGGAACAGCAGCAGCGAGCCCCAGAGCGAAACGTGATCGGCGATTTTTTCCGGCCAACCGACGGCGCCGAAGAAGATCGCGTCGTGCTTGCCGATCTTCTCCTTCCAGTCCTCGGGCAGCATGCGACCGTGCTTCGCGAAATAATCGTAGGAGGAAAAGTCGAACCAGTCCTGCTCGAGTTTGAACCCGAATTTCTTCGCCGCCTGCTCCAGCACGCGCACGCCTTCGGGCGTCGTCTCCTTGCCGATGCCGTCGCCGGGAATGACGGCGATGCGATAGCTGCGCGACATCTTGTGCTCCTCAACGAAGAAGGGACCGCGAGCCCCAAGGCCCGCAGTCCCATTGATCAAGTTGAAACCGCGAGCCTCAGGGGCTCGCGGACCATCCTACTTGCCGCGCACCTTGCTGACGATAGCCTGCACGAAGCCGGCTAGACCCGACGGCATGACGTAGATGATGGCGATCAGAAGCAGGCCGTAAACGGCGCCCGACAGGCCCTTCGACACGCCTTCCGCGATATTCGGCACGAACAGCAGGAACGCGCCGCCGAAAAGCGCGCCCGGCAGCCAGCCGACGCCGCCGACGACGAGACCGACCAGGAAGCCGATCGACAGCGTCAGCGTGAAGCTGTCCGGCGCGACGAACTGCACGATGATCGCGCCGAGCGCGCCGGCGATGCCGGTGTAGAAGGCCGACAGGCCGAAGGCGCTAGCCTTGTAGAGCGAGGTGTTGACGCCCATGGAGCGCGCCGCGATCGGATTGTCGCGGATCGCCATCAGCGCGCGGCCAGTGCGGCTGGTCACGAGATTCGTCGCGCAGATGTAGAGGATGATGCCGACGATCAACGTGAAGTAATAGAGCCATTGATCCTGGTTCAATGGCAGCCCGAAGGGCGCGTCGGGCTTGGTGATGACGATGCCCTGCACGCCGCCGGTCCAGTGTTCGAGCGGCGACAGCTTCAGGATCTGCGGCGTGGCGGCCGCGAGCGCGAAGGTGGCGAGCGCGAGATAGACGCCCTCCAGTCGAAGCGCAGGCAGGCCGAACAGGAAGCCGATGATGAAGCAGATGACGCCCGCCACCGGCAGCGTCCAGACATAGCCGATGCCCATGTGCTCCATCATGATCGCCGCCGTATAGGCGCCGACCGCGTAGAAGGCCGAATGGCCGAGCGAGAACTGTCCGTTGAAGCCCGTGAGCAGGTTCAGGCCGAGGATGGCGATGGCGTAGACCATGGTCTGCGTCAGCTGGAAGACGACGAAGTTCTTCAGCAGCGCCGGCAGGACCAGAGCGACGGCGAGCAGCACGAGGAAAATGATGCGACGCGCTCCCGCGCTCGCGCTGGCGCCGCCCGGCCGGGCGATGGGACGGTTCTCGCCTTCCGGCGATTCCCCGATGTCGTGATGGGCGACGGTTTCTTCGTGTGTCGACATGTCAGACTCGCGAGACGACGACGCGGCCGAACAGGCCCGCGGGTTTGAAGACGAGCACCACGACGATCACGACCAGCGCGATCGGCAGCTTGAGTTCCGCGCCGATGACGGGAATGTAGGTGCCAGCGAGGTTCTCGATCACGCCGACGGCGAAGCCGCCGAGCACGGCGCCGCCCGGGCTCGTCAAGCCGCCGAGAACGGCGCCCGCGAAACCATAGAGCAGGATCGAGATCATCATGTTGGGTTCGAGGAACACGACCGGGGCGATCAGCATGCCGGCGATCGAACCGATCGCGGCCGCCATGCCCCAGCCGAGCGCTGTCATCCACGACACGCGGATGCCGACGAGCCGTGCGGAAGCGGGGTTGGCCGCCGCCGCGCGCATCGCGAGGCCCACGCTCGTATAACTGAAGAACAGATACAGCAGCAGCAGCAGCCCCAGCGTCACCGCCACCATGCCGCCTTGATGCGACGAGATGAGGGTCGAGCCGAACAGCGGCGATGAGCCGAACGGCGAGGGGAAGCTCTTGACCGTGAAGTCCCAGATGAACCCGGCCATCGAGTTGATGACCGAATAGAGCGCGATGAAGATGACGACGTGGCTGAGCACGGGCGCATGTTCGATCGGCTTGAACACGATGCGTTCGATCGCCACGCCGCCGATGAAGGAGACGACGACCGTGATCAGGAAGGCGAGCCAGTAGGGCACGCCCTTCTCGATCAGCTGCCAGGCGATGAAGGTCGAGAACATCGCCATTTCGCCCTGGGCGAAGTTCAGATGGTCGATCGCCTGATAGATCATCACGACGGCGAGCGCCATGCAGGCGTAGATCGCGCCCGTCGAAATGCCCGCCAGGATCTGTTGGAAAAGAAGCTCCATACCCAGAGACTCCTCAATAACCGAGGTAGGAGCGACGAACGTTCTCGTCCGCTCCGATCTGTTTTGCAGGGCCCGACATGACGATCGAACCGGTTTCGAGGAGATAGGCGTCATCCGCGATGCCGAGCGCGAGCGCCGCGTTTTGCTCGACGATGAGCATGGACGCGTTCTCTTCCTTGTTCAGCGCGGTGAGGATCTCGAACATCTCCTTCACGACCAGCGGCGCCAGGCCGAAGGACGGTTCGTCCAGCAGCATCAGGCGCGGGCGCAGCATCAGCGCGCGCGCGATCGCCAGCATCTGCTGCTCGCCGCCGGACAGAGTGCCCGCCTGTTGCAGCCGACGCTGCTTCAGCCGCGGAAAGTGGTCGTACATCTTGTCGATGTCTTTCTGGACGTTCTTCTGATCCTTGCGGCTGATGGCGCCGAGAAGCAGGTTCTCCTCCGTCGTCATGCGCGTGAACGTGCCGCGCCCCTCCGGAATGTGCGCGACGCCGAGCCGCGCAACATCCTCGGTCGACTTGCCGAGAATGTTCTTGCCTTCGAACAGGATTTCCCCGCCCGCCTTCACCATGCCGCAGATCGCGCGCAACGTGGTCGTCTTGCCGGCGCCATTGGCGCCGAGCAGCGTCGTCACGCCGCCTTCGTCCAGACTGAAATCCAGTCCATGCAGCACGCGCACCTGACCGTAGCCGGCCGTGAGTCCCTTGACTTCGAGCAGCTTGGTCATGCGGCTTCTCCGCCGAGATAGGCGCGAATGAGTTCGGGGTCCTTGCGCACCACGTCGGGTGCGCCTTCCGCGATCTTCTTGCCGAAATTGAGCGCGACGACATTGTCGGAAATCGACATGACGAGGCCCATGTGATGTTCGACGAGCAGCACGGTCACATTGCGGTCGTCGCGGATCTGCTTCACGAGACGGCCGAGTTCGTGCACCTCGTCGTGATTGAGACCGCCTGCCGGTTCGTCCAGCAGCAACAGCTTCGGCGAAGCAGCGAGCGCGCGGGCGAGTTCGACGCGCTTCTGCGTACCGAACGGCAGGCCCGCCACCGGACGGTCGGCCACATCGCCGAGATGCAGATAGTCGATCAGTTCCTGCGCGGTCTTTTCCAGCCCCCGCTCCACCGAGCGCGAGCCCGGAAGCCGCAGCGAATCGTTGAAGAAATTGCTGGTCGTGTGCGAATGGCCGCCGATCAGCACGTTCTCGCGTACGGTCAGGCGCGAGAACAGCGCGACGTTCTGGAACGTACGGCCGATGCCGATCGCCGCCATTTCGTGCGCCGGGCGCGGCAATATGCTTTGCCCTTCGAACAGCACGTCGCCCTCGGTCGGCGTATAGAGCCGACTCAGGCAGTTGAACATCGTGGTCTTGCCGGCGCCGTTCGGACCGATCAGCCCGAGCACCTGGCCTTTGACTATCTTGAAGGACACGCCGTCGAGCGCGACGATGCCGTCGAACCGCACTGCGACATCGCGCACTTCCAGAAGCGGCGCCCCGCCAGCCCCACTACTCATGAATGGTCTCCCGAATTCGCGCGGCGCGCATCGGGCGCGCAAGCCGTCCCGCTGCGCCCTGCTTCAACAATTGAATTCATCAGGCTTCCTACCCTCTGTCCGCGTTTCCCGCTGGCGCTCTTTGCGCAGGCCGTTCCGAGCGGAACGGCGTTGCACGACGCCTTGTCGCATTCCCTAATCACCGGTTTCGCAGCCCGAAACATTTTTTGCAGTTGCGAAATCGGCGCGCGGCTTTCGCCGCGTTCTCGTTGACTTGAAATCGATCACAAACTAGCGTCTCGGTCAAACGATAAAGTGGGAAATGCGTTGCAAAATTGTCCGACATTCGCGCTGAACCGGCCCTTTCCGGGCGATGGCGTCGCCGTGATGCTCAACAGTGCGACAGGGTGTGGAAAAATCGCATCGACCCGTCACAGGCATTCCGCATGCCGAACCGGGCCGTTCGACAGGCCGCTGGAGTTCGCCGCGATGCGAGCGAACGCGGCGCCGGAAAGTCGCGTCGACGCCTGAATGGCGCTCAGTGCGGAACCAAGAGATTGTCACGACATAACCAACCAAGAGGCTGACCATGGACCTCAGTTTCACGCCGGAGGAAAACGCCTTCCGTGATGAAGTACGAACTTTCTTCAAGGAGAACCTGCCGAAGGATATCCGCGACAAGCTCGTCGCCGGCATGCACGCCAGCAAGGAGGACATGATCCGCTGGACGCGTATCCTCAACAAGAAGGGATGGGCCGTGCCGCATTGGCCGGTCGAATATGGCGGCACCGGCTGGACCCCGGTGCAGCAGTACATTTTCCTGGAAGAGCAGATGCTCGCGCCGGCGCCGCAGATGCTCGCCTTCGGCGTCAGCATGGTCGGCCCGGTCATCTACACCTTCGGCTCGGAGGAGCAGAAGAAGAAATACCTGCCGGCAATCGCCAATCTCGACACCTGGTGGAGCCAGGGCTTTTCGGAGCCGGGAGCGGGCTCGGATCTCGCAGGCCTCCGCACCACCGCCAAACGCGAGGGCGATCACTACATCGTCAACGGTCAAAAAACCTGGACGACGCTCGGCCAGCACGGCGACATGATCTTCATGCTCGTGCGCACCGACCCGAACGCGAAGAAGCAGGAGGGCATTTCCTTCCTGCTGATCGACATGAAGTCGCCGGGCATCACGGTCAAGCCGATCATCACGATCGAGGGCGGCCACGAGGTCAACGAAGTCTTCTTCGACGACGTGAAGGTGCCGGTCGAAAACCTTGTCGGCAAGGAGAACAAGGGCTGGGACTATGCGAAATTCCTGCTCGGCAACGAGCGCGTGGGCATTGCCCGCGTCGGCGCCTCGAAGGAGCGCATCCGCCGCATCAAGCAGCTCGCGACCGCCGAACTCGACGGCGACACGCCGCTGATCGAGAATCAGCGGTTCCGCGAGAAGCTCGCCTCCATCGAGGTCGAGCTGAAGGCGCTCGAGATGACGCAGCTGCGCGTCGTCGCCGCCGAGCGCACGCGGGAAAAGGGCAAGCCGGATCCCGCCTCCTCGATCCTCAAGATCAAGGGTTCTGAACTTCAGCAGGCGATCACCGAACTCGCGCTCGAAGTCGCAGGCCCCTATATCGCGCCCTATCGCCAGGAGACGCACGACGGCTGGAACGAGCCGCCGGCCGGCCCCGAATGGGCCTCCCCGCTCGCGCCGGCCTATTTCAACTACCGAAAGGTGTCGATCTACGGCGGCTCGAACGAGATTCAGAAGAACATCATCGCCAAGGCCATTCTGGGCCTGTGAACGTAAGGAACGATGCCGTCATTGCGAGGAGCGAAGCGACGCGGCGATCCATCTCCGCAAACGGATGATCCCGTCAGGATGGATTGCTTCGCTTCGCTCGCAATGACGGGCAACCAGCGAGAACATACGACATGGATTTCGATCTCTCCGAAGAACAGCGCCTTCTCAAGGATTCCGTCGACCGCCTGGTCGCGGACAAATACGACTTCGACAAGCGCAAGGCCTATCTCAAGAACGAGCACGGCTTCTCCCGCGAAATGTGGAGCCAGTTCGCTGAACTGGGCCTGCTCGCCCTGCCCTTCGCCGAAGCCGACGGCGGTTTTGGCGGCGGTCCCGTCGAGACCATGATCGTCATGGAATCGCTCGGCCGCGCGCTGGCGGTCGAGCCGTATCTGGCGACCGTCGTGCTGTCGGGCGGCGTCCTCCGCCACGCCGCGAGCGAGGCCCAGCGCGCCGAACTCGTGCCGATGATCGCGGGCGGCGAGAAAATCTTCGCTCTTGCCCACCACGAACGCGCCGCGCGCTACAACCTCGCCTGCGTCGCCACCAAGGCGACCAAGGACGGCGACGGCTATGTGCTCGATGGGGAGAAATCGCTCGTACTGAACGGCGACGCGGCGGACTGGCTCATCGTCAGCGCCCGCGTCTCTGGCGGCGATCGCGATGAGAACGGGATCGGCCTGTTTCTGGTCGATGCGCGCGCGCCCGGCGTCACGCGCCGCGGCTACTGGAACCAGGACGCGACGCGTTCGGCCGAGATCTCGCTGTCGAAGGTCAAGGTCGACGCCGCCAATGTGATCGGCGAGCCCGGCAAGGCTTTTCCGGTCATCGAGCGCGTCGTGCACGAGGCGATCGCCGCCTTGTGCTCCGAAGCCGTCGGCGGCATGGGCGTCGCGCATGCCGACACCGTCGAATATCTCAAGACCCGCAAACAGTTCGGCGTCACCATCGGCTCATTCCAGTCGCTGCAGCATCGCGCCGTGGAAATGTTCGTCTTCCTCGAACAATCCCGCTCCATCACCTATTTCGCGACGATGATGGCGAGCGAGAACGATGCGGCCGAACGCGCGCGCGCGATGTCGGCGGCCAAGGTGCAGATCGGCAAGTCCCTGCGCTTCGTCGGCCAGCAGTCGATCCAGCTGCACGGCGGCGTCGGCATGACCTACGAACTGCGCGTCGGCCATTACTTCAAGCGCGGCACGATGATCGACACGCTGTTCGGCGACGTCGATCATCACCTTGCGAAACTCTCCGCCATGGGCGGACTGATCGCGGCGTAAAGCAACATCCGTCATTGCGAGCGAAGCGAAGCAATCCAGAGCCGGGCCAACCCTCTGGATTGCTTCGTCGCTTCGCTCCTCGCAATGACGCTGAGGAGCATCAATGACCCACCCCTTCGATCTCACCGGCCAGGTCGCCATCGTCACCGGTTCGTCTCGCGGCATCGGTCGCGCAGCGGCCGAAATCATGGCGCAGATGGGCGCCAGAATCGTCGTGTCCTCGCGCAAGGCGGACGCCTGCGAGGAGGTTGCCAAAGGCATCCGCGACCAGGGCGGCGAGGCGATCGTTATCCCCTGCAACATTTCGCGCAAGCAGGACGTCGAAGCGCTCGTGAAGGGCACGCTCGACACATGGGGCCGCATCGACACGCTTGTGTGCAACGCAGCTGTCAATCCGGTCTACGGCCCCTTGAGCGAACTGCCGGACGAGGCCTTCGACAAGGTCATGGGCTCGAACGTCAAGAGCAACATCTGGCTGTCCAACCTCTGCGCGCCGGTCATGGCTGCGCAAGGCGGCGGGTCCATCATCATCGTCTCGTCGATCGGCGGCATCCGCGGCACGGATGTGCTCGGCATCTACGGCATCTCCAAAGCCGCCGACTTCGCGCTCGCTCGCAATCTCGCGGTCGAATGGGGCCCCAGGAACGTGCGCGCCAATTGCATCGCGCCGGGCCTGGTGAAGACCGACTTCGCGAAAGCGCTATGGGAGAACCCCGAGTTCCTCGAAAAGCGCACGCGCACCAGCCCGCTGCGCCGCATCGGCGAACCCGATGAGATCGGCGGCATCGTCGCCTTTCTCGCATCCAGAGCTGCGACCTTCATGACCGGCCAGATCGTCGTCGCCGACGGCGGAGTCACGATCGCGTCATAGGCGCACGACGGGGATTGCACGGCTGCGGCGTTTGCGAGCAGGATGACATCGATCGCGACGCAGGCTGGATATCCATGAGCAAGGGGCCGACGGGATTTGTCTTCGCGGGCGGCGGCAGCCTCGGCGCCGTCCAGGTCGGCATGCTGCGCGCCCTGCTCGAAGCCGGATGCAGCCCGGATTTCGTGGTCGGCGCCTCGGCTGGCGCGATCAATGCCGCCTATTTCGCCGGCGCGCCCGATCTCGATGGCGTCGCGCGGCTCGCGCGCATCTGGTCCGGTCTGAAGCGTGTCGACATCTTCCCGATGTCAGTCTCGCGCGTCCTCGGCCTGCTGCGCCATCCCGACTATATCGTCGAGCCCACGGGCCTCAGGCGCATGATCGAGACGCACCTTGATTTCGCGAATTTCGAGGATGCGCGCCTGCCCCTGCACATCATGGCGACGGATCAGCAGGGCATGAGCGTGCGCCTGTCGAACGGCCCCGTGATCGACGCGATCCTCGCCAGCGCCGCAATCCCCGGCGTCTTTCCGACAGTGCCGATTGGCGGCCGCCACCTCATGGACGGCGCCATTGCCGCGAATACGCCGTTGCGTCTTGCCGTCGAACTCGGCGCGACGCGCATCGTCGTGCTTCCGACCGGCTATGCCTGCGCGCTCCAGGGGCCGCCGAAGGGCGTGATCGGCCGCACCCTGCACGCCGTCACGCTGCTGATCGCCTGGCAATTGATGCAGGAGCTCGAAGCCCTGCCGCACGACATAGATGTGCACATGGCGCCGGCGCTCTGTCCGCTCGACGTCTCCCCCTACGACTTTTCCGCCGCGCCCCGGCTGATCGAGCGCGCGACGGAAACGACCCGCAAATGGATCGCCGAGGGCGGCCTCGAACGGCGCGCCCACGCGCACGAATTGTCGGCCCACCATCATCATTGACGGGCTGTCGGCGCCTCACACGATGGTCGACTTCTTGCCCCAATAGGAATCGCGCACGAGCCGCTTGTAGAGCTTGCCAGTCTGGTGGCGCGGCAATTCCTCCATGAAGTCGATCTGTCGCGGCGTCTTCACATGCGAGATGTTCTCACGCGCAAATTGCATGAGTTCCGCGCGCAGATCTTCGCCGGCGTCAGCCCAGTTCATCGGCTGAATGACGGCCACCACCTTCTCGCCCATCTCCTCGTCCGGCGCGCCGACCACGGCGGCGTCGGCGACCTTCGGATGCGTGACCAGCAGGTTTTCCAGCTCCTGCGGATAGATGTTCACGCCGCCGGAAATGATCATGAAGGCCTTGCGGTCGGTCAGGAACAGATAGCCGTCTTCATCCACGTGGCCGACGTCGCCGAGCGTCGTCCAGCCATGCTTGTTCTTCGACTGCGCCGTCTTCTCGGGATCATTGTGATATTCGAACGGCGTGCCGTCGGCGAAATAGATCGTGCCATCCGAGCCGCTCGCGACCTCGTCGCCATTCTCGTCGCAGATCTTCAGAACGCCGATCTTGGCGGTGCCGACCGAGCCGGGTTTCTTCAGCCATTCCTCGGACGAAATGTAGCAGAAGCCGTTGCCCTCGCTGCCAGCATAATATTCCTTCAGCACCGGCCCCCACCATTCGATCATTGCCTGCTTGGTCTGCACCGGGCAGGGCGCGGCCGCATGGATCGCGCAATTGAGCGTCGAATGATCGTATTTCGCGCGAACGTCTTCGGGCAGTTTGAGCATCCGCAC
>JAGRKN010000292.1:0-383 GCA_020442275.1 Rhodoblastus sp. | reverse complement strand
CCGCCGAGCCGCATCGTCGTCATGCACCAACGCAGCGGCGCGGCATGATAGAGTGGCGCCGGCGAGAGATAGACCGTATCCTTCGTGAAGCCGAACAGGCCGGCGGCGAGCTGCACCAGCGAATTTGCGGCGTCGATCGGCTCGTCCTTCAGTTCGGTGCGCACGCCCTTCGGCCGGCCCGTCGTGCCGGAGGAATAGAGCATATCGACGCCGGGCGCCTCATCGGCGATCGGCGTCGCAGGCATCTTGGCCCGCGCTTCCTCGAAGCTCGCATACAGGCCCCAGGCGCTGTCGAGCGAGAACAGTTTCAGATCAGAAATTTTCGGCGCGAGCTTTTCCGCCTCGCCGGCCTTGGCCTTCGACGTGATGAACAGCTTCGCGCC
>JAGRKN010000291.1 GCA_020442275.1 Rhodoblastus sp. | reverse complement strand
TCGAACGCCAGCGCCGCATGAAGCCTCTTCGCGCAGCAGCCTTGGCTGCGGGCGAGCGCGTTGTGCGCACGCGCTATGGCGTCGACGACGAGACTTGCACGGGCGATCATTCCTGCATCCGCCTGTCCGGCTGCCCGACGCTGACGGTCAAGACCTCGTCCGATCCCCTGAAGAGCGATCCCGTCGCGCATGTCACGAACGGCTGCGTCGGCTGCGGCCTGTGCGGCGAGGCGGCGCATGCCGCGACGCTCTGCCCATCCTTCTATCGCGCCGAGATCATCTCCAATCCCAGCGGCTTCGACCGCTTCAAGGCGCGCCTGCGCCGCATTTTCGTGAAGGCCGCGTGATGGACACGAAAATTCGCTCGATCCTGATCGGCGCGCTCGGCGGCGAGGGCGGCGGCGTGCTGATGGACTGGATCGTCCATTGCGCGCGCATGCATGGGCTGGCCGTACAGGCGACATCGGTGCCCGGCGTCGCGCAGCGCACGGGCTCCACGTCGTACTATATCGAGATGGCGGCGAAGGTCCCCGGCGCGCCCGATCCCGTCTTCGCGCTCATCCCCATGCCGGGCCGTGTCGATTTCGTAGGCACAAGCGAACTGGTCGAAGCCGCGCGCCTGATGGAGCGCGGGCTGGTATCGCCGAAGCGCACGGTTCTCGTGTCCTCCACCAGCCGCTTCTTCACGACGGCGGAAAAGATGGAGATGGGCGACGGCCGTTTCGATTCGCAGCGCGTCATGACCGCTGGCAAGGAACTGGCGAAGACATTCGTCACGCTCGATCTCGAAAAAATCGCACGCGAGACCGGCACGATGGTGAGCGCGACCCTGTTCGGCGCGCTGGCGGGCGTCGGCGCCTTCCCGTGGGATCGCGCGACGTGTGAAGCCGCGATCGGTGGGGGCCGGTCGGCGGGCGCGAGCCGCGCGGGGTTCAATGCGGCGTATGATGGGGTGACGCGAATTCTTGCCGCCCCCGAATCTAACTCCCTCCCCCTTGTGGGGAGGGCTGGGGAGGGGGTCGCGCAATCTGGCGACACTGTCGACACGCGCAACGGCAGCCAATCTCGCGAGATCGCGCGACCCCCCACCTCCGCCCTCCCCTACAAGGGGGGAGGGGGTTTGACTTTTGACTTTACAGGCCTCCCCCCCGAAGCCCGCGATCTCTCAGCGCTAGGCTTCGCCCGCTGCATCGACTACCAGGACCGCGCCTACGCCGACCGTTTTGCGCAACGCATGAACGCGCTCGCGAAAGCCGCTCCCGCCTCGCCCGAACGCGATCATGCATTGGCGGAGGCTGCGCGACGACTCGCGCTGTGGATGACCTACGAGGACATCGCCCGCGTCGCAGATCTCAAGACGCGCCCCGAGCGCTTTGCAAAGATCCGCGCCGAAGCGGAAATGCACGACGGCCAGATTCTCAATGTCGTCGAGTATCTGAAACCCGGCGCCGACGAACTCGCGGCGGTCCTGCCGGCGGGGCTGGGCGCCTGGTTCCTGCGCCGCGTCGAGAAGAAGGGATCGCCGGGCATGCTCGGCCGCCCGGCCTTCATCGCAACGACGAGCCTGCACGGCTTTGCGATGATGCGACTGCTCGCGCAGTTCCGCCGTATCCGTCGTTCGTCGCTGCGATTCGGGCAGGAACAGGCCGCGATCGAACGCTGGCTCGCCGCTATGTCGGTGGCGCTTGCGGTCTCCCCCGCCTATGCCGCCGCGCTCGCGGAACTGCCGCGCCTGCTGAAAGGCTATGGCGAGACGCAGGCCCGTGGTCTGCGAAATTACGATGCGATTTTCGAGAGCCGCGTGGCGCCGGCTGTGGCGGCGAAGGATTTCTCCGGAGCTGCCGGATTGCGCAAGGCTATATCGGCGGCGCTCGCCGATCCCGAGCATGTGGCTTTGGATGCGGAGTTGCGGGCGGCGGCGGAATGATCCGCACGCTCGCCGTCATTGCGAGGAGCATTTTGCGAAGTCGGATATATCCGACTTCGAAGATTGCGACGAAGCAATCCATCCCCGAGAGAAACTGCGTTTTAGGGGAATCTGCATCGTCCGACAGGCGCCCGGGAATAGATTGCTTCGCTTCGTTCGCAATGACTGCGGCAGCGCAGTAGCGGGTCACGCCCCCATCGCACACTTCGAGGCGCACACGGCATACACCCCGTCCCGCCCCAGCACATGCGCGATGCGCCTGCCCGAGAACAGCCGCGCAATGGCGGGATGGTGCAGGTTGAGCCCGCCCGCATAGGCGCCGAAGGCCGGCGCCACCAGCCGCGTTCCATCCGTCACGAAAGCGCGGCGGCGACCGCCGATCACGGCGACGGGATGCAGATGTCCGGCGATCTCGCCGTGCGCATCTCGCGCCGAAGGTTCGTGGCGCAACGCCAACGCGCCGAGCCGCATCTCCTCGCGACGCTCGCCGCCGACGCGCGGCGAAATCTGCGGATCGTGATTGCCTGAAATCCAGATCCATTCGCGCCCCGTCTGCAACGCGGAAATCCGCGCGGCGTCGTCCGCGCTCAACCGCTCGCCCGCATCGCGATCGTGAAAAGAATCGCCGAGCGCGATTACCACGCGCGGGCGCCAGCGCATGACGGTCTGCGTCAGCCGCGCAAGCGTGGCGGCGGTGTCGTAGGGTGGCAGCATCATGCCGCGCCGCGCGAATGACGAGCCTTTTTCCAGATGCAGATCGGCGACGATGAGCGCGCCCGCGCGCGGTTCATAGAGCGCGCCGGACGGGTCGAGCAAAAGGCGCTGGCCCGCGATCACGAGCGATGCGTGCCGCTCGCTCAAATCCTCGGCCTCCACTGCATTCACGGATGCGCCAGCATTCAAGGATGCGCCTCTTCGATCAATTCTTCCGCCGCCATGCGCAACGCATCGTCGCGCGCCTCGCCATAGATCGGTTCCTTGCCGATCTCCAGCATGACCGGGACGGCGAGCGGCGAGATACGGTCGAGCGCGCGATGCGTGATTCGCCCCTGCACGCGACGGAGCATGTCTGAAAGACGACCGATGTCCAAGAGGCCCGTCGCGGCATCCGCGTAGGCTGCCTCCAGCAATATGTGATCGGGCTCGTGCCGCCGCAGCACGTCGTAGATGAGATCGGTCGAAACGGTCGCCTGTCGGCCCGTCTTCTCCTTGCCGGGAAAACGCATCTCGATGAGATGCGCCACGATCGCGCAATTGCGGAACGTGCGCTTCATCAGCGCGGATTCCTGCAGCCAGGCCTCGAGATCGTCGCCGAGCATGTCCTGGTTGAACAGCGCGGCCATGTCTGCGCGGGCCGTGTCTGCGAGCGACCACACGGCCATCGCATAATCATTGGCGACGAAACCGAGCGGCTTCAGCCCTGAGCGCTCCATGCGGCGCGTCAGCAGCATGCCGAGCGTCTGGTGCGCGAGCCGCCCCTCGAACGGATAGGCCACCGTGAAAAAACGATTCCCG
This sequence comes from Rhodoblastus sp., assembly GCA_020442275.1. Classification (GTDB taxonomy): domain Bacteria; phylum Pseudomonadota; class Alphaproteobacteria; order Rhizobiales; family Beijerinckiaceae; genus JAJXWB01. The sequence goes on along the minus strand of JAGRKN010000291.1, from coordinate 35 downwards.
CGTGGAAATGTTTCGACCAGCAGATTGTCGCGCTT
>JAGRKN010000041.1:1080-10068 GCA_020442275.1 Rhodoblastus sp. | reverse complement strand
TGCGCGACCAGTCCAGCTTGCCATCTGGGCGCATGGCCTTCACCGAGGCAAAGGCCCAGACGCCCTGCACGTTGAGAGCAGTCACCGTGAGAAGCACAGGGGGGCCGAGCTCGCGCTCGACGGGAATGCGGATGCTGTCCATTATGGCCGCGCGGACGGGCGAGCCGCGTGGCGGTTCGTAGGCGAAGGTCGACGACAGGTTAGCCCACAGCGCCGTTGCCGCCAGACCTGCAATGACGCGAAGCCATGAACCGCACATGCGCACTCCCTCCGCAACCCGGTCAGAATAAACTCTGAATTTTGCGCGGCATTGATCCTCTGCAATTTTCCCACGCACGACGTGGAGTTCAGGAACGTCGTTGCTCGGCGATGAATCACGGGCGAAGGCCCCGTCGGGAATTGCAGGACGTCCACGGTCAACAAGCTCGCCTCGCGTCCGACGTCTTTTTGTTGTGCACGCGGATTTCAGGCGTGAGCTCTAGTCGAGACGCTTCCAGTTGTCGGCGATGAAGCCCCGCCTGTCTGTCGCGACGATCTGTTCGCCTGCCTTGGCGCTGCCGCCGTCACAGCTCCAGTCGTAGACTGTCGCATGGCCGGTCACCGACATGGGAATGCCGACCGCTTCGGGATTGTCCCGGCAATATTCATCTGCCGCCGCCATGCTGCGGCTGGCGTCTGCTTTTCCGCAGTTGAGATTTGCGCCGACGTAGCACATCAATGCCCTCCCCTGATCGCAGCGCAAGGACGTGGCCGCGCGCACGTAGTTTGCGGAAAGACTGGCGTCGAGATCGAAAAGCCGACGGGCCGCGGGGACCAAATCCGCCGGCAGCGGCCTGAGCGTGTCATCCGTGCCGACTTGCGAACAGGCCGCACCGGAGGACTGGGCAAGGACCACCGAAGACCCGAAGCTGCCTCCAATGCCGAGAAGGGCCACGAGGGTCGCGATCAGACGGCGCAGGGCCGGGATTTCGAGCCGGCGCGGAGGCGTGATCTGTTTCATTTCACTTTGCTCCCGGTAAATCCGCCCGTGTAGATCGTCGGCGGACCGCCAAAGAGCGACAGCCGCAGGGTCCATGTGCCGGTTACCTGGGTTCCGACGATCCTGCCGGTGTATGTCATGGAACGGAACTGGATGACGAAATCTCCGGTCGGACGAATGACGCCGACGCGCGGTTCTTTCTTTGCGTCGTTCTGCGCAATCATGACGATCCGGCTGCCCGTGACTGTCGCCACGTAGCGGGAAGTATGCTTGCCATCGCGATCCGCCCATCCCTCATAGACGCCGTCGAGGCGGTTCACCGGCGGCTGAGGCGGCGGCGGTTGTGGAGGCGGCTGCGGAGGTTTGAGATTGGCCTGATTGATCGCCACGTTCTTCTTGAACTGTTCGTTGGTCGGATCGCATTTCAGCGCGGCTTCGAACCAGGGTTTTGCCTGCGGCCTGTTGCCGACATTCTCAAAGGCGACGCCGAGATTGTTCAGGACCGGGCACAGCTTCGGGCAAAGATCGATTGCCTGCTTGTAGAGCGGAATGGCGCCCGCGTGATCCTTTGCGGCTTGCTTCCTGATGCCTTCGTTCGCGAGGGCTCGGCACTGCTGCTCCCGCGCCACTCGATCAGCCTCCGCCTTCTTCTTCGCCTCGGCAATCGCCTGATTCTGCTTGGCGGCGTCGGCAGCCGCCTTCTGCGTGGACTCCAGTTCCTTGGTCGCTCGGGACAGCAGCCCCTTGGCCCTGTCGACGACGGCTGCGTCCGAGGGAAGGAACACCCGTCCCGAATCCGCGAGACCGGCCTCGAGCTTGTCCTTGCAGTCCTTCCAGTTTTTCTGGTCGCAGGACTGCGAGCCAGCGTTCAGGAGATCGAGGTGGCGTTGCCGTTCGACCCGCATACGTTGCTCCGCCTCGCGCTGGCCGGCGATCAATTGATTGACCTCCAGAAGCGGCTTGTAATTCGCCAGTATCTTCTGACCGGCCGCGACGGCCGCGGCGGCGGCGTTCAGATCCTTCCGGTTGAGCGCATCCTTCGCGGTCCGAACCGATGCTTCGAGCGCGACCAGACCCTCGTCGTACCGCTTCTTCTGCAACTGCGCGTCGACATTCGTCGGCGCTGTCCGGGACTGCCTCGCCCGCAATCCTGGCGGCGCCGGCGGCGTCGCCCGAATTCCAGGCCTGCGTGGCGTTCGCGAGCATTTTCGCGACATCCGCGCCGCCGCCGCGCGCAGCATCGAGACGCTTCTTCAGATCGGCAAGCGGCTTCGCTTTCGGGTTGATCGCGCTGGCCTGATCGAGCTTGCTCTGGGCGACGTAGAGGTCGGCTTTCGTCGCTCCGGGTTTCAGCTTCGCTTCGATCTCATGGACGAGAGAATTTATGCGGTCGCGCCCCGAGCAATAGGTTGCAGCAAGCACAAGTTTCGGGTCGATCTGCTTCGCAGCCGTCGCCTTCTGGCAGGCGGTGTCGAGGTCGCCGTTGCGCCAGGCGCCTGTCGCCGCCTCCTTGAGCGTCGCGAGATCGGCGCTCTTCTGCTTGCCCGTGGCAATGTCTTCGTCCGAGACGGTGACCGACACCGACGTCGCGGCCTTGCCGAGTACGATGTCGTTGGCGTCACGGACTTCGACGGTCGCCTGTATCGAGCCTCTGGAGGCGCGCTGCACCCTTGTTTCACGCGAGGCGGGATTGCCCGACACCGTTGCGCCTTCGCCGACGGTCCAGCGATATCGGATCTGAGCCGTCGCAGGCGCCGGCGTCACATCGGCTCGCAGGGCGACGTCCTGATGCGCGGCGATCTCCTTGCCCAGCGTGACCAGTCCCTGTCCCGGCCGCCAGATGACAGGACGCGTTGTCGAATTGTCGAACGCCGCGCCGAGGTTGGCGATGCTTATGCTGTAGGCCCGCGCGGTGACGGAAATTGACTTATGCGCGACCTCGTCACCGCGGCTTCGTTCCTTCATGTGCGCCGTCACCGTGACCGGCTGCGTGTTCTTCGCGATGTACGAATAGACCCTGGGGTTTTTCGTCTGGCCTGAGCTTGTGGCCTGACCTGAAAGTTCCCACCAATATTGCACAGCGCTATCAGCCGCTGTTGGCGTCTCGACGGCCGTGATGCGAACCTCCTGACCTACCAGGGGCTGAGCCGGCTCGACGCTCAGATTCATCGACGAACCGATAATCGTCAGTTCGATCTGGTTCGATTCCCCGGCTGTGGCCAGAGCGGCGCCTTCGCGGCGCAGGGCGACCACCCAAACTTTTGCTTTCCCGGGCCTGGACCAGGTTGCGCTGTTCTTGGCGACGCCGGCGCCTTCCGGTTTCGAAAAGCGCGCTTCCGTCGAGGGCTCCCAGCGCAGCACATAAGCGGATGCATCGACGGGCTTGCCGTCGCTGGTCAGGCGAACATCGAATGAGACTTCGCCGCCCACCGGGACGTCGCCGCTGGCGGGTTGCATGCGCACCAGCTCCACCTTGATGAGGAGCGGCTCGATCGAAACGCTCGCAGACGCAATCTTGCCGGCGGCGTCTGTCACCTGCACGACCGCCTGCACACTACTCCCGGGACGGACCGGAACGGCATAGACGGCGCGATCGCCCGTGTTGCTGCGCGCGCCCGTCCAGCTGTACCGGAACGGGGCCGTTCCGCCTTCCACCCTGGCGACCACCACGGCATCTGGCTTTCCTCTGGAAGCCGGATCGATGGACAGCGACGCCTTGAGCGGCGGAGCCGCCGGCTTCGTGTCGGCAGTAGCATTGGTCGAAACCGCGGCGCCGACCGGATCGAGTTTCAGCTTCGCGCTTTCGTTAGTGTCGGAGCACGGATTGGAGATGGAGCGCTCCAATCCACTGGTCCGCCATTTGCGGCCGACCAACATCTGGCTCGGCCAGAACGCATCGAAGGCGCGCATCGCCGTGGAATTTCCGCTTCCGCCGTCGAAGTTCGCCGCAAACTGCGATTCCAGGGAACTCGCCTTCGCAACGAGCGCCTTGCCCTCCGCGCGCCGCTCTTCCAGTTCCTTGTCCATCCGCACGACACACTGGTAGCGCGACCATGGCGTCTCGCCGTCGAGGTCGGTGATCGTGCCGGCCTCATCGGGCCGATCGGGTTTCTTGGGCGCCTTGGCCTTGAACCCCGCATAAATCCGGTCGAGTTCGGCGAGATACTTGTTTAGGAAGGCTGGCAGCCCCGCGATGTCGTTCCTGGCCTCGTCCCACAATTGACGCAGGCGCTTCTCCGCGGACCCGAGCAGGCTGGTCGCCTTGGCCCGATCCTGCGGCGAGAGATCGCCACGCTGCAACGTCTCGCGGTAACGGTCGCGCGCGATCTGCGCCTGGCTCCAGGTGGCGAGCGGCAGTTCGGTCAGCGTGATGGCGGAAACGCCCGGCTTGTCCTGACTGCTGACGCCGGTCGTTCCATCGGTTTTCTGGTTCTGCGACTTCGTGTTCGGCGGAGAACCGGGCGGCGTGCCCATCAACGAGGTGATGGGCGGCGAAACCGGTGGCGACGGCGGTGGATTGATCACGTTCGGCGGCTGATTGTTATCCTGCGTGGTCGGCTTCTTGGGATCCTTCACACTGAAGGCGGCCGCGGCTTCGCCCAGAACCGTCGAACCGAGTCTGGCCCGAAGCGTAACGCGCCCCTGCCCATTCTGAGGGGCGCGGAAAGAAGCCCGTGCGCCCTGTTGCGCGACGAGGGCGCAAGTATCGCAGCCCCATTCATAGGCAATGTTGGCTCCAGCCGGCGCTGCCGACCAGGACGCCTCGGCCGCAATCGGCGCGGCAGGATTCGGATCGGCGGGATTCAGCACGACGCGCAAACCGGAGCCGCCGACGACGTTGAAGCCAAGCGAAGCAGTCTTCACCGCGACGCCGGACAGGACCAGAGAAGCCTTGAGGGTGTACCGGCCTCTGAACGGCGCCTCGAAAGTGACCGCCGCGCCGCGCATGACCTTGATCCGGCTGCCCTGATCATCGATCTCCCACACCCAGCCAGCGCCCTCCGGAGGCGCGCCCCGCTCCACGGCGACCTGCGCCGACACGGGTTGCGACTGGATCGGCGTGCTCGGATCGATCGTGATGCGGAGCGACAGCGCCTTGATCGCCGCGTAGTAGCGAATGAACTCCTGCATCAGCCCGTCGCGCTTGATGCGCGCGGCCTCGAACTTGCTGGTGGCTTCGGCTGACGCCTCGGTGAAGCGGGCCCGGTCGAGAACCTCAATACGCCAGTGCAGCTCGCGGCACGCGCGAGCGATGGCTCCGGTGGCGTCCGACTGCGCCATCGCCATGTTTGCCTCGTTGACGCCGCGACGGATGCGATCGTCGAAAGGCCCCGCGAGCGGCGCTCCCTTGATGCCGGCGAGCGACCGCGATGTTTCGGCAATGTCGTCGCGGACTTTCTGGAAATATGTCAGCGAATTCTGCAGATCGATCGACCGTTCGCCACACAGCGGCGGCGCGCCGGTGAGGGGAAGCTTGTCGAGCTGCTTGCCCGCGTGAACCGTGTGAAGCTGCGCCAGCGCGTCGCGCAGCGAGAGAATCTGGGAATACGCGTCGAAGTACCGGTTGATCGCCTCGACGAGCTTGCGCTTCTGCTGCTTCGACGAGATCACGAAGGGAACGTTGCGCAGCAGGAAATTGTAAGAACCTTCCTCGCCGAGATTGTAGAGGCCGGGCTCCAGCACATCGAGCTTGGTAAGCAGGGCGCGCAGCTCCTCGAGCCGGCGTTTCGTGGCCTCGTCGGAAAGATCGGATTCAGCCCTCCGACGCTCCTCGAATGTGCGCGTAATGGCTTCAGCCATGGCGAGCTTCGCCTTGCCAACCCAGACATCGCGCTCCTTGACCAGCTTGTTGATCGCGGCCTGTTCACCGGGCGAGGCGCCGTCCGGCATGTTGAAATTCTCGGGAGCCCGCGCGACCTCCTTGCCGAGCCGATTGGCGAGATAGATGATGTCGTCGGTCAGGAGCTTGACACGTTGCGTCGCCTCGGCGAGCGCGGCGTCATCCTTCAACACGACGTGGTCGCCAAGGGCGAGAGTCATCCAGATCGCTTTCGCGACTGCGGCCTTGGCGATGACCTCGTTCCCGAGCTGGTTGTCGCTCGGCCGCCCCTTCAGCTTCGAGATCATGTCCTGCGCGGCAGCATAACCGCCGGGAAGGAGGAGATCGTCAAGGAATGCCGAGACAGCGGCCGATCCCGCGCCATGTTCGGCAAAGTTCGCGAGAAGCCAGGGCTCCTTGTCCTTCCACTCGGGCTTGTCGATGTAGTCGGGATCGCCGGCGAAATAGCTTGCCTGGTACAGCGCTTCCAGCTGCGCGTCGAAAAGACGCTGTGCGCCGGTGTGCATGGCGAACGAGCCGATCTTGTTAACGAGTTCTGGGATCGACGCCTGCGGGCACAGGGCGAACATGACGAATTTCGCGAGCGCTTCGTTGTCACCCTGCATGACGAAGCCATAGAGGGAATTGACGACTCCGCCGACGCCCGTGTTGTCCCAGAACAGCTTGCCGAGATTGTAGGCGAGATCTGCATCGGTCTTGGATGTCGACACTGCCGACAACACATCCACTACAGTCCCGAAGCTGTTGAGCACGGATTCGAGGGTCTTGGTAGGCGCGCCGACCACTTCCTGAAATTCGCCGTATCGCTCTTGCAACACCTCCACGAATTGCAACAGTTCGGACCCTTCTTTCACCTGCTCGTAGACGGCGGCGACCTGGACGTGGAATTCGGCGATCGGGAGGTCGATTTTCTTTTCTTTCGCCTTCCGGATCTGTTCGGCGAATTCCATCGCGTCGTCGCTGGTTTCGAGGATCTTCTGGCCCAGTTCGGACTGGGAGAGGAAGGAACGCATCCTCGATTTCTTTTCGCCCGTGGCCGTGTTGATCTCGTCGATGCTGGTGTATGATTTCTTCAGCTGCGCGAAGTGTTCCGGATTTTCACTCAATGTCTTGAGTTTCGAGAGGGCGCGGCGCTGCGCGCCGGCAAATGCGCCGAGAACCGGGTCTCCTTCCATCACGGCGAAGTCGCTGATCAATGCCTGAAGTCGCCGGCTCCGCTCTGTCGCGTTTTCGATCTTCACGATGCGATCGAGTTCGAGCTGCATGGCCAGGTGCGTCTGCCGGACGATCATCTCCAGCGCGACACGACCGAGGTCGTTAGAGTCCGGATATTCCGCCGCCATATCGTCGATGACTTTGGCGAATCTCTCTTTGGCGTCTGCGGCCTTCGACTCCTTGGCGGCGTGGAAGGCGCGCGACTGTTCCAGGAGGCGCCGGATGCGCAGATCGCCCATCACCACGTAGGATTCGATCAATTCCGGCGATACGGAGGATTTGCCGTAGGCCCATTCGGATCGTCCGGGATATTTCATGATCCGTTTGACCTGCCCCTTCTTGTCGAGGGTTCCGAGTTGCTCAATCGCTTCGTGGTGAAGGTGTTTGGCCATGTCGAGGCAAGTGCCCGCCAGCGTCTCGCGCTTGACGATCTTGCCGTCGAACACCAGCAATCCCTCGTCGTCCGCCGCCTCCATGAACTTTTCCCAGGCCTCGCGCTGCGCGGGATCCTGTGGCGGCTGCTTGTAGTCGCCATAGCGGTTGAAATTGCCCTGGTCGGTAAAAACGAGCTTGTAGACGCCCAACCTGGTCGCCAGTTCCCGCAAGCGCGCCTGGGTCTTGGTATTCTCCAGCTCCGCGGCGATATCGTTGCGTTTCGCGGTCCCCAGCGTGCCGTCGGCATTGACGGGGGTGACCACGGTCATCACCGTCTTTGCCAGCGACTTGCCGCCCGACGTTTCGAACACGCCGGCTTCCTTTTCCCAGCCCTCCGGCGTGACAACGATGTCGAAGTCCTGCTTGAGATCGAGCCCCGCATCCTCGCCCGCAAGAGCGGCCATCAACATGCGGTTGTAGTAATTGTCGACAAAGTCCTTGGTCGCGTTACGGTCGACGCCGAACGCCGTCCAGTCCACGTCGGAGTTGATGTCGTCGGACGTGCGCCAGGAGCCGACGTCGCCATCAGATGACAGCGTGCGCGCGGCCTCGGGATTGGCCTGCGCATAGGCCAGATGAGCCTCCTTGCGGACGCTGACGATTTTCTCCTTTACCTTGCTTTGCGCCAGCTTGAATTTGGCGGCGATCGACGCCTGCTCGACCGCTCCCAGCTTGACGGAACTGTCGCCCATCGCCTTGTTCAGCTCGCGCATGCTGACGATGGCGCCCTTGGACGGATTGACGGCTTTCACCGCGCGGAAGAGCGCGCCGGGATCCTTGCCGTCCCATCTGCCGACAATGTCAGCGACCAGTCGAAGAGTGTCGCCGCTGCTCGTATTCTCCTGCGAAACCGCGATCCCCGACGCCAGCAGGACCGCCACGAGAAACGCCAGCACGCGCATCAGACGCGTCAGCACGTCGTGTCCGGCATTGCGGCGCGCCCATGCACAAAGCGCCATCGTGCCCCCCTCACGGTTCGCCACTGCGCCGGCGATACAGTCCGGACACGCGCCTCTCCCGCGCGAAACCCGCGTTGCCGGTCGGCCGTTGGCGCGTTCTCAACAATGAGCCGATGAGCGATGCTTTCCTTGATCTGAATTAACTCGTGCGACGACGGCGCGCCAAAGTTGAGACACCTCAATGTGCGCATCGACCGTGAGCCTAGTATTCGATAAGTGGAGGCGCGTCGGCGGGCATGGCTAGGGCGCAAGGCAGGGACGCAGGCCGGCCTTCGGCGTCGGCCACGTAGCGCGTTCCGAGCGCGCGGGTTTCGTGAACCTTCGCGGACGACGGCAGCGCGGGGCGACGCGTTCAAGAGGCATGCTGCGGGAATCCAGAGCGATGGGGAGGCAATCATGACCGTGCGTTCCACTCGCGAGGAGACAAGCAAGCGGCCCGCAAGCAACACTGGATTGCGTTGGACCAACGACGTTCCCGTGGTCACGCACCCGCTCATGCTCCTGAACTACACAAAACTGTTCGGCCTGACCGCGATCATCATGGGCTTGCTCATGTCCTT
>JAGRKN010000041.1:0-907 GCA_020442275.1 Rhodoblastus sp. | reverse complement strand
TTGCGGATCGGAGAAACAAAGCGGTTTCCGCCGCCGCGATTATTCTGGGCGTACTCGCGCGCAAGCCCGGCGCAGTAGGGGCCGGCCTCATCAGCGCGACCGATACGCGACGGTCGGCCGCGTGGAGAGCGCTCGTCTCGGCTCGCTTCTATCCGCAATTCAACTCGATTTCGTTGCGAAACTCGTGGCGCACGGTGATCATTCTGTTCTGTACGCCGGCGAATTACGAGCAGGTTGCAGCCTATGTACGTGAAGCGATGGCAAGCCGACCTTCGCGTGAATCGGTAAGACGCAATCCGTTGCCGAAGCTGCTTCTGCATACGTGCCTGATCGTGCTGGCCACCTTGCCTTTCTTCCTGATCGGCTATCCCTTCAAGAGCGATCTGTTCGCTGCGATCTTTACGCTGTGTTTCGCGATGGCGAGCCTGTGGATCCTGCCGCATCTCAGCTATGCGACGCTGCTCGGGCTTGCTGCGTTGACCTGGCAGGTTGGCGCGTCCGCTTTCATGGCGCGACGATCGTCGCTCGATCCCGGCAAGCTGTACCGGGCGATCGACAGGATGAGCGCCGACGACTGGGTTCAGCTGGGCCTGTTCGGCATTGGGGTCGGCTATCTCGTCTGGCTGTCGGTCGCTCTTCTGCGCGGCCGAGTAACAGCCGGTCTTGCGGGCGACATGGCGGCGCTGGAGGACGAGCCCGGAAAATGAGAAATCATCATTCAAATATTGGCCCGTTCTGACATGAACGGCCCCGCCCTGAGTGAGTGACGCCCGCTAACCCGGCGTTTCGCTTGTCAGGGATACAGAAAGGTAGATCGGCTTCGCTGACGGTTGCGGATCGGCGCACGGAAGCAACGTGAATTGAGCTGAAATTAATTCCGGTGGATTGGCCTGCTGCCGGTTTCGTG
>JAGRKN010000290.1:512-4033 GCA_020442275.1 Rhodoblastus sp. | reverse complement strand
CGGGCGGGGAGCGGAAAAAGCTGCCCCCCGTCCACCTCTGGAACCCGGAATTCTGCGGCGACATCGACATGCGCATCGCCGCCGACGGCACGTGGTTCTACATGGGCACGCCGATCGGCCGCCCGGCGCTGGTGCAACTGTTCTCCACCATTCTGCGCAAGGACCCCGAGCGCTTCGTGCTTGTGACCCCGGTCGAGCGCGTTGGCGTCAAGGTGGACGACGCGCCGTTTCTCGGCGTCGAATTGCAGCGCGCGCAGGACCAGCGCGGCCAGGTCCTGCGCCTGCGCACCAATGTCGAGGACTGGGTCGAGATCGACGCCGACCACCCCCTGCGCTTCGCGGAAGGCGCATCGGAGGGCCTGAAACCCTACGTTCTCGTGCGCGACAAACTCGAGGCGCTGGTCAAGCGCGCGCTGTTCTACGATCTCGTGGATTGGGGCGAGGTGCGCAATGTCGACGGCGAAGACATGTTCGGCGTGGCGTCAGCGGGCGAGTTCTTTCCGATGGCGAGGGCTGCGGAGGTCGAGGGCTGGGCCGCAGCATGAGGTCCGCACTCGCCTTGCCTGTTTTGCTCCTTATGCTCGCGAGCCCGGCCGGAGCGCAAACCGCCTGCCCGGGAACGCTCCAGCCCTGGACCCGCATCGAACTGCACTTCGGTCTCGGCCTGCCCGGCGGCGGGGAAGTTTCGCGCGCGCAATTCCGGAATTTTCTCGAAGGCACGGTCACACCACGCTTTCCGGAGGGTTACTCGGTCATCGAGGCGACTGGCCACTACCGCTACAAATCCGGCAAGATCGCCGCCGAACCGGCGCGCGTGCTCGTGGTTCTGACAAAGGCGCCCGAGGCGGCGGCGCCGAAAATCGACGAGATCCTGCGCGTCTACAAGGCGCGCTTCCGGCAGGAAAGCGTCGGCCGCGCTCAATGGATCGAGTGCGCAGCGTTCGACTAGTCGGGAGATTTCGCAAAGCCGCGCCGCGCGTTCTATTATCTCGCCAATGACCCTCGCTTCGCGCGCCTTCGAGCCGCCCTTCCACATTCCCTTCGTTCGCCAAAAACTCGCGACGCCCGGCAGGACGCCCGCGCGACAACCCGGCGACGATTATGCCATCGCCGACCAGCGCGACGAGGAAATCGCCGCCGCGCTCGAAGCGGCCAAGCCCGCGGCCGTCCTCATCGGCCTGATCGAGCGTCCGCAGGGCGTCACAGTGCTTCTCACCGAACGCGCGACGCACCTGCGCAGCCATTCCGGCCAGGTCGCCTTCCCCGGTGGCAAGATCGATCCTGGCGAGGACGCGCTCGCCGCAGCGCTGCGCGAGGCTGAGGAAGAGATCGGCCTCCACAGCCGGCACATAGAACCCTTCGCCGCGCTCGATCCCTATCTCTCGGGGAGCGGCTATCGCATCTCGCCCATCGTCGCGCAGATCCATCCGCCCTTCGATCTCGCGATCAACCACGAGGAGGTCGCCGAAACCTTCGAGGCGCCCTTCGCCTTCGTGATGGACCCTGCAAACCACCAGCGCCAGTCGCGCGAATGGAAGGGCGCGATCCGCCATTTCTACGCCATGCCGTGGGAGAGCCATTATATATGGGGCGTGACGGCAGGCATCCTGCGCAACATGTATGAGAGGCTTTACACCTGATGTGGCGCGCGCTGCTCGAGCCCCTCGCCTTCTTCATCGCGCCCTTCGCGATTTACGTCGTCTATCTCTTGGCGCGCGGCCGCCATCCGCTCAAGCCCGCGCACTGGCCGAACGCGGCCGTCGTCGCCCTGACGATCTCTGGCCTGGTCGTCGCCATCGTCGGCATGCTGTATTTCGGTTTCGCCGCGCGGCGCCAGACAGGGGCCTATGTCCCGGCGCATGTGGAAAACGGCAAGGTTGTACCGGGCCATTTCGAATGAGAGATTTCGAATGACGAGCCGCATCGCGCTCGCCGGCCTCCTCGCCGATCCCGCGATCGCGCGCGCCTTCGCCACGCTCGATGGCGACGGCGAGGAAACGCGCATCGTCGGCGGCGCCGTGCGCAATGCGCTGATCGGCAAGCCGACGAACGACGTGGACATGGCGACCACGGCGACGCCCGACATCGTGATGCGGCGCGCGCAGGATGCGGGCCTGCGCTGCGTGCCGACGGGCTTCGAGCACGGCACGGTGACGGTCGTCGTCGCCGGCCGCCCCTTCGAGGTCACCAGCCTGCGCGAGGACGTCGAGACAGATGGACGGCGCGCGAAAGTGCGCTTCGGCCGCGACTTCGACGCCGATGCGCGCCGGCGCGACTTCACCATCAATTCCATGTCGCTGACCTCGGACGGCATCCTGCACGATCCGCTCGGCGGCGAGGCCGATCTCGCGGCGCGGCGCGTGCGCTTCATCGGCGACGCGGACCAGCGCATCGCGGAAGACTATCTGCGCGTGTTGCGCTTCTTTCGCTTTTCCGCGGCTTATGGCGAAGGCCCGCTCGACCGCGAGGGGCTGTTGGCCGCCATTCGCGGCCGCGCGGGACTGGAGCGCCTCTCGGCCGAGCGCGTGCGCGCGGAAATAGTAAAACTGCTCGCGGCGCGGCGAGGGCCGGAAATCGCCCGCGAAGCGGCCGAGGCCGGCCTTCTCGATTTCTTTCTCGCGGGCGTCGCCGGGCCCGTTCGCCTCGATCGTCTGGCGGCGATCGAACAGGCGCAGCAACTCGCCGCCGACCCCGTCCTCCGTCTGGCCGCCTTCGCGGTTCTCACGCCCGAGGACGCCGACCGCCTGCGCGACCGACTGCGTCTGTCCAATGCCGAACACCGCCGCCTGCACGCTGCGGCAGGCGCGCTGGAACGTCTGCATGGCAGCGCGGTCCCGCCGCACGGAACAGCGCTTGCCGAACTTGTTTTTTCACGCGGCGCCGACGCGGTTCTGGACGCGCTCTTGCTGGCGCATGCGGAATCCACCGCAGCGCCGGCCGACGTCGCATGGCGCACGGCGCGCGAGGATGCCAACGCATTGCGTGAACTGAAACTGCCGGTCAGCGGCGAGGATCTGAAGCAACGCGGCGTGACGGAAGGCCGCGCGATCGGCGCGACGCTGAAGACGCTGCAGGCGAAATGGATCCGCGCCGGCTTTCCGCGCGATCCCGCCATCATCGCGCGCCTGATCGACGAGGCGATCGCCACGCGCGAAATTTGAGCAAGTTTTCCATGCGACGCTAACGCAATCTTAGGCTTGACCACGCGATAGCAACGCCATGCACAGCGTCTCGCGTTCCCACTCGCCCGTTCATTCCACGATCGCGCATATCAGGCGCATCGTCGCGCAGGCCGACTGGGATGCGCGCCCGACCTTCTGCTATCGCCTGCGCGCCGCCGTGCGCGAAACGCTCGCCAACACTTCGCGCAACGAGGACATCGACCAACGCGCGCGCGCAGTCATTCGCGCGGCCGAACATTTCGCCAATGCCTTGCGCCCCAATTTCACGCCGGCTGCCGTTGAGCTGACGGCGCGCGTCGACGAGCTGGAATTGGCCTGTGAGAAGGCGAGCGCGGCGCA
>JAGRKN010000290.1:0-456 GCA_020442275.1 Rhodoblastus sp. | reverse complement strand
CGCTGGCGTTGAAGGCGTATCTGCCGTTGCAGGCATAAGCCGTCGGCGGCTCGCCCGTCTTCTCGAACAGATCGTAGCCTTCCTTCAGATTTCGCCAGAAGGGCGCATATTGCTCCTGCCCGCTCGACGCGAAGGCGAGCAGGCCGGCGCCCGTTTCGCTGGCGAGCTTCGACGCGGTCATCCGGAACGGGAAGATGTGGACGGGCACTTCCTTCTGACCATTGCCGATGGCGGCGGCGACGTAATTGTAGATTTCCTCGATGCCGCGATCGGTCATGGCGTAGCAGCCGACCGACTGGCAATCGCCGTGCACCATCAGCGCCGCGCCGGTATAGCCGAGCTGCTTGTCCAGTGCATTGGGGAAGCCGACGTTGAAGGCGCGATAATATTTCGACTTGGGGTGCAGCTGCTTCGCCGACACCGAATAGAAGCCCTCGGGCGACTGAAAATCGCCCT
>JAGRKN010000289.1:645-2687 GCA_020442275.1 Rhodoblastus sp. | reverse complement strand
ATGGCGCGGACGATGTCGGTGGACTTGTCCATGACGATGACCGCCGCCGTGCCGAGGCCGGAACGCAGCTTCGACAGCGAGTCGAAGTCCATCGGGCAATCGATGATCTGCTCGGCCGGCACGCAGCGAACCGAGGAGCCGCCGGGAATGACCGCGAGCAGATTGTCCCAGCCGCCGCGCACGCCGCCGCAATGCTTGTCGATCAGCTCGCGGAACGGGATCGACATGGCCTCTTCGACATTGCAGCGCTTGTTGACGTGGCCGGAGACACAGAACAGCTTCGTGCCGGCGTTGTTCTTGGCGCCGAAGCCGGCGAACCACGCCGCGCCACGACGAAGGATGGTCGGGGCGACCGCGATCGATTCGACGTTGTTGACCGTCGTCGGGCAGCCGTAGAGACCCATGTTGGCGGGGAACGGCGGCTTCAGCCGCGGCATGCCCTTCTTGCCCTCGAGGCTCTCGATCAGCGCCGTCTCTTCGCCGCAGATATAAGCGCCGGCGCCATGGTGGACGTAGAGGTCGAATGGCCAGCCGTTGACGTTGTTCTTGCCGATCAGATTGGCGGCATAGGCCTCGTCGACCGCGCGCTGCAGCGCCTCGCGCTCGTAGATGTATTCGCCACGCACGTAGATATAGGCGGCGTTGGCGCCCATCGCGAAGGAGGCGATGAGGCAGCCCTCGATCAACAGGTGCGGATCATTGCGCATGATCTCGCGGTCCTTGCAGGTGCCGGGCTCGGATTCGTCGGCGTTGACGACGAGATAGTGCGGGCGCGCGGGATCGGGCTTCTGCGGCATGAAGGACCATTTGAGGCCCGTCGGGAAGCCCGCGCCGCCGCGACCGCGCAGGCCGGACGCCTTCATCTCGCTGATGATCCAGTCCTTGCCCTTCTCGATCAGGCCCTTGGTATTGTCCCAGGCGCCGCGCGCGCGCGCGCCGGCCAAGCCTGCGTCGCCGTAGCCGTAAAGGTTCTGGAAGATGCGGTCCTTGTCTTCGAGCATGGCGGCCGTCACTTCTTCAGGGATTGCGGGCCGGACTTGCCGTCGGCGCCATAGAAGGTCGTCAGCGTGGTCAGGCCGCCGTCCGGTTCGGAGGTCATGCGGCCGGTCTGCGAGCCGACGCGCACGGGGCGGCCGGCGGCCAGATCGTCGAGCAGCTTGCCGAAATTCTCGACCGTCAGATCCTCGTAGTAATCGTCGTTGATCTGCACCATCGGCGCATTGCAGCAGGCGCCGAGGCACTCGACCTCGAGCCAGGAGAAATTGCCATCCGCCGTCACCTTGCGCTGCGGGCCGACACGTTGTTCGAGATAGGCCTTGATGCCATCGGAGCCGGCGAGCAGGCATGGCGTCGTGCCGCACATCTGGATGAAATATTTGCCGACCGGCTCGAGGTTGAACATCGTGTAGAAGGTCGCGACTTCCATCACGCGGATGTAGGGCATGCCGAGCGTCTCGGCGACCCTCTCGATGGCGGCGCGCGGCAGCCAGTAGTCGTTCTGCTTCTGCGCGAGCCAGAGCGCCGAAATGACGGCCGAGGCCTGCTTGCCTTGCGGGTATCTGGCGATGATGCGGTCGAGCTTGGCCTGCGTCTCCGGCGTCATCTCGAAGCTTGCAGGCTGGTCTGCGGCGATGCGGCGAGCGGACATCAGTTCAGGCCTTTCGGCGCGTCGGTGTTTCCGCCGTTGCGCGTGTCGGTGATGACGAAATAGAGCGCGACCAGCGCGAGGCCGATCAGCACCCCGAAATCGGATTGCGGCTGGACGAGCTTTTCGCCCGCGCTCCAGCGCATGACGAACAGCACGAGCGCGAAGGACACGCCGCCGGCGATCAGGATGTGCGCGCGCTTCTTCAGGGATTCGAGGACGGTCACCGGTCGACCTCCCCGAAGACGATGTCGAGCGAGCCGAGGATGGCGGAGACGTCGGCGAGCATGTGCTTCTGGCACATGACGTCCATCGCCTGCAGATGCGCAAAGCCCGGCGCGCGAATCTTGCAGCGATACGGCTTGTCGCCGCCGTCGGACACGAGATAGACGCCGAA
>JAGRKN010000289.1:0-492 GCA_020442275.1 Rhodoblastus sp. | reverse complement strand
CGATCTTGTGATTGGGCGTCTGCACCGGGCCGCGGCCGGTCTCGGCGAGCAGCTTGTTGACGCATTGCTTCATGATCGCCGTCGACTGCCGCATCTCTTCCATGCGGATGACGGCGCGGTCGTAACAGTCGCCGTTCTTGCCGACGGGAATGTCGAATTCCATCTCCTCGTAGCACTCGTAGGGCTGCGATTTGCGCAAGTCCCAGGCGACGCCGGAGCCGCGCACCATCACGCCCGAGAAGCCGTAGTTCCAGCAATCCTCGAGCGTGACGACGCCGATGTCGACGTTACGCTGCTTGAAGATGCGGTTGCCAATGAAGAGCTCCTCGAGATCGTCGACGACCTTGAGGAAGGGATCGCAGAAATTGCCGATGTCCTCGACGAGCTGGTCCGGCAGGTCCTTCGCCACGCCGCCGAAGCGGAAGTAATTGGCGTGCAGGCGCGCGCCGCAGGCGCGCTCGTAGAAGACCATCAGCTTCTCGCGTTCCTCGA
>JAGRKN010000288.1 GCA_020442275.1 Rhodoblastus sp. | reverse complement strand
AGTGGATGATCGACAGACGGTAGGAGTAGACCGGACGTTCGGCGCGCTTCGGCACGAAATAGTACATGATGCCGAGGAAGCCCGCGGTCAGGAAGAAGCCCACCGCATTGTGGCCGTACCACCACTGGATCATCGCGTCCTGCACGCCCGCCCACACGATCACCGACTTCGACGAATAGATCGAGATCGGGATTTCCGTGTTGTTGCCGAGCACCAGCACGGCGATCGTCACGATGAAGGCGAGATAGAACCAGTTCGCGACATAGATGTGCGGCTCGGTGCGCTTGGCCAGCGTGAACAGGTAGATCAGCAGGTAGACCACCCACACGACCACCAGCCACAGGATCGCGTACCATTCCGGCTCGGCATATTCATGCGAGCGGGTGATGCCGAGCAGATAGCCCGTGCCCGCGATCAGGATGAAGAAGTTGTAGCCGAGCACCACGAACCACGGCGCGAGATCGCCCGCCATGCGGGCGCGCGAGGTGCGCTGCATGACATAGAACGAGGTCGCCAGCAGCACGTTGCCGCCGAAGGCGAAAATGACCGCCGACGTGTGCAGCGGGCGCAGGCGCCCGAAGGTTATCCACGGCAGGTCGAAATTCAGCGCCGGGAAGGCGAGCTGCAAGGCCGCGATCAGGCCGACCAGGAAGCCCGCAATGCCCCAGAAAAGGGCGATCGTGGACGTGAACTTGATCGGTCCGTAATTGTAATTGGGTTTGCCGTCGATCTCCTGCGCCGGCCATTCCGCCGGACGCGCGCTGTAGCGCTTGAAGATGCCGATGATGGCGGCGACGCTGCCGAGCGCGAAGAGCGCGGCATGGAAGGCGTATTCCGGTGTCCACGCCTTGGCGGTGACGAGTAGCGAAAAGGCGGCGAGCGCTGCGAACGCGACTATCAAGCCGAGTTCGCCCACACGCATCCTTTTCCCGATTTGAGCTGCTTGCGCCATGAGTTTGCCCTGTTGCGCGAGAATCCTATCAGGCGACACGCGCCAGACCTGCCGCGCGTCGTCGCCAAAGTGCATATCGCAACGCATCGAGACTTTGACATGCGTCAAGGTGTCGTACGTTCGTTCTCAGCCATTTGGCGGAGGCGGATGAGGAGCCTACATGGCGATCGCGACGTTACAAACTGTCCAAGAGGATAAGATTTCAGCAGATTCGATCGATCGGCTGATCGCGGCCTATGGCGGACGCGCGCCCCGCTACACGTCCTATCCGACGGCGATTCAATTCACCCCCGATGTTGCGGCGCGGCAATATGGCGCGTGGCTGAAGGGCTTGAAAAAGGAATCGGGCTCGATTTCGGCCTATCTGCACATCCCCTTCTGCGACCGCATGTGCTGGTACTGCGGGTGCAATACAGCCGTGGTGAATCGTCGCGGGCCGATCGAGGATTACGTCGCGCGCCTGCTTGGCGAAATCGACCTTGTCGCCGCCACGCTGAGCGAACGGCTGGAAATCGGCAACATCCATTTCGGCGGCGGCACGCCCAACATGCTTGCGCCCGACGAGATCGGCGCGATTCTCGCCCGCCTCGCGCAGCGATTCGATATCGCGCCGGGCGCCGAGATCGCCGCCGAGATCGACCCTTGCACGCTCACCGAGGACTGGGTGCGCGCGGCCGCCGCCGGCGGCATGAACCGGGCGAGCCTCGGCGTGCAGGACTTCGATCCGGCCGTCCAGCAGGCGATCAACCGCATCCAGCCCTACGAAATGACCGCCCGCGCCGTTGCGCTTCTGCGTTCGGCGGGCGCGGGCTCCATCAACATGGACCTCATCTATGGTCTGCCGCGCCAGACGCTGGAAGGGCTGGAGAAGAACATCGACATGGCGCTGGCGCTGGAGCCGGACCGGCTCTCGCTGTTCGGCTATGCGCATGTGCCGTGGATGAAGGCCCACCAGAAACTGATCCGCGAGGACGAACTGCCCGACGCGCGGCTGCGTTACCAGATGCAGCGCCGCGCCGCCGATCTNNNGAGGAGCGCGGCTGGCGCCGTCTCGGCCTCGATCATTTCGCCCGCCCCGACGACGGCCTCGCCGCCGCCGCCGCCGAAGGCCGCATGCGCCGCAATTTTCAGGGCTACACGACTGACGCGGCGCCCGTGTTGATCGGCTTCGGCGCCTCCTCGATCGGCCGCATGCCGCAGGGCTACGTGCAGAACGCGACCGCCGTGCCGCAATGGCGCGAAAAGCTGGACCGTGGCGAACTGCCGGTCGCGCGCGGCGTGGAGATGACCGCCGACGACCGGTTCCGCGCCGAGATCATCGAGCGGCTGATGTGCGATTTTGTGGTCAATCTCGCGGAAGTCTGCGCGAGCCACGCGCGCCCGCTTGCCGAACTCGACGAGTCCGTCGCGCGGCTTGCGCCCATGCGGGCCGACGGCATCGCCGAAGTGGAGGGAACGCGCGTGTCCGCCACACGACTCGGCCGCGACTTCATCCGTTCGATCTGCGCGGCCTTCGACGCGCATCTCGAACAGGGCGCCGTCAGGCATTCGGCCAGCATCTGAACGGCGCAGCGCCAGCTCAAAACAGAAGCGACGCCGACGCGCTTAAAATACATGCGCGTTGGCGTCGCCTGATGCACGGACAAGAAGTTTTCGCCCCCACGAAGTCTTGCCTGCCCGAACAACCACAGGTTAGCGTGCTCCGTCCGCCCGCGCTGTGCGACGCATCACAATTCGTTAACGTTTTCCGGTCGGCGCGACGTATGTGCGCATTGCCTCAGGCCGCGCCCGCCCTGCCCTTCAGCCGCTCGTGCAAATTGTTCTTGCGGCTGGCGCCGGCCTCGTCGATCTCCTGGATTTCCACCGACAGCGACAGACCCCGCCTGGCGAAGGCGCCAGCCGTGACATCGGCCAGCGTCGCCAGCACGGCTTTCGACACGCGCGTACGCGTCTCTTCGTCGCGGCCGCGCCCCATCCGGATCAGGATCGCGCAAAAAGCGTTCATCGGGTCGCCATCGGCGACCTTGTAGAGATCGCGGCGCTCGGCGCGCACGCGCACGCCGCCGATCGGATAGACGCCGGTTTCCAGAATCGTCGCATGCACGCGATCGATCAGGTCGCGCGGGCTCACGTCCTCTTCCAGATTGGCGGAATA